>JAGAHY010000191.1 GCA_017626815.1 Bacilli bacterium | reverse complement strand
GTAAGGCTACGATTTTGCTATCCCTTCCTCTCGCCTACGCCTCACGACGTAAACCTTGGGAATCGCTTTGGGGTTCGTCGGCAACTACGCCCCTTGTGGACTTTCACCACAGACCGACGGCATGCCCGTCGTACAAAGAAATAACCGCGGTTTTGCCATGGAAATCGCGGTTATTATCGTATCAGTGTTTGACGATCGCGTTGATGAGGTCGGCCCTACTAAGCGGCTTATAGAAGTAGTAACCTTGCATAAGCATCGTGGGATCGAGGTTATTGAGGGCCTGGTATTGGGCGTTATTCTCAACACCGACGACGCTGACTTTCATCTCTAGGGACTTGGCCTGCTCGACGATCGCGGCGAGCTCGGAGAGTTTCTTCGCGTCGACGTCGATGCCATTGACGAGTTCGCGGGGTAACTTGACCTCGCGGAAGCCATACTTCTTGAGTTTCTCCATGGACACGTATTTACCCGTATAACGGTCGCAAACCAGCAGCGCGACCGAGGTCGCGAAGGCATTGCCTTCACCCGAGAAGTCCTCGCCAATGAGGTCTTCGGGAACTTCGAAGGCGAGGAAGTCTTTGCCAAGGTGTTGGTCGTTATATAAGGCCGCGACTTTCTTGCTGAGCTCGGTGTCTTTCAAGAAGGCCGCGTCGACGTTGATGGAGATACGGTGGAAGGAGTTGAGGGCGAAGACGGAGTTACCGTGTTCGTTATACAAGTCGGCGACGAAGTTGAGCAACGACTCCGTGATGATGGAGATACGGCCATTGGCTTCGGCGATGCGGGAAAGTTCGTCCGCGCGGAAGAAGTTATGGCGTTGCGTATCTTCGACGCGGAGCAAAACTTCGGCGCCGAAGATCTTCTTGTCGCTGGCCGTGACCATCGGCTGCAACACGACGCAGTTGGCGGTCTTGGTCGCGAACACTTCGTCGATGACGGCCAACATGTGGTCTTTCTTCGAGGCACTGCGGGAGATGGAATGGTCGTGGAAATAGATGAAGTCGCGGCCCGACTTGTAATCGCCATTACGGTAAAATTCCTCCGCGTGGCTAAGGAAGTCTAAGGCGCTGGTATGGCCGCGGGGATAACCTAACGGCAAATACGTCAAGGTGAAGCTATCTTCGCCACTGCCATCATCGAAATAATGTTTCTTGGAAATCTCGTAGACCTTTTCGCAGACGTCGATGATCTCGACGTGGCCGATACGGGGAAGCAGCAAGGCCACGCAGGAAGGGTTATAGGCATAGACATCATGGGTATCCAAAGCTTTCTTGATTTCCTGGATGAAGACGCGGATGCTAAAGCACGCTCCTTCGCTGCCTTGCGAGGTCACGAACTTCTCCAAATTATCAAGGCTAAGCAACAACAAGTAACCACGGCTATGGATTAAGTAGGCATCCTCCAACTGACGGATAAGGGTCGCGTAGGAATAAGAAAGCCAGTTCTTGTCATAGGGGTCGGAAGATTCATTGCTCTGAACGCGTTCGACGAGCAAGCTACGTTCATGGGACTTCTCGTCATTGAGGGTCAAGGAGGTCTCGAAGAAGACATTGCGGACCTTGCTCGACATCTTGACGCGCTGCTCCTCCATCTTCTTGCCAAAGGTTTTCATCGGGCAATGGGGGCACATACGTTCCAACCCATAGATGGCCTTATAGCAAGGTTCCCCGAGTTCGCAACGGGGGAAATACGCCTTCAAGTTCGGACTAAAATAGGTGAGCTTTAAGGTGGAATCCTCGACTTTGTAGATCATGTAATTGCTTAAGCCAAGGATGTGTTCGGTCTCGCGCTGGAAGAAGGAGGCGCGGCGTTCTTTCTCCGCGAGGAAGAAGTAATCGGTGAAGGCTTCGCCCAAGCGGATCAGCGCCTCTTTCATGTACGCGTCGAGGACCATCTCGCCTTCGCGCTTGCCATAATAAAGGACGCCGGCGCACTTCTCCCCATTATATAAGGCATACAAGATACCCGAGGAGATGCCAAAGTCATCCACATAGCGCGCGATGACATCGCTGCAAGAGGTGCGGGAAGAGAAATAGAAGGAATTGTCTTCGTCGACGATGGAGATGAGGTTCTCGATCATCTCCGATGGGATCTGATGTTCCCTATCCCCAAAATAGGAATAATAATGGTTGGTCGTGGACTCGAGGATGACGACGTCATGGAAGTCGGAGCCGATATAGGCGGCCACGGCTTCAAAGACGCGCTTGAGGATTTCGGTCTCGCGGTCATCGCCTTTGCCGGGCAAGTGACGGACGGGTAACAAAACCTTATTGAAGAAGGCCACCGAATCTTGGTGCTCGTTGAGGGTGAAGTCTTTGCCGACGATGCGTTTACGGTCGGGCAAGAAGAAGGTCATCGGGGCGAGTTGGCGCTTGGCGTAGGTCAAATCGCTGATCATATCCCCAAGGGAGGAATGAGGGTAGCAGACCATGGCGCTTTTGATGCCCGCCAAGGCCATGCCGGTAGGCTGCGGCTTGGAGACGCTTAAATCCGCGCAGAAGCCCGTGATTTTCTCTTTGATGATGCGCAGCGAGTCGATGCCAGGAAGATAGCAAAGCAAAGACTTCTCGTCCTTGCCAAAGGCGAAGATGCGGCATGGGATGAAGGCAAAAGCGCGGTCGGCGGTTTGCAATAACCGTTCCTTCTCTTCCTCATTGAGGGCTTCTTTGCCGATATCATAGAAGAGGCTAAGCAAGCCCACCGTAAAGGCATTGGAAGCGTGGATTAGGGTATTGAGGTGCTCGAGGAGATAATCTTCGGTGACCAAATGATGCTCGCGGTCGACGAAGGTGATGCCGAGTTCATCGAAGTCGATCTCGCGGCTATATAAGACGGAGACCCTCCACCTGTCGGAAGCATCGTCCAACCAATGGTTCAATTCGCGGATTTCGGAGATGGGGAGGTCGGGGTAATGCTCAAAGCTATTGTCGCCCTGGCCGAGTTTCTCCAAGTTCTCCTTGGTCACGCGGAAGACGCCGTCGACATAGATTTGCCTTAGCCTTCTAAAAGAGAGGATAAAGGTCACGAGGAACAGCACCGCGAGGACGCCGCCGATGGCCAACATCAAAATAAAGTAGACTTGGTCGTTGGTGCTGGTGAACAAATACGAGAAGACGGAGACGATGATCAATAACGCGACCAACACGACGCCTGGCGTAAGTATCGCCAGGAAGAAGGTCTTCTGCATGCTTAAGGGTTTACGTTTGCTCATGATCCCCTCCTTGCGCGCAAGACGTCGCTGCGCCCGATGTCGCCGATGGTGTAGACGATGGCCTTGCCGATATCGACGTAGGTATCTAAGGCGGCTAAATAATTATCGATGGATTTGGGCTCGCGGAGGTTGCGCTCCACGGCCTTGACGCAGATGACGGGGACATCGTGGAGGAAGCCCGCTAAGCTGACGCCATAGGAAATGCTGTCCAACACAAAAGGCCCGCTTTGCCCGAGCACCGTCTTCCGGGCCATGACTTTCTCCACGGCCGGGGAGAAAAGATTATCGCTAGAGAGGAAGGAAGCGACATTGGGAGTGACCAAGGTGCGCTTGCTAAAGCCATCGCTGACGTAGCCGATGACGTCTTTTTGGACGCGGTAAATCGTCGGTAGGCCAGGGATTTGGTTTAAGGTAGCATTCGCGACATCAATCTGGTCGACGTCGATATTGACGATATCTTTGGAGATGAGGATATCGCCGCGCTTAAACGACGTGTCGATGCTGAAGCACTTGCCCACCACGAAGATGAGATTGACGTAATATTGCGTGAGTAACGAAGAGACCACGCTAGAAGCCAAAAGCGACGTATGGATGCCTGAAAGCAAAATCGTCTCCTGATTGAAAATAGCGCCTTTTTGCATGGGGAAACGGCCCAAATACATATCCGTCGTGCGCTTGGTTAACAACGAGGAGCAATACAGCACATCGTCTTGATGCGAGCCGATGATGAGAATCATTTACGCGCTCCTCTCCCCTCAAAGCCATTCTCTTTGAGGAATAGTTCGTATTGGTCTAAGGGCAAAGGCTTCGAGTAATAGAAACCCTGGATGGTATCCATCTTCATCTTGCGTAAATACGCGACCTGCTGCTCGTTATCGACGCCTTCGATGATGACTTCGATGTCGCTGCGGTGGCCAAGTTCGACGATGAGCTTGACGATGTTCCTCGTTTTCTCATCCTCGACGATAAGGTCGGTGAAGGATTTATCGATCTTAATCGCGTCAAAAGGAATCTTGCGCAGGTTATCGATGCCCGAATAGCCGATGCCAAAGTCGTCCATCAAGACGCGCACGCCTAGGTCTTTCAATTTCTTGATAATGGAGATGGACATGAACTGGTTGGCTTGCGAGGTGGTCTCGGTGATTTCGACTTCCACTAAGGTCGGGGGGACTTTGTATTTCTCGAGCAAGCCGACAAACACGGTCAAGAAGTTCGGGGAGAAGAATTCGTACAAGGAGAAGTTGACCGAAACCGGCATGATGCGGCGGCCGCGCTTGATGGCTTCGGCTAAGTCGACCAGCGTGCGTTCGAAGACATAAAGGTCAATCTGGGAGATTAAGCCAGCGTTCTCGGCTTTCTCGATGAAGCTAGCCGGCGAAAGAAGACCATATTTAGGGGAGTTCCAACGGACTAAGGCCTCCGCGGAGATGAATCGATGTTCCTTAAGGGAATACTTCGGCTGATAATAGACGACAAGTTCCTTATTGGTCAAAGCCTCGACGATTTCGCTCGCTTCATCCTTCGACGTGGTGACGCGGAAGCTTTCATGGTAGAAGGTCACGGTCTCGAAGGATTCCTCGCCGATGGAACGGGCGATCTGCGCGTTATCGATCGCGAAGGTCATGTTGTCGCTATAATTGGCTTCATAGACGCCGAAAAAGGGTTGCACCAACACGCGCACCTTTTCCTTCGCGCCAAGGTCGTAGACATCCTGCACGAGCTTGGCGGTTAGTTCTTTGACATCCTTCTCATCATGGCAGAAGGTATAGATCAAGAATTCGCCGCGGTGAAAACAAAAGACATTGGATTTAAAGAGGTTTTTGGGATTTTTGCGGTCCCCATAATAATGCTCGGTCAAAAACTGGGCGATCGCGAAGTTGAAGGCCGATACTTCATCGTTATGACGGGGGTTGGAGGAAATCCCAAGCGGGGCGAACGAGAAGGCGATGATATATTGCTTCTTGTTCTTTAGCCAACCCTTGGTTCTTAAGACGCGGGCCCTATTCTCAAACTGGTAGATGTTATAGAAACTGGTCTTCTGGCCTAAGGTATATAAGTTTTCAAGCTCGAGCTGCTCGGTGACGTTACGCCGGTCAATTAAAGCCTTGACCGCATTGACCATAAAGCCGAACAAAAGCACGGCCAAGCCAGCCGCCACCCAGCCGAAAGCCTGGGCGATTTGGATGACGTGGGCGATGATCAAAACACCTAACGCCGAGGCCGCCAAGAAGCCGACCGCGACCAAGATGAAAACCACATATTGCCGCTTGCTAAAGCGCGTCATTTGCCGTCCCCTCCATTCATCCGCTCATCCAGCATCTTCTGGAGCAATTCCTCCTTCAGACGCTTCTTGTCTTCCTCGGAAAGGCCTGCCAAAGGATTATCGGGGTCGTCCACATTGGTGAACTTCGGCTCGCTACCGTCCCCTCCAGCGGTCTCTTCCCCAGGTTCCTTCATGGCCTTAAAGATATCCAAGACGGAGACGACCACCAAATAGCCCGCGGGCACGAGCAAGAAGATGAGTAAGCCCCATGGGGAGGCTAATATCTGGAAGAACCCGCCAAGCACCTTGGAATTGCCGCGGACCACGCCAAGAATCGATTTCTCGGTGATGACTTGGAACTGCGAAGGATCCCAGGCCTTCGCTTCCTTATTGGTACCGGCCATAAAGAAGAGGTAACGGCCTTCCCCAACGGCAATAGAAGGGTCTTCCTTCACCTCGATGACGCGGTGGGTGAAGATCTCCTGCGTATGGACGGGGACGCGGTATTGCGGGTTAGTGGGATATTCGTTGATGTATTCTTGGCCGTTTTTAAACGTCAAATCCACATATTTTTCCCCATTGGTGGCCAAGGCGATCGTGCATTCGTCAAAGATGGCCTTGGCATCTTCCTTATGGACAAAGATGGCCGAATTGACGGGATAGACATCCGCCATAGAGTCGGTGAGGACGCTCATCGTCGCCCAACCGAAGGAGAAATTGATGGTCTTACCCGCATAAGAATCGCGGTGTAAGAACCCATCAAACTGAATGACGGCCGCGGCTAAAAAACCAAGACCGAAAACGATCGTGATCACCCATTCGACAATCGAACGGGCTTTGCTCTTAGGTTTCTTTTCTTTCTTCTTCCGTTCGCTCATAGTTTCACAACCTTACCGCCGAAGCGTTTCTTCTGGGAAAGGGCCTCATTGAAATTATAGAAGATCTTCGCTTTGCCCTTGGACTTACTGAATTCCTCATCGTTAACGTAATAACCCTGAGGCGTCTTCACGATGAAGCGGCCCGGGATCATGGAGAACACACTGCTCTCCCCATCCACGATGGAGATGTAATCCGGGTGATAGTCATCATTAACCTTAGGCGCAGGCTTCTTCGTCTGGCCCTTCTTCGGCCCGTTATTCTTCTTCAAGTTTAACTTAGGCGTAACCCGCTTAGGCATCGAGGAGGCTTGTTCCCCTGCTTCTTGCGCAGGTTCAGCAGGCTCTTCCGCCGGAACGGGCTGCTCCGTATTCACCTCATCCGCGATTGGCTCGCCAGCCAACTCCGTGGATTCGATAGGCTCAACAGCTTTCTTCTTCCGCGTTCTCTTTGCCTTAGGTTTCGCGGGCTCTTCTGCAGGAACTTCAGGCGCAACTTCCATAACAGGTTCTGCAACGCCTTCTACGGACTGTTCTGTCTGCGCAATAGGCTCTTCAACCGCAGGTGCTTCTTCTACTGCAGATTCCGTAATCGATGCGCCTTCTGCAGACATATTGGCAATCTCTTCTTGGCTTTGCAGGCTTTCTTCGCTTGGTAAAGAATCTGCGGGCTTTTCGTTGAAATCTTCTTCTTTTGCAGAAGTTTCCTTCGCCGCGCCTAAACCCTTGAAATGATTCTCATCCCAAAGCTCGGTACCGCCCCTAGAGGTAACACCCGCCGGAATAAGAGAGGGTTTCTCTTCGATCACAGGAAGCGGTTCACCATAATAGGAACCCCTATCCTCATAGGTATCCCCCACTTGTTCTTCATTCGCGGGTTCTTCGTGAATAACGCCAGCGGTTTCTTCTTCACTGGTCATGACGGATTCTTCATTAGAAGCAACGTCATCATTATAGGCAAGCTCTTCGCCAGAAGCAGATTCGCCTTCTGGCGCAACAACGTTATCTTCGTTAGCTGCTTCGAAAGCTTCCTCGCCAGCGGTGACAATACCTACACCAGCAATAACGGAATCTTCAGCGGCACCCTCAGTACCTTCTTCAGAGGCAACAACACCTTCGGCTGCGGATTCTTCTTCGAGGTCAACAGTACCCTCGCCGGCAACGTCTTCGCCATCTGCAGTGACGGGAGTTTCTCCCTCTGCACCGGCCGCGCCTTCTTCGAGGTTAATAACAGGTTCGCCAGACGCTTCTTCATTGCTTGCAGTTTCATCGGCGATTCCCGCGGTTTCGTCACTAGCAACGGTTTCTTCGCCATTGCCCGCATTCTCGGCAAAAGACTCGCCTTCTGCGGCGTTATCGGCATTCTCGCCCTCGGCAAGGGATTCGCCTTCGGAGGCATGATCAGCATCCACGTTATCCGCGGCAGAAACTTCGCCTTCCGCGATGTTCTCTTCGCCGTTTTCGGAAGCAGCAGCGTTGTCGCCATCTTGCCCTTCAACGGTCTCAAGGTTGACGTCCGCTTCTTCTACGGAAACATTATCTTCATGAGCAACGGGCTCACCAGAGGCTTCCTCTTGGCCCGCTTCTAGATGGTCAGAGATTTCTTCGCCAGAAACCATAAGGGCCTCGGAGGCGCCTTCTTGGGCCTCAGGGGCATGCTCGCCATCGATAAGGGCTTCTTCGGCGTCGCCTTCAGGTTCTTCGTTAGAAAGTTCCTCGGAGACAGGTTCGTCTTCATGGACTTTATCCAGCTGTTCCGAGGAAAGAACGTTCTCCTCTCCTTCAGCAGCGGAACCCTCGACCGCTTCAAGGGCAACGCCTTCCGCGCCTTCGATTACAGGTTCACCAGCAACGTTCTCCTGACCTTCAGTAGAGGCAGGAACATTATCCTGGGTTTGCGCGGAGGATTCCGCCATAGCGGCTTCTTCTCCATTAGGCACGACTTCTTCAGCGGATTCTTCGGAATCTTCCGTCAAATCCCAGTTGAATTCATCATCGTCTTCACGGTTCTCCAAGACATCTTCCCCGTTAAGTTCACGTTCGAGGCGATCGGCGGTTTCGGCCGCTTCGAGGAGATGGTCTTCTTCGGGTTCGCCGGCGCCTTCTTTAGCGGCCGCTTCCATGATTTGGCGGCGCATGGCTTCGAGGGAGGGCGTCTCCCCGATGGCGCCGGAGACGATCTCGGCGCGCTTGGCGCGAAGCAAAAGCTCTTCCTTCTGGAGGCGTTCTTGGGTTTCCCATTGGGCCAACAAAGCGTCTTCTTTTTCGCGCTTAGCGATGATGGCTTCGATGACTTTTTCAAACTTGGCCGCGGCCAGGGCTTTGCGGCGCTGGAGCTTATCAATCTCATACAGGCCGAGTTTGATGTTCTTCCGTAACGCGTATTCATCCTCGTAATAGAGGCGTTCGATCTTCTTGGGATGCTCGGGTAAGTCTTTGGGCGAGATGGCTTGGAGGTAGTCCTTATATTGTTCATCCACGCGGACGAACTCCAGAGGTCCCTTCGGCATCGGGCCAAAGACGAATTCCTCATCGTCCATGGAAGAAAGGATACGCGGCTTATAGGCATGGGTGCGGGTACGGATCTTTTCGTATTCGGTGTCATCTTGTAAGGACAAGAAGGCACCGAGGTTAATAAGCGCGAATTCCTTAAGTTGCTTCTCGTTTAAGGAAGAATAGTTATCCGCGGATTTATAGTTCATGCCGAGGGAGTCATAACGTTCGATGAAGGTGAAGGCCTCGTAGCATTTATGGTAACGGACGTTCTTGCGAAGAATGTTCGTCATGATGATGGGCTTACGGACATCGCGTTCGTTCTTCATCTTCTTCATGAAGGGCGAGGAGAAATAATAGAGGATATATTCCCTCATCTTGCGGATACGTTCGGCGACGATGGCCGCGGTTTTGGCCGCGGGGTCGTCGCATTCGGCCTTGGACTTGATGCGGGTTTCGATCTCGACTTCCTCCCCGGCGATGGTCGTGCTGGTTTTGACGTAGAGGAGTTCTTGCTTATGCAAGGGGATATAAGCTTGGATGAATTCGTAACGCTTCTCGATAAAGAGAACCAAACGACGGATCAAGGTCGCGATGAAGCGGTTTTCATAAGTATAGAGGAAGTCCTCGTTTTCAAAGGAGAGGATCTTGGAGGGGATGACGTCTCCATTGGCTTCCACCGACTTCACGTATTGGGTATGGGAGGCGAGGTGCTGGACGGACTCGGAATTGATCTTCTTCGCGAGTTCCACCGGCACTAAGCCACCCTCTTCCTTGGTGATGGTACGGGGCACTTTGATGATTTCGCCAAGATCGAACAAAACATCCTCGATGACGTCGACCCAGGAAGTGTCAAAGGCGCTGGACTCATAACGGGAGACGCGAAGTACCTTGGTTTTCCCTTTGGCGAAGGCCTCCGCCATCTCGCTATGAAGAGGCGACGAAGAAAGAAGCGGGGTGACCGTTTTGATGTAACGTTCATATAGCTTCTTCTTGTTGGTGGTGGCCATAGGGATTTAGGTTAGTTGTTTCTCATTAAGTTTTCGATGGTGTTGTGGGCCATATTGAAGTTGCCCTTGCCATAGAGTTTGTCCAAGAAGGCGTCAAGTTCCTTCAAGGCATCCTTGAGGAAGGCGAGGTTTAAGGCCTCGAACTTCTTCAAGACTTTGTTGGTGAAGATGAAGTCGAAGCCGTCGACCTCGGTGCCGCCGCAGCCGACATACACCGGGATGAAGGATTCGAGTTGCTTCAAGATACGGTTACCAAACGCGAGGCGGAACTTTTTGATGACGAAGTTGTCGAGTTGCTCGAATTTGCCCATCATCGACTCGGAGACCGGGAATTGCTTCTTGGCCTCGTCGAAGAGTTGGGTCAACTGGGCATAGGGGACGATGATGGGCTCGGCGTCGACGCATTCAAACGGACGGCCTTTATCGTCGAAGAAGAGGGAGATGGCACGGTCATAGACCTTATCGGCGATGGTGAAGGTCGAGTCGTCGTTGTTGGCCGTACCGAAGAAGAGGATGTTCTGGGGGATGGTCAGTTTGCCATCGTGGAGATGGATGGGGTCGCCCGGGATCTGCGAAGGAATCAGGTCGATGACCCAGTCCTCATAGTCGCGCATTTCCATGATGGACAAGAATTCGGCGAAGTAGTATTCGATACGGGCGAGGTTCATTTCGTCGAGGACGATGATGTTGAGGTCCCGACGGTACGTCGCGGTATATAAGGCGCGGAGGAATTCGGATTCGTTGAATTTCTTGGTGAATTCGTTGTAGTAGCCAAGTAATTCCGAACGGTCCTTCCACGAGGGCTGAACCGGGATGATGGAGGAATTGAAGGAGAAGAATTTACCTAGCGCGTGGGCTAACGAAGTTTTACCGGTACCGGAGATACCTTCCAAGATGATCAGCTTGGAGGTGCCGATACCCGCGAATAACTGACGCACGGTCTCGATCTTGTAATAGAGGTGCATCTTCGAGGCGGCGAAGTTCCGGAAGGTGTTGCAGAGTTCTTCAAGCGATAGACCTTCTTTGAAGAAGATGGTCGTATCGATGTCTTTGTACTGGTTATCGACGTGGCTGAGTTTAGGGAAGCGGGAATTTTGCTCTTCGACCGTATAGACGGTCTCCCCTGCCGCCCCTGCGCCAGCGAGCTGGCCCTGTCCTTCTTCGGGGGCTAAGCCCATGTAGGTGGACTTGAGGTTTAAGATCTTGTCGCGTTCTTGGACGGAGCGATAGAGCTCGTTGTTGAGGCGGTAGATCTCTTCGCGGAGCTTATCCTTCTCGATTTCGACTTTGACGAAGCGGATGTATTTACGGAGCAAGATGACGATGCCATAGATTAAAGCGGCGATTAAGCCGATAAGGAACACCAGGAAGATGGCCCATAAGAGCCAGCCGACAAAGCCAAACTTTACGGAATATTCGACCAGTAGACCATGGTAGTAACTAAAGTTATTGGGCACTTCCTCCCAGGGGCTCGCGAACGCTTTATAGAAAAAGCGCCCGAAGTCCGAGAAGAAACGGATCAGTAGTTCTCTGAGGTATTCAAAATAAACTTCCATGGTTTATCTCTCCCTTACGATGCGGAATATGAGTTCCAAGTCGAAATAGGCGCCCATCGGGGCATTGTGGGAGTCTAGGTCCCAGCCTTCTAAGTAGAAGGCCACGACGATGCGTTTGGGGACATAGGCGTCTAGTTCGAATTGGAAAGTGGGCAGGAAGCCTTTGTCCCAGGAGAAATCCTCCGGGGAGTAGCTTTGCTCGGTTTGGATGAAGGGTTTGCTGGCTTCTAAGTCGAGGCGGTGGACGCCGGCTTTGTGGATGGCGTTAAATGCGCTCCACTCGCCAACTAAGACGCTATCCTCGCTCTCGGGGTCGGTGTAGACGAGGTCGGAACGCTCATAGCCTTCCTTAAGCTCGCCATAGAACACTTCGTAGAGTTCGTGGGTAGTCTGGTCTTGGTAATAGTCGTAATAATGGTCGCGGTCATTGTCAAGAGCCCCGCCATAATAAACCTCGCCTTCATCGCTTTTGTTGGGGTTAAAGATGATGAAGTTGTCGTCGATGAGGACGGCGACCCTGGCGCAGTCGACGATGCCATTGAGACGTTCGACATATTCTTCCTTGCTGAATTGCCCCCGCTTCTCCACGAGTTCCTCCGCATAGGCCTCATTCATGGCCACGTTGGGAGTGATGCGGGTATTGGGGGTAGGGTCATCGCCAGGATAGTCATCGGTCTTGATGGTCACGTAGAGATTATCATCCGCCTTAAGGAACAGCTCTTGGCAGAAATAACCCCTCTTGGGGGCTTCGTAGACATAAGGCTCGCCGCTAAACTTCACCTGCGAATACGACATGTCATAAAACTTGGGCATGTCCTCGCCTTCCCAGGTATAGCCAAAAGCGGTCGTCACCGGGGCGAAGAGGCTGGTCTTCTCCAAATCCCCATCAGCAAGAGAAACACGGGGCTTATACTCGCCATCGATGGCGTTGCTAATCAAAAGCTCACGTTCCGTATCCACTTCGAGAACGATGTTCTCCACGCGTAAGCGCGTCGCAGATGCGTACCACGCGAAAGAAAAAGAAACTGACGTGCTGGTTAAAGCCACGCCCGCGATTAAAGCAGCGAGTATCAGTCTGTTTCTTTTCATTCTTTGACCTGATTGATTTCGAATTGTAAGCCTAGGTTGAAACGGGCACCCCCCTCAACGGCAAGGATTTGATCCACGATGGCGTGGTCCCAGCCCTCGAGGTAGATGTCGATATCACATCGGCCAATCGCAGCGTCATTATCACTAATGTGCGCCGCAGGTTTGCCCCCCTGCCATTCACCGGTTTCGACGTTCATGGTCGGCTGAATGTTTTTGAATCCATCCTCCACCACTTTCTTACGGACGTCGAGCGAAGCGTTTGTCTTGTCCTTGTATCCGGTAAATCCAGACACGCCTATTTGATGTTTGGCTCGGAAGGTCGTCAGCCTTGTATCGCCGGTTCCGTTAATGTCGTCGGGCTCGTCAATGTCTGCTGTTTCGGCCGTGAAGTCCACCGGTGTAAGCCTTGCAGCATCAACGGGATCTCCATAATAGATTTCGTCATTCGTACGCACATCGTAGTCATAGAAGCCATCATCATCGAGGTCGAGAACACCACCTACATAAGTCGTATGGGTATTCACGTCCTTTCTGGAAGGGTTCAACAAGAACTTTTGAGCGCTTGGATATACGCCCGTCGTCTCATTAGGATGATCGGTGTCCAAGCGGTCAAAGTGCACGCGGATTGCTTCTTCTACATTGGAGGACCCTGCCGCCTCAGCATGAGCGTCGGTAACCCAGATGTCCATGTTTTTGACGCGGTTAGTGATCTGAGTGTCTTCGCCGTTATGAATGTGGAAGGCAAGGGGCAATTTGACCCAAGACTTCGCCGAAGCTGGAGTCCGGACATAAGCATGGCTATAGGTTGGAGACTCGAATAAGGAGAAGCCTGAGTCGCCAGTGGTGAAGTCGCCCCAGGTGGTTAACGGAGGCAACTTATTCGTGGCCATCCCATGGAGGAGAAGGTACTGGTTGATTGCTGCACTGGAAAATCCAGCACCAGGAGCCATAAAGGCATAGGTATATTTCCCGGTGGTTTCAAAGTATCCCTCTCCTAGGTAATCGGTCTTGAACTCAGTCGCGGTCTCCCCACCGACGGGGTATTTAACCGCGTCCCATTCAAGTCCGATCTGTAGAAGTTCCGTCTTGCGCACGGCCGTCCCTTGGTACGACACGGTAGCCCTTGTAGCATAGGCGTACCATGCAAGAGTACCAATGGACGAGCCGAGCACAGAAAGAACAGTCAGACCCGTGAGAGAGACCAGCAATAAATCCAGTCTTCTTTTTTTCATGGGTTAGTCAAAAAGTCTCAAAAATGGGTTGAACAATTAAGAGGCAGACGACGACTCTGCATGCGTGCTGTGAGTTTCGGCGGAGAAACGGAGACCAACGTTAAACGCCGCGGCTTTTGTCTTAAGGACATCCCAAACCTTTGTGTTGGTAGCGTTGTCAGTTGTTGTTCCATCAACCTTAGCGCCGAATTTCGTTCCATCAAGCTCAGACCAGCCTTCGATATAAATACGAACGGTCACAGCAAACATAGCAGCGCTTCCAGTGGTAGTCGTGCCAAGAGCAACACCCTTGATATCATAGGGATCAGCATCGTTGGCGATCTGATGAGTACTTCCAGTCCCACTGTGGAGCACATCAGCTTTATAAGCATAAGCCTTTGGATTCGTCAGCGAACCAACGGTATCGCCGTAAACTAATGTAGTCCCGGTAGCGCCGAAAGAATATTTTTGATCCGTATCAACAGCGCCGTCGTTGTTTAGGTCTAAACTCCCTGACACCGCAAGCGCGTTTTCATCAGTACTGTAATCCTTAGTGGCATAAGTGCCATAAGCCGTCCCGATGCTCGTTCCAGGGGTACTACCCGTATAAATCGCTACGCGGACTGCGTCGGTAATGTCTTTGCCATCGACAGCAGCAGCAATTGTGACATCGCTCAAGTAAACTTTTTTGGCAAGAAGCGTGGGCGTAGCCGCGGCAGCACCATCGACATCTAAAACACGAAGATAAACAGGGAACTCAACGTAGTCCTCTTTATCAGCACGACGCCAGTAGTTGTTGTCGCCGGAAGTAGGATATGCACCGGCATATTGATAGATTGGGTTCTTATAGAGATCTGTAGGTGCAGAATCAATAGCCAAACCACCGGAAGTAACTGGAACAAGTTGATTCGCCGCCCTGGTCGAGCGATTCAAAACGGTTTTATCAATATCACCAGCGGCTAAGGTTTGTTTCCAAGTCGAGCCGTTAACGCTCACCTGAAGGGATTCTGTGCAGTGCACAGACGCGCCTTGGTATTCGACGGTCGCCCTGGTGTTGTATTGGAACCAAGCAACGGTTCCAGAGATAGAACCAACAGTAGCCGCGACGGAAGCGATAGCTAACGTCCCGACTAAGAGTTTTGCTTTGTTAATTTTCATAAGCGTTTATTTCAACTCCTATTTTAATTTTTGCACTCTCTGGTGCGTGCCCTATGGAATTGCCATCGTAGCCTTCGAGCCACATGACTAGGGTGTACCTCATTACTTCATTTACGACGAAATTGTCGACGGACGTCATGGCGATGACGGTGTCGGAGACAAACATCTCCGCGTATCCTGGGAAAGGGACGCCGATGGCTTTGGCTTCATCTTCGGTGATGGAGATGGGTTCTCGGCGTTCGATCTCGTAGTCCGGATCTTCGATGGAATTCGAGCGATTCGGATTCTGGCGGTTACGCTCCGCCCTCTTCGCGTACACGGTCTTATTATGTGCGCTGCCATTCCCTAGATTGGAATAAAGCATCACACGCATGGTGTCGGAAATGTCGTCACCGCCCTCAGAAAGCTGGTTATCAATGATGTTGATGCGCAGCTGGTAGCGGGCGGAGACGTTTCCGACATTTTTGACGAAGAACGTATATTTGAAGTAGTTCAGGCGGGTGACTTCACCGGTTTCGGGGTCCACTTCCCCTCCATAGAGATACGGCGTCTCCTCATTGTCGATGACTTCATCATCGTCAAGGTCGAGGTAGGTCGTCTCTCCGAAGACGGGAAGGGTGTCTACGTGAAGGAAGGTTTCCCTTCGCGCGAAGGATGATTGTTCGCTGAGCGTCAAGGCCACGTTCGCGTTATCGAGCGAGACCGTGAATGTCCCAACGAATCGGCCCAGGAAGGCCACGATCGAGAATACGGAAACAACCGTGGCGGAAACTCCACCGACTATTGCGGCGGCAATTCTCCTGATCCGTTTATTCACGTATCTGATCTCGTACATAAATGAATGCAAAATACTCCGAAAGTGCGAGGAGCTTGGTTGTCGAATGTCCCAATTGGGAATAAAACAATCGCCAGTGCCCTATCATCCAATTTTTTTGAATCCACTGGACGGGAGTTCCTTCCCTGAGGCAACTGGCTATCTAATCTCTTAGACCCTATAGTTTTGCGTCCCTACGTTACCGTGGGTTTGCTATTTGCTCGGCCATAATTTACTCCCTACAAATAGGAGGTGGCAATATTTTTAGGTAAACGGATTTGCCGAATTCCTTAAAAAGTCTTTAATTCGCCAATTATCTCATTTTGATAAAGAAAAAAGGCCAATCTTATCGATTAACCTTTTTTTGGCGTTTTAGCTATTATGGCCAAGAAAAGGCAGAGCCGAAGCTCCGTCTTTTCAAGGATTTAGTCAGCTGTAACTTTAGTTATGGTCGAAATGGGTAGGCGCCGAGAAGCGGAAGCCAATTTCGAAGGAGACACCGGCATAGGCGGAATCATCCCAAACCGGGCTGCCACCTTCGATCCAATCGAAGCCGTCCCAATGATAGATGGCATCGTGATTATCGTCATCGCGGACTCGGACAGTAGTACCGGTCTTCAAGAGAGTCTTGGCATCAGGAAGTGCAGACTTATCGGTCGCACCCGCAATTTTCGCTGCTTGCGAAGTTTCGGGAACTGTTTCCCAACCCTTCGTGGCGTCGTATTGCCATAAACCGTCGCGGAATTCGGCACCCGTCCAAGTATGATAGGTGACGACGGCGCTTGTGCCAGTACCAGTAGTGATTTTGTAGATCGTACCAACGTCGACGGCCTTGCCATCAGTAACATAGTCCTTTTTGAATTCTTCCGTTGAAATGAATTCTTTCGGAGCAAGCCCTTGCCAACCTTCCAAGAAAATCTTGGTGTTAAGCTTTAGGGTCTTAGGAACAGCAACATAAGTGCCATTATCATAACGGTAGATACCGTCGGTAAATTCGCCAGAGATATTGAGACGATAGGTATCACCATTCGTGGGATTGCTTGGGAGCGATGTATAGGGAGCATCGTTAGCTTCGGTGTGATCAGCGGCAACAACCCATTTGTAATCGCTAGCACCACTCCATTTATAGAGGACATTGCCAACAGCATAAATCTGCTTATCAAGATCTTTGAGAAGTCTATTGGCTTGCTCTTTAGTTTCCACTTGTGCGTATTCAGTGCCAGCCGGTTTTTGCGCGCCTTGGTCAACCCAAGCGCCATTTTTGAAGAGCAGATAGGTACCGTTAGTGGTCACTGTAACGTAAGAGCTCTCATTGGTAAGAAGTTTTGTTAAATCAGTGGCTTCACCATAGGTATAGCCAATAACTTTGTTGTCAATCGTATTGCTGCCGTCAACGGCCTGAAGCTTATTCGGGTTGCTATCATCCACGAGGAAGCTAGCAGCTGCGTAAGAATCGGCAGTTCCCTTGGCGGTTTTCACCCAACCAAGGTTATTTTTACGGGGAGTGGCAGAGGTGTCTTTGACGGCCTGATAACGGTAATAATCATCGCCGACTTTATAGACATCACCGACGAGAACAAGCGCATCCTTCTTCTTTTGGGCCAAATCCGCAGCAGAAGTAACGGTGACGCCGGGATAAATCTCAACACCAGGATCATCGGTGTCCCCAGGAATGGTTTGCTTCTGCATCTTCCACTCAGCGCCATCCCAATAATGGTATTCGACGTCGGGCGTAGTTGGAGTGTCCCAAGTACCAGTGGAAGGATCGAAGGATGCCACAGCGCCAGGCGCATATTTGATGTAGTAATTTTTCATCAAATTCGGCAGATCGCCGACAGTAGCGGCACTGCCGCTGACGCCATAGTCGACAGCGGCGCGACCATCACCATAGCCTTCTACCTGGTCCATGACATAATCGCCATCGAGGTCAAGCTCGCCATGAGCTTTGATGGCTCCACCGTTGTTGGAGATGAGGTATTGGTTTTCGCCGGCGTCAAAATAGACACGGAGAGCGGGGGCAACGTCATATTTTTCCGTGGCGAGGGTCGTGGTGGTTTGCTTCATCGTCAAGTCGGTGAGGTAAATCGGGCGAGAAAGCAAGGTGTCTTTGCCATCGACATCCTTATTACGGATTTGTAACGGAAGTTCGATGTAATCGTGGTTTTTATCAGCTTTGCCCCAGTAACCCATGCTCGCGTATTGGCGGATAGGATTCTTGTAGAGGTCGACGATACCCTTGTCTTTCTCCTGCATACCGGTGGTAACAGGGCGAAGAGCGGTGTCCTCACGACCGCCATCAAGAAGGTACTTCTGGATATCGGCGGCGGATAAGTCGGATTTCCAGTCCGTTCCATTAAGGCTGATCTGGAGGTTTTCGGACATATGGGAGACGACACCAGTGTAGTTGGCGGTAACCCTAGTGGTGTATTGGAACCAAGCGATGGTGCCAGAGATAGAACCCACTAAGGAAGCGATGGCCACTACTGCTAATGTACCTGCTCCTAATTTAGTAATTGTTTTGGGTTTCATAATTGTAACTCCTTATTAGTTGGCGGGAGTAATCATATTGTCAGAACGGGCATAAAATGACATATTTGCCTTTATGGTATCCATTCTGCTGCCGGAAACGACATTGACATCCATACCCTCAAACCAAGCAACGCACTTGACCCAAACCTGATTGCCGTTGTTGTTCTTCGTCAAAGTGCATAAACGCTCAGGGCGAGCCTTATTGGCCGCTTCTGCAGCGGCAGGGTTGGCTGAGGCATTGGCATCAGCAGCCCTTTCATAAGTATTATTCCAATAAATCGTATCTGGAGCACTTACCGAACTATTATTACCAGCAATATAACTATTCGCGTCATAACTGTCGACACCGTCTTCCCTGCTAGACCCAACAACATGTTTACGGTTATTCTCCGCTGGCGTACCAACCGCCCAAATGCACGTCTTACCGTCCTTTGCGGCATTAGCTCCGCCAGCCGCATCAACCAATGGCATAAATGCAATACGGAAACCTAAAGCTGTTGAATAAGCAGACGACTCTGAACCTGGCGTAACGGTTAGCTTGGACGCACCGTAATCAAAATAAAGTCCAACGTCTTCAGCTTCCGCGTTAAATTCATAGGAAAACTTAATAGTCCAAGAAAAAGCAACATAATAGAAGGCGTTGCTACCGGTAGTAGTATCGGTATAAGCAATCCAATTATGGGTTGCGTCCGAGGTGTCTTCCGCCTCGGCTAATGTACCCTTGGAGGTATAATAGGCGGCATCGCTCGCAGGCTCACGATCAATAATCCACGCCTGGCGTTTAGAGGCGTTTCCTGTGGATATATCTGGATTAAATGAACCATGGGTGAGATAACAATTTGTATTTGATTTAATCTTCTTTGCAGTCGAAGCGTAATCAACCGCCGTGCTATCATCTTCGGCATAAGCGGTCGTAGCAACACCGCCGGCAACAACTGCGTTCAGTCCGCCCTCAACCTCTTTGACGGTAAATGTGTTTGCGCTAGTAGAGAAGGCGCGGGTGGAAGAGAACCAAGCAACGGTTCCAGTGACAGAAGCAGCTGTAGAGAAGAGCAATAAAGCCATCGCGGGAATAATTACCTTTGATTTTTTCATATTTAATCTCCTTATTAAAACGACAAAATCATTCAAATAATCTCTTACTTGAACGGATGATAGGTTGCATCGCATCGTCGTTTTAGCAAGGACTTGGGACTTTCCTCATTAAAGGGCTTTGCGACATTATTGTGTGTCCAACCGAAAAATTCGTCAACAATTTTTTAATCGCGCTGAATTGAAAGGTGCTGTTAAGAAACCTAAAAGGTGACTAGTAGCCCCCAAATTCATTAAGCATCAGAGCGGACATAGAAGGATAGGTCCGCATCTATAACATCCATTTGTGTACCTGAAACAACATTTGGATCTTCCCCTTCAAACCAAGCTACGCAAAGAACTCGCATCGTTGGATCATCCCTAGTTAACGTACATAGTCTTTCGGGCCTGCCTGTATTGCCGGGACCATTTGCAACCTTTGAGTACGAGGAATCGTGGATAAAGTAATTGCCAGTAGAATATGTCTCCCTATCGGTCGCTCCCTCTCCAACGACATAATTTAATGAGGTAGCGGGCGCCGGGTTATTTCCAAGAACAATATGGTTACCCTCTTCAGGGAGAAATGCGATGCGGAATCCTAATTGTGATTTTTTGTCTGAAGCATCACCTTCAGCTTCTTTGGTTGGGGTCCGTGGAGTAAATAAAGAGTCTGCCAAATTTAAATAAACGCCCATTGCAGCAGTTTCGAATCGGAATTCATAAGTAAACAAAATTGTCCAAGAAACAGCAACGTAACAGTTTGTTGATGTCCCGTCCCCTGTTTCGGTAAACCTCATCCATTTTGATTCGTTAGGAGTGTTTAGATCTTCATATCCTGGGCCTTCGCGATTAGGACGATACGCGTGCCCTGTATCTAGGTCAACGGAGCCATCCAAAAGTGCGTAATCAACATCAGGATCAGTGCTGTCAACTAAAACATGTTTTCCGTCTGCGGTTAGGCGTGTTCCAACCCCAGCCTCCAGCTCACAATCTAGCGTACCGTCAATTTGCACCACCTCAAATTCGCCTGCTGACGTATATGCAACTCGTGAAGAACTAAACCACGCTACGGTAGACGTGATCGACGCGGCCATAGTGAAAAGGACAAACGATAACGATAAACCAACAAGTAAAGATCGCTTCATGTTTTTCCCTCACTTCCTCATCGGGCTCTTTCGTTACCGTTTGTCTGTTTCACGGTGGCCCAAGAGGATGCAACCGTAAGAAAGAACACTATCTCCCTTACGTACTTTAATTGTTGTTTCCCTAGGTGCGCGCGTCAATCATTTTTACTTCCCACGGAAATGGAGATAACAATCGAAATAGCCCAAAAGGAAGCCTATTTTGCGGAGATTTCCTCATTTTATGAATCCGCTTCCTTTTGGGCAATTTTTGTATATCTATCCTGAAAACACAGGCGTTTTGGGAAGAATTTATATTTTTGGAAGCCGCGCTGCGGCGATTATCGGGGAACGACAAGTCGGATGTTGCTGTCTGGTACCCCTACCGCCGCATCTATAATTCCGTCGCTTTCCGGAGAGCTCAAAGGGCCTCCATCATCTTTTTCCCCAAAGTTTGTCCATTTTGCTTTTTTCCGTCTATAGGTTTAATAGGAGGACTTTTGCCCGATGGAAAAACTGTACCCTACCGTAAAAAGAAAAATAACCGATCTCTATTTCGAAAGGACAGCCATCCGATGGCAAGGAAGCAAGGGCGTTCATATCGAAGGGATCTACGATATGAACTTCCATGCTTTCTGCATTATCGATAAGAGATTCCCTATGGAGATTGTCCAGAAAGCCTTAGGGATAACATTAGATCCTTGTAAGACCAGACTAGAGACCCAATGTCGTCGCGGTGCGCCTTTGGGCGGCTTTGTCTTGCTTGATGCTTGGCTGGAAGAGGGTTCAATGATCTATGACATCGAACCTAGCGCCAAGCATCAAAGCATGAAAGACGCGATCAAGGACGCCAAAAGGAAGATGCTGCTTACCTTAGCCAACACTAAGGCAAGACAAGGGAAAGAGTATTACTACATTGGTTTATGTAAAGGCACTCATCTTACAGTGAAAGGGAAACGTGTTCCCCGATTGGAATTTGAATATGTATCCGACATTATCGGGGATAAGATTCCCGCCCACTTCATCTTTATCGATGTCACTTTGTCCCAAGAGGATTACGAATTAGATCAACTATGCCAGGACCTCTTGAAAAGGAGGTCAAAGGACATGCATAATATGATTGTAGCTCATGCAATGAGCGTCATTGAAGGTGAGGAGGTTCAAGGGATTATGTG
>JAGAHY010000190.1 GCA_017626815.1 Bacilli bacterium | reverse complement strand
TAATGTTTCTTTGACGCACAATTGGTCCAAGTCATCCAAAAACAAGTAATAATCATTGGCTTGGTCTGGATAGCCGACGCGATGATTCAATTGGAAAATGATTTTGCCGTTATGGTAATCATAAATATCGATCCGCTCATCGATGATTCCCGAACCGACGGAGAAGCCGATGCATAATTCCCGGTATCCATCGTTATTGAAATCGGCGGCGTACAAGGAAAACATCCCGTAGTGGATCACTTCCTCGTTTGCCTTCAATTCGCTTGTGCTTTCGTCATATTTGAAAGTGACGTCAGGATATTCAGACAATGAAACCCCATCTTTTGCTTTGGCGAAGCAATCCTCTCCGTCAACCCAATAATCAAACAGCTTTATGCCTTTTATAGAGGAGGCATACCACTCGGAATTGACGTTATCGAGATGGCAACCGGCAAGCGAAAAAGAAGCGATGAATAACGGGACGAGAATCTTCAATAGTTTCATACTTTTCCTCGTGTAATTATTTTACCGTATTCTATCTATGGGATGCCACTCTTGGAAAACAAGACGCTCTTGGAAAACAAGATTGACAAAATATAACGGCCCATGGGGATTGTATGAAAAAATAGGGCACGTTTGCCATCCAAATCTTGAAACATCATCGTCATTTTATCGGCTATTCATCGGACAAATTGGATCGGTGGTGGATGAGGGGCGATGTCAACACCGCTGGATTGTCAATTAACAAACCTGTTAAGAAATTGATACCCTATTAGTGAAACTGCTAAAAAACTCGAAATCGTAGAAAAAACCGTAAAGAATCGCTCAAATTCCTCGTCTACCATTATCGAAAAACGGCGGTTTTCTTCGACGGGGGTCGATTACAAAACCTGTTAAGCCGTAGTAAAGGAAAGGCACTTGGGGCACGAGTAGACGCACCATCTACGTCCTGTGAATCGCTTGGGGACTCTCCTGTTATGCTGCAAATAGGACCATTAATAAGGAAGATGTGGTTGTCAATGGAACACAACGTTTTCTGGAAAAGGCAATTAAGGGGATCAAAGATTTGAACCGCAAGAACCTCGTGAGCAAAGACAGCGATTGGCTTCACTCCGCTACTGCCGAGAACAGTGTGTTATCAGGCTCATAATCGCTGTCACCGTCGGCGTCAGGCGGGCTGTCTTGCCTTTCGACAGGGCGTGAGGTATTATCTAACCGAAAAAAATGTAGAATTCTACAGAATTTGAGGTTATATATGATCGAACGGCCTTTATATCTAAAACAGCTCATCGACGCGAGGGACAATGGTTTCCCGAAAGTGATCACGGGACTCCGCCGGTGCGGCAAATCCTACTTGCTGACGGATATTTACCCATCCTACCTTCGATCCGTTGGGGTAGAGGAGGCAAGCATCATCTATATCCCCCTTGACGATGATAAGAGCCAAGCTTTGCGCGACCCTCTGGAATTAGGCAAGCACGTGAGGGCGATGACCGAGGACAAAAACCGCCGCTATTATGTATTCCTCGATGAGATACAGGAGGTCTTTGAAATCGTGAACCCGGCTCTGACGGGTGGCAAACATGTCCTCACGAAGGAAGGGGATGAGCAGACCATCTCCTTCGTCGACGTGGTTCTCGGTTTGTCACGGGAGGCGAACATCGATCTATACGTCACCGGCAGCAATTCCAAAATGCTTTCCTCAGACATCGTCACGGAGTTTCGCGACAAGGCGACCGAGATCCGCGTCCGGCCCCTTTCCTTTTCCGAATACCACGCCCATTTCCTCCTCGATCCGATGAGGGATTACCTTGAGTTCGCCACCCACGGTGGCATGCCTCTTGCGGTCCTCAAGGAGGGGAAGGGGAAGGAGGAGTATCTCTCCTCGCTGTTCACGAAAGTCTATTTCAGGGATATTCTGGACCGCCACCATATCCGCAAAAGCGAGTCCTTGGACGAGCTTTGCACCCTCCTTGCCCAGACATCTGGGCAGCTGATCAACGTCGGCAAGCTTCGCGACAGAATGAAATCGGAGAAGGGAATCGATATCTCTCACGATGCGGTCTCCAACTACATCGATGCCTTCGAGGACGTCTTCCTCCTTCACAAGGCGGAACGTTACGACGTCAAGGGCGGTGGCATCATCGGCGGTTTAAGGAAATATTACTTCGCCGACCCAGGGCTTCGAAACGCCAGGCTTTCCTTCGCTTTCCCGGATTACGGGCAGGTCATGGAAGGCGTCGTTTACAACGAGCTGCGTTACCATGGCTACCAGGTAAGCGTCGGCTCCTTCGATTCCGTGGAAAAACGAGACGGCGCCAGCGTGCGGGTGACTTACGAAGTGGACTTCTACGCTACCCGGGAAGACGGGGACATCTACCTGCAGGTGTGTTATTCTGCGCTGGACAAGCAGACGCAGGAAAGGGAGAAGAGGCCCCTTTCGCTGCTTAAGGACGCGAAGAGGAAGGTCATAGTGGTTGCGGACCCGATCCCCAAATCGCGGACCGAGGAGGGGTTCGAAGTCGTCAACGTCGCGGATTTCCTTCTTTCCCTTAGCTAAGGGAGGTGAGGGAGGGCTCGCCAAAACCGCGAGACGTCTTTTCGTTGCGATGGGCTTATAACGATTCCTCCCTTGCGATCTGCCATTTCGCTAAAGGCCATAATCATCCGCGAACGCGGGCAATTAGATACTCGTTAGCTTTTATCATCGGCAAGTACCTTTTAAACCAGTCCATTGTGGTCGCTATTTCAGAGCGGCTTTCGGAGATGGTGGCCGAGGCGCGATGCGAACACGACGGGATTGTCATTAACGAGCCAGTTAAGAAATTGCTATGTGATGAATGAACCTGCAAAAAAATCGGAATCGTAGTAAAAATAGTAAAAACTTATTAACTATGTTAATCCGTCTGGATGGGAAACTAGCACATGATGATAGAAAACCATATAGTCCCGATATTATCGAATGGTATGGTTTACCTTTGAAAAACCCCCTCAGACACCCAAAAGTTCAAAGATGGAACGTTTTCCGATGAGCCCTTCGCCGTCGGCAAACCCAACGATGGATTTGGCCCACGAAAGCGGATCCGACCGGTTTAAGTGAGCCTTGTATTCGCGTTCAAGGTTTTCCAGCCTCAATTCTTTCAAGATTTGGCATGCTTTTCCCTGCTTTTCCCATCTTTTCCTTTTTTGGCCTCTTTTTTGTTGTCCCGAGCGCATACCGAACGGCGTATGCCAATCGGTCTTTCGAGGGAACTACTTGTGGGGTTACTTGTGGGGTAAAAACCGGATTCCATCGCGTGCCAACGTGCCATAAACGCAATGAAAATGGTGGCAGAGGATTTTCATCCACCAAAATAAAACGCCCCCTAGAGGCCTATAAGAAAAACCAGGCACATTCCTACTGGATCTAATTCTTAATGAAGAAGATGGTCAGCCCTATTGCAAAGTGTCCCTAAAAATATATACTATTGGGGACAAAAACGATGAAGAATTCAGTGATGGAACAAATCAAAAACAGGATCGATGCCCTCCCCGCTAGAAGCGCGTTCGTCGCGTCGGACTTCACCGATATCGCGGATTATCAGAATGCGAAGAAGTGCTTGCTTAGGCTCGAAGAAGGGAAGTTCGTGCGGCGCGTGCTGCGAGGCGTGTATGACAAACCTTATTTTTCCGGTTTGCTGAACGAGTTCTCTTCTCCTGACCTTGAGGAAATCTCCAGGGCCATCGCCCGAAACTATTCCTGGAAAATCGCGCCGACCGGGGTAACATCCTTGAACCTGCTTGGCTTATCCACCCAAGTCGTCAGCTCATACGAGTATTACAGTTCGGGCCAATACAAGAACTATGAGGTCGGGAAAATGACGATCCGCTTTCTTCACCGTTCTTCCAAAGAACTGCTCTACCTCTCCTATGAATCCGCTTTGGTGGTCTCCGCGGTCAAAGAGTTGGGCATCGGCATCGACGGTGAAGCGGTAGCGAAGATCAGGAATCGCTTAAGCGAAAGAAGCAGGGCGGTTTTGCTTGAAGAGTCCGCTCATGTTACCAAGTGGATCTACGAGGTCATCAAAAGGATTTGCCAGTGAAGGAGGAAGAAGAAATGTACGCATTGCTTAAGCATTCGCAAGAAGAGGTCGATGCCGTCATCATCAACACGGCTGCGAAGAAGGGCGTTGGCGCCGCCATCGTCGAGAAGGACCTTTGGGTATCCGTCACCTTGGATTATCTTTTCCATCATTGCCGGTGGAAGGACCGCATCGCGTTCAAGGGAGGAACCTGTTTATCGAAAGTCTACGGGCTGATCGAACGCTTTTCCGAAGACATAGACCTGATTCTGGATTGGAGGGTCCTAGGCTATGGCGTCAATGAGCCATGGGAGGAACGTTCCAACACGAAGCAGGAAGCCTTCATCCTCGATTCGCGAGAGCGTCTTTTTGCCTTTCTAAAGAACGAATTCCTCCCCGAATTTAGGAAGGGGATGGGCGAGCTCCTCGGCAAGGAAATCAACGCTTATATCGAGGACGACGATCTTGGCACCGTCCATTTCGCCTATCCCTCCTCTTTTACGGATTCCGCCATCGTGAAGACCATCCGCCTCGAAATCGGCGTTTTGGGATCGTGGTTGCCGCTGCAAAAGGCGGCCATCAAGCCCTTTGTCGCGGAGGAATACCCAAACCTGCTTTCCTATAGCGAGGTCGAATTGCTCGCGACCACCCCTGAACGCACCTTTTGGGAGAAGGCGACTATCCTGCATCAAGAGGCATTTCGTCCAGAGGGCTCAAAGGTTCCGGACCGTTATTCCAGACATTACTACGATCTTTATATGATGGGTCTTAGCGCCGTAAAAGATAGCGCGCTTAGCAAGCCCGGCCTTTTGGAAGAAGTGGCCCATTTCAAGATGAAGTTCTACCCAAGAAAATGGGCGAGATACGATTTGGCGAAGTTTGGGACGATCAAGCTCACCCCGGCGAAACATAGTGTCCCCCAACTAATTCGGGACTACGAAAGGATGGCCTCGATGATTTACGGCCCGCGTCCATCCTTCGAAGAAATACTCAAGGTGATTGCGGCGCTCGAAGACGAAATCAACAGTCTTTCCTAAATACGAAAGCCAGTTTGCGCTCCGAGCCGTTTTCGTTTGCTTTAAAAGTCGCAAAGACGTCGATGAATGAACCTGCAAAAATATCGAAATCGCAGCAAAGAATAGTAAAAACTTATTGTCTGTGTTAATCCGCCTGGATGGGAAACTAGCACATGATGATAGAAAACCATATAGTCCCGATATCATCGGATGATATGTTTCACCTTTGAAAAATCCCATTTCCATCAACGTTTCGTTATCTGATGCGATCGACGGATATTTCCAAAGCCATTAAGATCATCTTTAAGTAATCTTTTTGTTTGGCTTAAGTCGTTTTTAACTTCGGGGATAAGAATGTTCTCGGAGGTAAGAAGCGATGAAATGCATGTTGGTGATCCCGTGCTTTGAGCCAAGCGAAAGCGTCTTGCCCTTCTTAAAGCAATTTAAGCCAGGCGATTTCGACGCGATGCTTTTATTCGACGATGGCTCAGGGCAAGGCTATGACGATATCTTTCTTTCGGCGATGGAAGAGACCTATTTTGAGGTGATTCGTTTTCCGCTTAATCAAGGGAAGGGGGCGATGATCAAAGCGGGCTTACTTGAAGCAAAGCGGCGGAAGATGGATTACGTATTTACCGCCGATAGCGATGGGCAGCATCGATATGAAGATATTTTGCGTTTAAAGGAAGAAGCCTATCAAAAGCAAGGATATCTGCTTTTAGGGAAAAGGGACTTTAGTTCCAAAAACGTTCCTTTCCGCAGCAAATTCGGCAATCGTTTCTCGATCGCGTATTTTTACCTTTCCACCTTTAAGAAAGTCCATGATACCCAAACGGGTCTAAGGGGGATTCCCGCATCTTTATTCGATCTAGGGTTAGAAAGCGAAGGAGAACGATTCGAATATGAGATGAATTTCCTTACTTTGGCGGTTAAGGAAGCGCCTTATTGCGAATTGCCCATCGAGACGGTTTATGAAAAGAAAAGGGGGCATGTATCCCATTTTCGTACCATCGTCGATTCGTTTCGCATCTATAAAATCCCGTTCTTATATTTGTTTATTTCCTTAGGGTGCTTTGGCCTTGATGCCTTAACGTTCCATTTGCTTTCCAGTTTTGTCTTCGTGAATGAACTAGAAAGCCAGGTGTTTTTATCTTCGCTATTGGCGCGCTTGGCTTCCGGGGCGATCAATTTCTTTGCCTTAAGCGCTTTGTTTTCTTTAAGGGGAGGCAAGATGAAAAGCGCGGGGAAATACGCGTTGGTGTTTGCTCTCAACTTAGTTTTATCTAGCGGCTTAACTTATCTATTCCATGCCGCCCCAACGGGGTTAACGGCATTAAAGATCTTCATCGATATCGGCTTAGCCATCGCGAATTATTTCGTCAATTTGCTCTTCGTATTCAAAAAGAAAAGGAGGAAAAGGAAATATGAAAAAGAACCATCTTATTCTTTGTCTATTCGCTAGTGGGGTGCTGGGAGGGCTTATTACCGCGAATGTCCTCGATACGTTCGTATTGCCCCATAGCGAAGGGGCGGTCGCGGAGAAAGAGGATTTCGACTTCGATGTGGCCTCTTCGAAAGAAATATCGGAAACGACGCAAACTACGTCCTCTTCGACTTCTAGCGAAGCGAAAACAACCGTTTCTTTGCTTTCGTCTACGCGCCTAATCGATGGCTTGGAAGTTCCTTATCATCTTGTGGACATCCATTTGGCGAGGGTTAGCGATTTACGCACCTCTTTAGCGACCGATTCGAAAGGGAATTATGGTTCCAACATCGTTTCTTCTTTGGAAGAGATGGTCGAAAAAGAAGAAATGGATGGGCCAAGTGTCTTAGCCGCGATCAATGGGGATTTTCCCTTTTGGAAAGGACGGAGCGGTTATGTGGTCCGAAATGGGGTTACCTATCGCGAGTCTGCTCGCTTTAGCGGGGAAGGGTTCGCCTTAGATAAGCAAGGCAACGCTTATTCCTATAAGGAAAGCGAAACGTCTTTATCCGAATTAGGCGATGTTTACCAAGCCTGGTGCTTTGGGCCAACGCTTATCGAGGAGGGGGAAATCAGCGTCGATGTAAACGAAGAGATCGATGGGATGTCCAAATCCAACAACCAACGCACGGCGATCGGCTATGTGGATCCGCTTCACTTCTATTTCTTAGCCACCGAAGTCAATGGCAGAAGGTCCAGCAGCAACGCCTCTAGCTTCGCTTTATATGATTTGGCCAAGACGTTAAGCGAACTAGGCTGCCGATATGCCTATAACCTCGATGGCGGTGGATCGAGCGCGCTTTATTATGGCGGGTCCACCTTGATGGATAGCCGCGACTTAGGAGATATGGTTTATGTGGTCGAGCGTTAAGTCTTATAAAAAAGAAATCATCGGATATGCATGCGGGGCTATGTTCTCGCTTCTAGTCATGGGCATCTATTATGTTTTCTCCCATGGTTTAAGGGATATCCATATGACGCTGCTTTTCTTGCCGGGGGTAAGCGCGGCGCTGCTTTTTCTCTTCCTTTCTTTATTCAAGATAAAGGTAGGGCCAAGCGCGCGTTACGCATTCCATTTTGGCTATGCGGGCGTTTGGGTATACCTTTTACTTAAGGGCATATACACAATGGCAAAGACGGGCTCGGATTGGCTCTATGTATTTTGGATTTACGCTATCGTCTGCTTTGGGGTGGCGATCGCGTTTTGTTTGCCGCATAAGAAGGGCGAGAACTAACGAGTGTTTTTCGTTATGAGGAAATCCTAGGCCACGAACTAAGTTTTTCCATTTTCATGGCCCGTTTTGTTATTGGACGGATCAAATATCCCCCAGTTTACCCCTGTTTTTCCTACAGGATGCCCCTTTTTGCGACGGGTGATGGCAAGCCTCACACAAAAATCGTGCGGGGTCAATCCGCGCTTCCTCGCCCATGCGCTTAGGCGGGGAAGTGAGGCACATAGGGCCTCTGGATCGCTTGGAGCAATAGACTACCATTTTCTCCAGATGGTTTCCTAGCGGCCTCAGTTTTAATATACGGAAAATCGTAAAATCCTAACAACATCGTCGTTCCCGCCAAAACGAAAGTAGGCGTCCCATGCATCGAAAACCATATCATCCAGATGGCATCGAACGAATCATTTAGGACGTAACAAAGCCCCCGGTAAGTTTACAAGGCCCGCACCCCCAACATGTTTGGAGAACTCAAAATTTTTTTAGATTAATCATCGATAAGTTTGATAATATAAAAACATAGGAGCGATCGAAAAGAATGAAAGAAGAATTACTCAATGGTTTATCCGAAGAGCAAATTGCTAAATTAAAAGCCTGTAAGTCACCGGAAGAAATATTAAAAGTGGCTAAAGAAGAAGGCGCTGAATTAAACGATGAGCAATTATCCGCGGTTAGCGGTGGTCATTGTTTAAACGAATTTGATTGCCCCAATTGTGGCAAACCGATTGAAAGCGGCACTAATTGCGATAAAAACTACAATTATATTTGCCCCCATTGCGGCCATAGATTCCATAGACAAAACATAGAAGCATCCCAATCGTTCTAATAAATGGAGGTAACCACGATATGAACAAAGAACTATTAAAAGGTTTGTCCGAAGAGCAAATCGCTAAAGTAAAAGCGTGCAAAAACCAGGAAGAGTTTTTAGCGTTGGCGAAGCAAGAAGGCATCGAACTCAACGATGAACAGCTTGAAGCCGTCAGCGGCGGAGTGTGCACACCTACCTCCTGTCCAAAATGCCACAGCAAAAACCTCGGCTCTTATATGTACGGCGGGTTGACAAATTACGAATGTAGAGATTGCAAACACGAGTTTAGATAAGTTGACAATTATATATTAGGTTTATTCGCAAGGTACTTTATGAACAAAGAACTATTAAAAGGCTTGTCCGAAGAGCAAATCGCTAAAGTAAAAGCCTGCAAAAACCAAGAAGAACTGTTGGCTTTGGCCAAAGAAGAAGGCGTCGAGCTTTCCGAAGAACAGTTGACGGCCGTTAGTGGCGGAGCGTGTACACCTACCTCCTGTCCAAAATGCCACAGCACGAACCTCGGCTCTTATATGTACGGCGGGGATCCAGTTTACGTATGTAGAGATTGCAAACACGAGTGGAGATAAGTTGGCAATTATATATTAGGTTTAATGGTAAACCACTTTATGAATAAAGAATTATTAAAAGGCTTAACCGAAGAACAAATCGCTAAAGTAAAAGCCTGTAAAAACCAAGAAGAACTGTTGGCTTTGGCCAAAGAAGAAGGCGTCGAGCTTTCCGAAGAACAGTTGACGGCCGTTAGTGGCGGAGCGTGCACACCTACCTCCTGTCCAAAATGCCACAGCACGAACCTCGGCTCTTATATGTACGGTGGGGATCCAGTTTACGTATGTAGAGATTGCAAACACGAGTGGAGATAAGTTGGCAATTATATATTAGGTTTATCCGCAGGCTACTTTATGAATAAAGAATTATTAAAAGGTTTGTCCGAAGAGCAGATTGCAAAGTTAAAAGAATGTAAGGGCCAAGAAGAAATCTTAGCCGCCGCCAAAGAGGAAGGAATTGAGCTTACCGATGAACAACTTGCGGCTGTCTCCGGCGGACATTGCTATGATGGATCCCGATGCCCACATTGTACTCAAAACACGTTAAAATCGATCGGTACTTACACCAAAGATGGAAAAAATTGGGTTAGAATGCAGTGCACGAACTGTGGTTATGTGGTGTCATACGATGAAGTTTGATTTTTAAAACCCAATTCGCCGCTCTGAGATGAGACCGTTTGCCATGGCGGCAGAATAATATGTCGTTGCCATGATCGCAACCGCAAATTCGATGATTGCGGTGATGGCGTGAGAATTCTTGAATCATTTCGAAATTCTCTTTTTGCCAATGATGATTATTTGATATCATGTGCGTGGACAAGGAGTAGCAAATATGAGAGAAGAACTATTAAAAGGTTTATCCGAAGAGCAAATCGCTAGATTAAAAGATTGCAAAAACCAAGAAGAAATACTCAAAGCCGCCAAAGAAGAAGGCCTTGAATTAACCGATGAGCAATTAGAAGCCGCTAGCGGTGGTTCGGCATGTGGTGATGGAACTAAATGTCCAAAATGCGGTTCCGAAGATACCGAAATCATTGATGAAAACTTCTACTGCAATCCTATCTATAAATGCAATAGTTGCAACTGCACATGGACGGATCGATCCAAAACAGTTAAGTAATATTGATTCTTAAAATCAATCGAGCAGCAACCCGTCCTTATTCATAGTTCTATGGGCCAGGCGTCCGAACGGCCTATATCGACAAAACAAGAACGAAATCGCCGAAAGACGCGAGCCTTTTGACTATGAACAAAGGAGTCCATGGTTGCCTCCGATAAGGAATGGCGCGAAAAGCCGAAAGCCGCCAAAAGTTTGCCCGAGGGAAAGGCAGATCACGGAAAACGTCGGTATAATCCATTAGTTTCCGGCGCAAAAGCGAACTGGTTTCGCCTCTATGGCCGCTGGTTTTATCTGGTGGAAAAATAGTTTCATGGCAGAATCGGCTTTGACTATCAAAAACATCAAAGCCAGCCAAATAGTAAATAGGTTCTTGATACCGCCGTGTCAGGAACTTTTTTCTTTATCTTCGCGGCCTCCTCCGCGATGGGCGGGCCGGATCCGGGATCCGCCAGCCAAAGCCTCGGGGCGTTTTTAGGGTGTCTCTCTTCCCTCGACGACAACGCGAAGCGAATCCATGTCCGCCCCTTCCAGAGCACAATAGAGTCAGCCCGTCCTCGGAGCGAGGGAAGAGACGGGGCTATTTTGCGTCGGTTATTTCTTGATCACGACCCAGTGGCCGGTTTTATCGGACCCGATTCTTTTGACTTTACCCTCGGACACGAGGTTGGAGATCTTTCCGTGCGTCGTTACCTTGCCCTTGCCGATCCTTTTCGCAAGTTCTTCTAACGACAAGAAGGAATTCCTGGTAAGGATCGAAAGAAGCTTCTGCTCGTCGCTTGCCCCGTCTGAAAACGGGGGAAAGATGGCGTCGCCCTTCCTGAAGAATTCAAAGCGAAACCCTCCTTGCGTTGTTTGCTCGTAGGCGATGGTCGTCCGGGTCTTTTGGCAAACGTCGAAAGTTTTCCGTAGCCCAGTGGCATAGGTCTCTACGAAGCCTAAGCAGTGGAGTATGTCGTAGATTTTCGGGTTTCGCTCGACTGGATCAACCCCCTCCGCCGCATAGTCCTCCGGCTTTAGGCCGAGAGGAAAATAACCCGGGTTATATATGCTGACCCTATCTTTGTAGATGAAGACCTGATGGCATGTGTTGGAGGAGTAGTCAGCGTGGGCGAACGCGTTGACGATTACTTCGCGCAGCGCCTCTTTTGGGGTTTCTGGGACCGTTTCCCTTGAAAGCGCGCCAACGTTTTCGTAAACGGAATCTATGTGGCTTAGGACGTAATCCATGGCGACGCCGATGAGCTCGATGATGTTCCCCTTGACTACGTCCATGTCCGACGCCTCCGAGCGATCGAAGGAACGGTGGGTCGCCGTCTTCAAAGTCAACGGCCTTTTGCCAAATAAGGCGACAAGGGCGAAGACGAAGAAAATGGCGGTGACGGATTACGTCGAAGAAGGGGATTAAAATACATTACAATGATTTTTATAAATGCAATTCAAATAACGAATGAAAACCAGTATTAATCGATAAAAATACATTTCAGTAAAAGTACTGTTTTCCGTTTAATTGCGCCGAGTCTTTTGTGGATGAATGAGGTGTGATTCACACTGCTTGTTATTTCAAATGCGCGAGAGGATGTCGAAACGCTAATGGGATAAGAAAAGCTTGCAGTACCACGATTAACACTTTTGCCCATTGCTACTGACTGATGGGTTATGCCTGTGCCGTGGGCGCTTTCCAACCAGCCTCTTGTACCGCGAATATTCCACGGGACTATTACTATGTGCGATTTGTGGTGACCAGCGGCCACTGAGGCGTTAACAGCGGTCGCTGGCGTCAATGGCGGTCGGCCTACTCGGCTAGCCTTTTTTACTGCCCGCAAAATATAGTCTTTCGATGCCCTTTTTGGCTATCGCATCACACGTCACCTTGTCGCCGCAGAGCATCTCCGACCATCCTTAGGGTCCCTCTAGGGGCAGATTATCGTCGATTTTCTCGGCATAAAAGGCAGGCCTCTCCCTTGCCCCGAAGGTCCGAACTTAGCGCACCGATGGCCCGAATTAGGCGCCCCGTTTATCCGAATTTTGCATCAAAACATATGTGCCGTATTTCGACGTATGTCTTGAATCGATAAAGACCACCTGACACTAATTGAACGATAGGCCACTGCGATTCAACCATCGGAACCCGTGCATCATTTCCACAAAAATAGTCATGGGTAGTGCTAACATTTTGCGTAAAGAACATGATAAGGTATGGATGTAGAAAGGAGGAATCGATATGGCTACTTCAACGATAACCACGAAATTCAAAGTCAGCGACGAGAAGTCCGCCAAGAAGATCTGCGATGCCCTTGACGGTAAGAGCACGACAATCAGTCCCTCCCAGAGCAGGAACGGTGAAAGCAAGGACGTCTCCAGATTGCTTAAGGCCCTGCGAAGATAATCTATGGGACTTGTCACCATCAACATCTTGGACATCTTGAAAAAAGACGGAGGAGAAGAGGCTCTACAAAACCTGTTCTCCTCGTTTTCTTGCTTCTAAACAAACATATAAGTAAGCATATATCAACGGAAAAAGCATAGGCTTTCATGGGATTTTAGCAACCTCTCCATATATTATTTTTGTGGTGTCCTCCCTCGGCGATCCAAGTGGCTAGATTAACCCCAATCCTTCCTTTCGATAGAAGTCGCCCAATCCATTCCTCAAAGCCGAGAACCCGCAGAGATTAGGGACGCGTGCAATAAGCTAAGTAGCCTTAGCAGGCAAGAGGCCCCGAAAGGCGTGATCGCTTGCTCGGCTGAGAACCACGCGCAAGGCGTTGCCTATTCACGATGAGACCAGGGATGCATGCGACTATCCGCATGTCTGAGCTTTCGCCTATCATGAAAGTCAAAGGGACGCGCAGGTTTGGGGCGGAAGTGGTATTGGTCCCTGGCAATTACGATGACTTCGCGAAGAAAGCAAAAGAGCTTGCCAAGGAGAATGGCTATGCATTGCCCATCCATTTCATGATCCCTATGTAATCGCGTGGCAAGGGGCGATTGGACCAGAGATAACCTTTGCGCCTAGATATCATCGCCCTATTGGAATCGTCGAAAGGACGTTAGATCATAGGACCAATGGGTACTATTCGATCGGCAAATCATGAATTGACACTTGCTTCGCGTCTTATATAGTTATGGAGAAAAGAAAG
>JAGAHY010000189.1 GCA_017626815.1 Bacilli bacterium | reverse complement strand
CTTCCGAAATCCTTTCGTTATACCATCCCCTTCATGAAGCGGATGAAAGTCGTGTCTACGAGGCATTGATGGAAAGAATCAAAGAGGCGAACACGACCACTTCTTTGCAAAAGCTTCGCTTAGCCGCAGGGCTTTCGCAAAGAGAATTATCGGCGCGAGCCGACGTTAACCTGCGTACCCTGCAGCAATACGAAAGCCGCGCGAAAGACATTAACAAAGCCTCCGTCACCACAGTCCTGAATCTGGCCAAAGCCCTCTGCTGCGACGTTGAGGACCTCTTGGAAATCACATGGCCCGCAGTAAGTTAACAATATTCCCCACAAAACACATGCATTCCCATACGATTTGTCCGAAAATATAACCAAACAGCCCAGAAAGGACTTCCCCATGAAGAAATCCATCGTTTATTTCATCAAAGATATCACCCCCGAAAACCTCATTAAGATCTACAAGGCCCTCGGCCGCGAACTCCGCGGCCATGTCGGCGTCAAGATCTCCACCGGCGAGATGGGTGGCCATAACTACCTTAAGCCCGAGCTCATCGGCCCCCTCGTCGATTCCTTAAAAGGCACGATCATCGAATGCTGCACCGCCTATGGAGGCTCCAGACAAGACCCCAAGGACCATTGGGACACCATCAAAGCCCACGGCTTCTCCCCGCGTTTCAACGTCGATTTGATGGACGAGCACGGCCAAATCGAGATCCCCGTCCATAATGGCTGCCACCTCGACAAAGACATCGTCGGCAAAGACCTCAATAACTACGATTCCATCCTCATTCTCTCCCACTTCAAGGGACATATGATGGGCGGCTTCGGCGGGGCCTTGAAGAACATCTCCATCGGCATCGCCTCCACCGAAGGCAAAGCCTACATCCATAGCGCTGGCAAAACCACTTCCTCCTCCGATTGCTGGGGCAAAGACATCGCCGCCCAAGACGACTTCCTCGAGTCGATGGCCGACGCCTGCGAAGCGGTCTTGCGTTATGTCGGCTATAAGAACATGGCCTACATCAACGTCGCCAACCGCCTCTCCGTCGACTGCGATTGCGATTCCAACCCCCATGAACCCGAAATGGCCGACTTAGGCATCTATGCCTCCCTCGACCCCGTGGCCTTAGACCAAGCTTGCTATGACGCGGTCAAAAACGCCGCCGACCCTGGCAAAGCCGCCCTCATCGAACGCATGGATTCGCGCCACGCCATCCACACCGTGGAGACCGCGGCCAAGCATGGCTTAGGTATCCGCGAATACGAAATCGTCACCTTAGACTAGCCGCTCACGCCGTCTCTTGCTTCCCAAGGGACGGCTTTTCTTCGCCCCATTTTCGCCACGCAAGTTCTTTTTGCTTTCTTTCGCGCGCGTAAATAGTAGAATAACCGCGTCCACTACGAGGTATTTCTTATGGGAATCTATGAAGAACTCCAAGCCCGCGGACTCATCGCCCAAGTCACCGACGAAGCGGAGATCCGTGAGCTCATCAATAAAGGCGGAGCCAAATTCTACATCGGCTTCGACCCCACCGCCGACTCCCTCCACGTCGGCCACTTTATGGCGCTTTGCTTGATGAAGCGTCTGCAGATGGCGGGCAACACCCCCGTCGTCTTAGTCGGCGGCGGCACCGGTTATATCGGCGACCCCACCGGCAGAAGCGACATGCGCTCCATGATGACCCCCGAGACCATCGAGCATAACTGCGCCTGTTTCAAAAAGCAGATGGAACGCTTCATTGAATTCGGCGAAGGCAAGGCCATCATGGTCAATAACGCCGATTGGTTATTGAAGCTCAACTACATCGACTTCATGAGGGAGGTCGGCCCCCACTTCTCCGTCAACAACATGCTCCGCGCCGAATGCTACAAGCAACGCATGGAGAAAGGCCTCTCCTTCCTTGAATTCAACTACATGCTCATGCAGGCCTATGACTTCTACCATCTCCATGAAGTGTATGGCTGCAACATGCAATTCGGCGGCGACGACCAATGGTCCAACATGCTCGCCGGCACCGAGCTCATCCGCAAGAAGAAAGGCGAAGACGCCTACGCCATGACCATCACCTTGCTCCTTAACTCCGAGGGCAAGAAGATGGGCAAGACCCAAAAAGGCGCCGTCTGGCTGGATGAGAACAAGACCACGCCCTTCGAGTTCTACCAATACTGGAGGAACATCGATGACGCCGACGTCATGAAGTGCATCAAGATGCTTACCTTCCTGCCGATGGAAACCATCGCGGACATGGAAAACTGGGATGCCTCCCGCATCAACGAGAAGAAGCAGATCCTCGCCTATGAGTTAACGACCCTCGTCCATGGCAAAGAGAAAGCCGACGAAGTCCAAGAGACCGCTAGGAAACTCTTCTCCGGCGCGGGCGATGACGAGAACATGCCCACCACTACTCTCGACCCCGCTTCCTTAAGCGAGGGTAAGATCGGCTTATTGGATTTGCTCGTGATCACCAAGCTCGCCGCCTCCAAATCCGAGGCACGCCGCTTAGTGACCCAAGGTGGCGTCTCCGTCAACGACGAAAAAGTCACCGACCCGAACATGACGGTCGAGGCAGATGCCATCAAGGCTGGACTGAAGCTGAAAAAAGGCAAGAAAATCTTCCACAAAGTCACCTTCTAAGACGATTAAGGGACCCTGCGCGGGTCCCTTTTTTGATTTCGTTTTTAATCTAGAGATGACGAAAGAAAGTATAACTTGCCTTTTCTAGGCTTGCCGTTATCGCTGACAATGCCTTTTTCCATCAGCGAAAGAAGCAAGGTCCGCGCGGTTTCCATAGAGATTCCAAGATGGTCCGCGATTTCTTTTGAGCTCATGCCCTCCGATGAAGAGAGGAAGGCGATGGCCCGCTTCTGCAGTGGCGAAAACTGTCTAGAGACGCGGATAAAGCTCAAAGATAGCCGGGTTAAGTCACGTGAAGCGGATTCGCTAAGTTCGGGTTCGGACATGTTCAGTTTTCTCATGGATTCGAAAATGTTTGGAATCCCATAGCCTCCATGGTCGCTGATCCCCATCGCTAAGAAAAAGGAGAATAGCCCGGGGTTCCTTGGCGCCGATATCCCGCCCCTCCGCGCTTGCTCAAGCCCCGTTAGTAACCCGCCAGCATTGGTAAAGGAAATGCCGTCTGGTGTCTTGATGATGGTTAGCCCTTGACCGGTGAATAATTCCACATTGCTTATCGCGTTGGCAAGCGCTTCGCGGACGGCCTCGAAAAGAACGCGCCAACCCACATTCGTCTCCCCCTCAAGGTAAAACGGCGACGGCAAAACTTCTTTTAACCGTGACAGAACGCGGTAATAAAAATGGAAGATATTGGTTTCGTTGGAGATGTCTTTGATGGTAATCCGCGTATCAAACCGTAACCCAGCATCCCTCTTTTCTTGATAATCCATCCATAGGGAAGGGCACAAGGAGTTAACGGCATAACTCTTACCTAGAAAAAGCACCGCAGCATTTGTCAGTTTTAATTCGCGCGTGCTTTTATCATAGACATATGCCCCGATGCGGGTGAGCAATTCTTTGCTACTAAGACTTCCCGCGAAGGGTATTTTCGAAGCGGCTTTTACCAAATCGATGAATAATGTGATCGCCGCCTCATCGAGATCTTGTTCGTCAAAGTCAAGCGAGTTTGGTCTTTGGTCGTATTTTGTCTTGGAAGCATCATTAATCAAAGCGCTGATCTCATTTTCGTCGAGTTTCTTATCGCCTTCCGCGACTCGTTTGTATGCCTTGCCAGGATCACCATCGAGGTAAACCGGTCGGGCGTCCATCGGGACTGGTTCGACATGGACGCGGATGATCTTTTTCCCGTTGTCAGCATCGATAATTTCGATGTCGGAATCTTGGAAGGAGACATTTGCGATCTTCGTCTTGTTAGACAACGCATTAGCGAGCTGTTTCTTTTTCTGTGGAGCATTTTCGACGCCGGAGATAACGTTTTCCTCCTCACCCTCAGTAATGCCAAGGTAAATATCGCCGCCAGAGCCATTTGCCATCGCGGAATAAGTCTCGTAGAAACTTAAAGGTATTTTTTCGCCGCACCGTTTCAGTTCAATCTGTTCATTTTCTTTCAAGGCAGCCAAATCGGCTATAGATACTTTTCCCATAAAGCATTCTCCTCACAAACAATTATACATGTTTCGCAATTATATTCCAAATTATTCCAATTTATTCCAAACATATTCCAAATTATTCCAATTTATTCCAAATATATTCCAAATTAGCACATTAGTGCGCCCTTAAAAGCGAATAATACCTTGTGATGATATAACACCCAGGCAAAACATTATTTCGCGAACATGCAACAAAACTAGCATTTATATTACCTTGTGTTTTCTATTTTTGCATATTGCTATTTCCGTTCTGAGTTGTAGAATGATTGTGGTTTAGGGCTCCTAAGGATTACTTCCTTGTACCTTGTCATCATGGTCCTTGCCAAGCAAAATGGCGATAAGAATGAGCACAAAACCACAAATGCGGAATCACTCTTCGGAGTTTTACCTCCTTTCTCCACTTTCGGAAAATGTAAGCAAGTTGTTTTTCAAAAATCGTCAAAATGTTGATCACATAATGATCGTCATCAAAATGCATCTTGAATTATCCGGCCTTGGTTATGGGAAGATTCCGTAACTTGGCTCCTAAGGATTAGTCCTTAGGGCCTTTTTGCTATAGTCGTGGTCTTGCCGAGCGGGATGGCAAGTGAAAGCTCCCGCAATACATTTCAGCAATCGTAAAAGAGGCGAGGCTTCATCCAATCCCCGTCCCTGCGGCACGTTACCCCATCAGCTAAGAACAGCCTCGATTAGGTGGGTACGGGGCTGAGCGCATAATGATTGTTATCAAAATGCATCTTGAATTTTCCGGCCTTGGTTGTAGAATGAATTAGGTTTTGGGGCCCCTAAGGTTAATCCTTAGGGCCTTTTTTACCGTCATCATGGTACTTGCCAAACAAAATGGCAATAAG
>JAGAHY010000188.1 GCA_017626815.1 Bacilli bacterium | reverse complement strand
TTTCTCTAAGTTGTTTGGCCCAAGCAACATGCGGGAACGAATAAGGAAATCCATGAAGTAATTGTAAGGCAGGCCGATGAAAATAACAAAAACCTCATTCAGTATTTGGGGGGCAAACTGAATGAGGCATGTACATAATAGGCCTTTTTATTGATATTGCGAACAAAAAGTTTGCGCATTCGACACTAAGCGGAGAAAAAGTTGATTTTTGCAGGGGTACAATGGCGATTTGCAGGGTTTCTACATCCCCGATGTTTGCAAGTCAAGACAGCTTACTAATCAAATAATAGCAATCATCATCCTCATAAGCGGCAATCAAGTCGAAGCTCTTCGCGAAGTGTTGGAACTCCGCTTCTGGCGCCTCGAGGTCGCGGCTGATTCTCGGGCCTAAGGGACCATGATGACTTCGTAGTTTCTCCCGGCTAAGCGAATGGATGATGGCGAACTTGCCACCGGGATTGAGATGCTTCTTTAATGCCGAGCAAAGTTGCTCTGGCTCGAGGAAGTGAGGATAAGCGTTATAGATGACAATAACGTCAAATCGTCCCCCTTCAAATTGGAGGAAGTCCCCTGAGAGAAAATCTATTCCCTCTTGTCCTTGGTATTTCCGTTTGGCGACATCGATCATCTTAGGGGAGATATCGATGCCGGTGACGGGAGCTTGGCTTAGTTCATGTAATAGCCCCGTGACTACGCCCGTCCCGCAGGCGACATCGAGAACGAGGTCGCCTTTTTGGATCTGAATGGGCTGAAAAAGTTTACGGATTATCGAAAGGTCATCCTTGCTCCATCCATCCCATTTTTCAGAGACAGAGTCGAAAAATGCGCGTACTTCCTCAGACATATTTATTTAAAGAACTCGGTCGGATTGGCAATTTTCTGATAACCGCCATAAGACATCTTCATGGCCTTGATCTCCCCATAGAGTTCTTTGCCATTAAACATCTCGGTGATTTCATTGGCCTTGGTTTCAATGTCGATATCGGCAAAGATGCTCGGATAAAGAGACTTGCCGATGAACCAGGTATTGATTAAGGAAATCTCCGCGTTGGTAAAGTAGGCATTGTAGGCCATCTCCAAATAGACCTCACCGGTAGTAAAAGCCTTGCAGGAAGAGAAATCAAAATCTTTGCCTTGGATGTTCTTCACCGCCGCGGCGTCAAAAATCATGACATCCATCTTCGGGGCGAGGGATTCAAATTTCTCTTGGTCGATGGCTTGGATGCCCGATTTGGGTAAGCCCGTGACGATATTGTTCGCGTGGACAAGATTTAAGGGGCGATAGTCCTGCGCGGTCATTAATGCATTGGTCGTCCCCCAGCTTCCTAGCCCGCAGATATAGGTGTTCTTACGTTCGGATTCCGGAATATTGGCCGTCAAATCCTCGATCTTTTTGTTTTCAGCCTTATCGAAATCGATGAGGGCTTTGGCTCTATCTTCTTTTCCGAAGACCTTGCCAAGGATCTCTAGCGAATTGTAGAAATCGCTATGTCCATTGCCATAACGCATCGTGACGACGGGGACGCCAAGTTGCTCTTGTAAGGCATTTTCCTTATCCACGTCTTCGTATTCCGAAATGACGATATCGGGTTTGCAGGAGAGAATCTTCTCCGCTTCCGCTGCTTGGGCTTGGGGGCCGCCCTTGCCGCAGCTAGGGAGGGTGTTATACGTATCCTTGTTCGCCATCACATATGGACGAGCGGCATTATCAAACATCGCGGGTCTGCCCTCGGCATTCATGTTCTCAATGTCCTCGACGCCGGAGAGAAGGTTCGCATCGCCGACATAAGAATAAAGACGTAACGCGCCAGCACCGATGCAAACAACCTTTTTATAGGACCCGGGAATAATCTTCAGCTCACGCCCGATCGCGTCGGTCAACGTGATCTCCTTGGCAGGATCGCTCGAAGGTCCCCCGCAAGATGCCATACCCAAAGTCAACGGAACAAGTGTCAACAGTAGTCTCGTTTTCATTATTCATGTCCTCCATAGACAATAAAGCCTTTGTTATCGACACTGACGCGGCGGGCGATAATGCCAAACGCCTCGGCGATCGTCTTTTCGTTTACGATGTCTTCGTCACCCTGGGCGATAATGCGCCCATCTTTTAAGAAGGCAAAAGTATCCCCCACTTCTAAAGCGAGGTTAAGATCATGCATCGAAAGAAGCACCGTAAGGCTTTTCTCCTTAGCGATACTTTCGACCATTTCCACCACCGCGTGCTCCGCGGCGATATCCAAATTGGAAGTCGGCTCATCGAAAAGCAGGACCTTAGCCTGCTGTACCATAGCTCTAGCGATGGCCACTTTCTGCCGTTCGCCGCCAGAAAGTTCTAATACATTTCGTAAGGCAAACTCCTCCATGCCGAGCTCTTTTAACGTCGACCACACTATCTCTTCATCTTCCTTGCTTGGCGCGAACGCGAAATGAGGGATACGCCCCACCATCACCGCATCAAAGACACTAGAAGGTGCAAAAGAAAGATTCTGTGGCACATAAGCGATAAGCGCGGCGCGCTGTTTGGGCTTGAGCTCCTTCAGGTTCTGCCCGTCGACAAGAATCTCGCCTTGATAACGAAGCTCGCCCAAGACGCATTTCAACAACGTGGATTTACCCGCGCCATTGCTTCCAAGTAACACCCCAACTTTTCCTTTTTCCAAATGGAAGGAAAGGTCTTGTAGAACATCAGGGGTATTCTTGCCATAATGCGTGGAAAGGTGAGTGCAGGTAATCATGCTTTGCCTCCTTTCTTCGCGAAGATGATATAGAGGAAGAAGGGGCCGCCTAGCAAGGAAGTAATCGCCCCGACAGGAAGCGCGCTGCCATTGCCAATCAAGCGAGAAATAATCGAAGCGAAAAGTAATAAGGCAGAACCAAATAGCACCGAGG
>JAGAHY010000187.1 GCA_017626815.1 Bacilli bacterium | reverse complement strand
TGGTATGTTTCATTAAAATACCCTTGCTAGATTGCCATCGACGTTTTTTCGGAAATCTATAGCAAAAAAGCTCAATTTTTGCGGCTTTTTTTGCTATAGATTTTTGATCGCGTGCTTCAACTTGATGGATTCGGGGACTTTGGGCGACCAAGGCAAAAGCTCTTCCGGGGGCACCCGCAGCACGTTGAATAGCGTTCACGTCAGATAGCCCTCCGCGTCTAGGCCGCGCAGGAGCGCGTTCTCCAGCAGCGTCATGAGCGTGGAAGCGCGCTCGGCGCGGTTGCTGTCCAGTGGGAGGGAGCCGTCCGAAAGGAACGAGAAGAAATCCTCGCTGCCGTTGTCGAAATACTCCTTCGGCGTGTAAAAATCTTCGGCGTCTTTGACGTATAACAGGTATTTTAGTTTCCGCGTGCCCGATCGTTTGGTAATATAATGGGCGGATAAGTGGATTCGGTCGGCGCATCGTTTCTGGCCAATCGAAAACCCAATGGTGTTTATGGTAGGCGCAAGCATCACAATGGAGAACAAACGGCCCTGGGGCCATTCCCCTGAGCGGCCAGTGGTTTTCTCGTCGTCGGCGATGGCGCGTCGGGGGTTATACATCCTGGGTTGCCGCGCCTACGACCCCTGCTTCGGGCGCTTCCTCTCCCCGGACTCCCCGCAATACGCCGACTTCTCCTCCCCCAGCGGGCTGAGCCTGTACTGCTATTGCTACAACAACCCGGTCAACTATACAGATAGGACGGGTCACTTCGCGATTACTGCCAGCGTTATTTTCTGGGCAGTGTTAATAGGAGCGGCTGCAGGCGCTGTTGTCGGAGGTGCCGCTGGTGGAATAACCGCAGCCGCAACGGGAGGAAATGTAGGCTTGGGTGTGCTCTTTGGAGCGTTAGGCGGGGCTGTGATGGGCGCTGGCGCTGGAGTCGGATCCGTTTTCATTGCTCCGGTTATCGCTGGCGGTACTGCTGTTGTGGCAGGACACACTCTCGCAACTGGAGCAGCCTGGGGGATTGGGCTAGGAATTGGCTTCACTGCTGGGGCGGTTGTCGGCGGTGCCCAGGAGTTTTTCAACCAATGGTCTAATAGCGATTGGGATATTTCTAAAGTTCGCTTTGACCAAGTTGGCTGGAGCGCGTTAGAAAATGGAACATTCAATACTTTAAGCACGGTGCTCGGCGGTTTCGGCGGAACCGACCTAAGCCTATTAATTAGTTTTATATTGGGTGCTCAGCTTAATGTCATCCCGTCGGGGTATACAACTATTATCGATATTATTAAGTGGTACCTCCAAAAGGAGAAAACAGCATGAAGCGAAATGAAAACCGAATTCTGGTAGATAAGGGAGCCCTTTTCATTTGGACAATTGTTCTTGCCCTGACTCTTGCGTTCAACGTTCTTGCCGTTGTGCTGTTTTCGAAAGGAACGACAAATCCAGGGAAGGTGGTTACTTGGGTAAGTTCTCATGCGTTAAGCGTTTCTTTCTTTGTCGCCACTTCTTTAGCGACCAATAAATCCTGCAACGTTGTGTATTTGCATGATGGGGTTTTAGATAGGCGAGGGCATTTGTTTGGATTTAAGAAGACGATTTCGATAAGCGCGGTTAAAGAAATCAAAAAAGTAACTCTCATGCGTGATGGGACATATTTTGTTCTCGTTGACGGCGTAAGCAACTATGAAGATCGGCTGAGAAGAAACTCGGCAATCTTCATCCCATGCAACGATGAGGGCGTGAAATTCATAAGGCAATTCTTTTCTGGCCCTTTGCCGTCTATTTATTGATGTCAAGCGGGTTTCCTGCTGTCCGACCTCGTCGGAAGTGGAACTGACGCAGATTGAGCCAGCTCCTTATCCCGTTTAGCAAGGGATAACATTTTCAGGCGTGTTTTCTTAAGTTTCCCTTTTTTCGAGAGGTTTCATGTGAGGGAAGTTTTCTCAAGCATCGCGGATCTCGGGAGGTTTTAAGTGAGGGGATTACTTATTCAAGCGCGTCAGGTGCTAGAATATAGACAACTCATTTATCGGGAAGAACCCGAGGCCAGGCAGCGCGGACGATGATCCGGCTGATGACAGATAAGACATCTCGAGCCTGCGACCACATCTGAGCCCTCAGAAAATGGTTGGACCGAGTCATACGTCACATGATGTAAAATGAAAATATATTTGCTTGAAGAAGTGTTCTTTGATTCCGTGGATTTAGAGGATGGGGAGAAAAAAGAAATCCGGCTGAGTGATGGTTTTTGGGTCAATCACAGGAAATTTTTGTTTGCTAAAAAGCGAATACTAGAAGAACTAACCGCAGACTGGACTTTAGAAGAAACTGAATTTGATGTTCCTATCAGAAAGAACCAAAAATACTTGTATGTGCTGAATTACGAATATTTCACCAACGATGGGACATGCTTCTACTACCAATTTGAGCCATGCACTTCAGCAAAAAAATGTTGGCTGATGAAAGAAGAAAAGGCTAAAGAAGACAAATACAAACTCGATTCATCGAAAATCATCCGACGTGGAGCAGATGGATGGTTCATTGAAAGATATGAGATAGTTTACTGATGTGTCTACCCGAAAAATGATGAGCGGGTTTCACGCCACTCGGATTTATCCGAGAATGGAGTTTGCGCAGATTGAGCCAGATCCTTATCCTGTTTAGCAAAGAATGGTTTTTTTGGCTTCAATGTCCGAGAGGAGATTGAAAAAAAGTGGCCTGAATTCTATAAAACGGGCAAATAGCTTGGCCTGTTTGGGCGGCCTTGCAAGGGATGCGGCCATAGCATCGTTCTCTCTTTCGCTTTGATTTGCCAAAGAATCAGCTTTTCCCCACCGCCGCGAGGGCAGAGGGCGGAAAATGGTTATAGAAAACCGCGGCAACCTCACCTATTGTCTTTTGCATTCAAAGAAGAATTAGATGGGCTGAAACAACAATTGTTTGGTTACTCCCGCTTTTAAGCAGAACATTATTATCATTCTGAGTTTTAAGGGTTTTTGTACTATTAATCCTCTTCCCTGACCACGAGTTTGTTTTTCCTCGGGCGGCCGCGCATGCCTTTCGTGGTTTTCCTAGCAACGTATTCCGGGGCGCATCCTTCGGGGATGTCGAAACCGAACGCCTCGCAGATCTTAATTTGGTTTCCGACGAAGGGCGTGATCGTTGCCTTCGTGTTGGGGTGCTCGATGTAGCGGATCGGTCGCATCTCGTCGAGGACCGATTGCAACGAATGGAATTCCCTGTCCAGCTTCGCCTTCCTTATATAAGTCATGTAACAGCCGATTATCTGGGCGACGAAAAGAATCAACAGCCTTCCCTCTTTGCCGAACTCGGACCAGTTGCGCTGCCGGTCCGCGCCCATGATCCCCTTCATCATCGCGAAGTATTTCTCCTGCTCGTCCCTTAGCTTATAGTGGCTTTGGGCCGTCATCGCGTCGAAATCCACGCCGTGGGTCGTGTTGGCGAAGAAACCCGATTCCCTTCTGGCCCTTTGGACCTTTTTCTCGTTCAGGGAGAAACTCTGCAGTTTCCTGGCCCCTTCGTCGTAAACGAGGTCGTAGAAGCGGTAGATCCGCTTCAATGTCGAATCGTCATCGAGTGGGGCCCCGTCGCGCAGGATGCCCTCCAGCGACTCCCTTTGCTCCTTCAACGCGACGTCAAGGTCGATGAGCTCTTGGCCGCGCCTAACTGGGTCGAAGTACAGGTTCAGCCGCAGTTTATCGGCCTTTTTGACGTTCTCGCGTTTCCCCTCGACCTGGTATTCGAGCTCGTATTGCTTGTAGTAAACCCTCTCCGCGGGGTCGATTTCCATCGCTTCGGGATGGTGTCCGAAGGAACCGAACCCGTCGATTTCCTTCCTTACGTGCGACTGGCCGACCTTGGTCCCCATGACCATGGGCTGCCCCTTGTCTATGTAGGCCTCTAAGTTGCGGACGGACTCGTAGCCGCGGTCCGTGATTAGAATTAAGTCTTTGAAGCCTGCGTTCTTCAGGTCCGCCAAGACGGTCTCCAAACTTCTGGAATCGGGTATGTTTCCGGGGAAGGTGCGGTAGTAAACGGGCATGTGGCCGTTTAGGGTGTAGACGACCACCTCGACCGTTTGGGGGAGCGGCAGCCTGTCCTTGCTTTTGCCGAAGCGGATGTCGGGGAGGGAGCCGCCCCAGGCGGATCTGCTGGTCGAGTCGACGGCGCAGAGCTCGTCCTTGCCGAGCCTTTTCGCCCGGAGGCGGAACAGGTCCATGCGGTTCCGCTCCGTTATCGACTGTGTCAACGCGGTGATATTAGGGGAGGAAAGGTCGCCGCCATAAGGCGCCTTCGTGATTCTGGTCCAGGCCGTAAGGTGGTCGTAGGTCCCTTTCCCGCTCATGGGGAAATAGGCCAAGGTCAGCACGGCATCGACCGTTTCCCTGTCCCCGTCGAAGGTTTTCATCAGGTCGTCGCGGATTCCGGTCGCGTCGGCGACGCGCTCCATGAGCCAGATGTCCCCGTAAAGCCTGTTCTCGTCCTGCGACTCGATCGTCGGCCGCCCGGGTTTCCTTCCGCCGGAAAGCTTCTCGAGCTCGCTCATGTCCCAGTCCTCCGGGAAGACCAATTTGGACCTTTCCTCGGTGGGGGCGAAGATGTACTTGGAGCCTGGGATGAATTTATTGTTATCGTCCAACGTGCCCCAATGGATCCGCTTATGCTTAAGCTTGCCGGTCTCCGGGTCGCGGTATGAAGGCTGCGTGCTCGCGTAACGGTAGCCTCCGATGTTGTGGATCGAAACCCGGTACTGGGCTTTGGGGTCTATTGGTCTGGCCATCTTCGTCGCCTCCTTCTTAGATAGTACAATTATACCTTTCGAGGGTGGAATACAATGGCTTTTTAGCCAAATTATTCAGTATTTATCGGACTTTTTTATCAATTTTAGGAATTAATAGTACAAACTTACCTAAAACTCAGATTGGTCTTATTGACGGATCAAGGCAAGAAAAAGCGCCTGCACGTCTCACATTTTGCCGATGCAACGTTGGCTGAAATGATTGATGAAATCGCCGCCCGTTGCGAAGCGTCGGGCAAAAAATACGATGGTCAAAGAGCGGCCCAAATACTATTTAGTTTATGAGCAGACGCGGCGGGGTCTAAACATTAACGGATTAGGGCACAAGTCAATTCAACCGAATTAAATCCTGAAAAGGCCTTTTTTAGCGGTGAGAGGACAATTGCTTAGCCTTTCCTTTATTATCCGGCAAGGTAATCGTTGAGGCTTGCTCCCCAATAGACCGTTGCTTCTCCATTCCAACCCTCGACGAAGCCTTCAGGCTTTGACGCGGCCTCGCAGTAAATCTTTGTTGAAGCGCTTAGTTGGGTGTAGCTTACGTCAGTCACGCTTTTGGGAATGTAAACGCGGGCCACGTTTGAGGAGTACCCAAAGCAGGATGTGACAATGCGGACGCAATGCTCTTCTACCTGACAAGAAGTAGCGTTGACGTCTACCTGCATCAAACATAGATAAGGATTGCTTTCGCTGCCCAAGTATTTTCCCGAGGAGAATTCCTGATACTGGAGTCGGTCGCAAAGCGCAAAAGCATCCGCGCCAATGGAAGGGGCGTTGCCGGAAAAGGTTACTTTTTCCAAAGATTCGCAATAATAAAAAGCCCCATGCCCTATTTCCTCAATGTTTTCAGGCAAGACGACCTCTTTTAGAGAGCCACACTCGCCAAACGCTCCTTCTTCAATGCTTCTAAGCGAGGAAGGGAAAGAGACCGAGGCTAACCCACAGGACGTAAAGGCGCTGCCTTTGATCACGGTGACGCCTTCTGGAATGGAGATGGAAGTGAGATTACCGCAGCTTCGAAATGCCGACTCGCTGATGCTAATCAGTCCTTCGGGAAGGATGGCGGAACGTAGCCTCCTATGCTGCGAAAAGACGCCATCGGCGAGCAAATGGCACCCTACGGCAACATTGCAATCTTGAATTTGTGAGGGGGCCTTCACCAAAGCCAAATAAGGATTGCCTTCGTTTCCTAAATAACTGCAACCGTCCTCACCTTCGTTACAAGACAGGGAAAGGCCAGGCAAGAAAGCGCGTTGTCCTATTTTTTGAAGACTATCGGGAAGAGTTATGTTAACGAGCGAATCGCAGCTGGAAAACGCTTCCGTTCCAATGGAAGTGACCCCGTCTGGAATGGTGATGCTGGTGAGGCTAGAACAAGAGGAGAACGCATTGTCTGGAATCTCTTTTAACGAAGAAGACAAAGTGATGGACGATAGGCTGGAGCATTCTTGGAAAGCGCTGTCCTCAATAGAAACCACCGTATCCGGGATGACGATGGAGGCGAGATCCGCGCAACCCATGAAGGCGGATTGGCCAATTGAGATGAGACCCTTGGGCAAGAGAACCGAAGTTAGGCTTTCTCGGCCGTTAAAGGCACCGCTCCCTACGATTTTGCAGCCTTCCTGCACCGTAAAAGGCGAAGCGGCTTCCTTCGCCTCTAGGAAATAGACGTAAGGATTGGCGTCGTTCCCTAGATATGCTCCGCCGTGCTCTACAAGAGGGTCTAGGCCAGGACATTGACCAAACGGATTGCTGCCAACGACGGACAAAGAGTCCGGCAAGGAAACTTTCCTAAGGCTTTGGCAACCATAGAATGCCTCGCGCTCTAAATATTTGACCCCGTTAGGAATCGTAACGGTTTCCAAATTATCGCAATGCGAAAAGAAATATTTCACTGCAAGAATCGGCTTACCTTCGCAAAACGAAGGAATGTAAAGGTTATTTGGGACGTCCTTGTTTATTTTGCGGGACACGGACAGTCCATCTTGGAAAGCGTCATAAGAGAACCATGTTTCCACCAAGGATGCGGTGAATGTAGCGTCCGCGTTCGCTGAAAAAGAAGCTACCGTTTTGCCACCCTCGTCTTTCCATCCTAAAATCGCGTACTCGCTTTTACCGGGATAATCGATATCGACGGGAAGAATATACTCTTCTCCCTTCTTGATAAATTCCTGATAAGCCACTTCGCCATTGACTTGATACGAGACCTTTATTCGATCGGCAAAGGACGTTTCCTCGTTTGACGGTGAAGAGCAGCCCAGTAGGGCTATCGCCACAAAGGCGAGCAACATTGTTTTTTGCATGGTTGTTTCTCCAAGAGCTCGAACTCAAGGCGCGGCAGATTAAAGCTTTGCAAACACGGTTCTTCGCTGCAGGTATTATAGAATTAAAAGTCGAATCCGCACTAACAATCTGAGTTTTAGGGGATTTTGTACTATTAATCCTCTTCCCTGACCACAAGCTTGTTCTTGCGAGGACGGCCGCGCATGCCTTTCGGGGTTTTCCTAGCGACGTATTCCGGAGCACACCCGTCGGGCATGTCGAACCCGAACGCCTCGCAGATCTTGATCTGCTTCCCGACGAAGGGCGTGATTGTTGCCTTCGTGTGGGGTGCTCGATGTAGCGGATCGGGCGCATCTCGTCGAGGACCGATTGCAACGAATGGAATTCCCTGTCCAGTTTCGTTTTCCTTACGTCGGCCATGTAGCAGCCGATCACCTGGGAGACGAAAAGTATCAGCAGCCTTCCCTCTTTGCCGAGCTCGGACTAGTTGCGCTGCCGGTCCGCGCCCATTGTCCCCTTCATCATGGCGAAGTACTTCTCCTGCTCGTCCCTCAGTTTATAGTGCCTTTGGGCGGTCATCGGGTCGAAATCCACGCCGTGCGTCGTGTTCGCGAAGAACCCGGACTCCCTCCTGGCCCTTTCGACCTTTTTCTCGTTCAGGGAGAAACTCTGCAGTTTCCTGGTTTCTTCGTCGTAGACGAGGTCGTAGAATCGGTAGATCCGCTTTATCGTGGCGTTGTCGTCGAGCGGCGTCCCATCGCGGTGAATGCCCTCCAACGACTCTCTTTGCTCCTTAAGCGCGACGTCCAGGTCGATGAGTTCCTGGCTCCTTCGGACGGGGTCGAAGTAGAAGTTAAGCCGCAGCCTGTCGGACTTTTTGACGTTGTCGCGTTTGCCCTCTATTGGTCTCGCCATCTTCGTCGCTTCATTCTTAGATAGTACAATTATACTACTTTAGAGGGCGGAGTGCAATGGCTTTCTGGCCAAGTTATTCAGTATTTATCGGACTTTTTTATCAGTTTAAGGAATTAATAGTACAAACTTGCCCAAAACTCAGATTATCATGCATTTTGGCTAAGCGTTTTTATTGATTCCGAAGACGTCTTCTCTAAAATATAGATACCCCCAGGGGGTATTGTGATGAAGAAAAAATATGATGTTTCCGGGATGATGTGTGCCGCGTGTCAGGCCAACGTTGCCCGTGCCGTGAAGAAAATCGACGGCGTTGAAGAGGCCAATGTATCTTTACTTGGAAAGAACATGGTCGTCGAGTTCGATCAAAGCAAGGTCGATGACCAATGTATTATTGACGCTGTGACCAGTGCCGGATATGGCTGCTCCGTTTACGTGAACGAGTCCATCCGCAAGATTCAAGAGAAAAGAGAAAAAAATCTCCGCAAAACACGCAAAAAATTGATTCTATCTATCATTTTATTGCTGGGTTTGATGGTTTTCTCTATGGGCCCGATGATTCCGCCGATTATGGAAGCTATCGATGCATCACCATATATGTCTTTGATCTGCTTGCTGAACGTAACGGCGCAGATTTTGTTCTTAATCCCGATTATCTATCTCAACATTCATCACTTCAAATCGGGCTTTAAGTCCTTATTTAAACTTCATCCGAACATGGATGCTTTGGTGGCCTTAGGATCTACCGTCTCCGTCATCTATGGCCTTTATATCTGTATAAGATTAATCATCGCGCATACGCAGGGTGACTCCATGGCTGTCATGAATTATTCCATGAACATTTATTTTGAATCGGCTGCGATGATTCCTGTATTCATCTCTTTAGGCAAGTATTTCGAAGCCCGCGCTACCAGCAAAACGACCGCTTCCATCGCCTCGTTGATGGCATTGACGCCAGATACGGCTATTGTCCTGCGCGAAGGCGAAGAAGTGGAAGTGCAAACCGAGGAAATCCAGGAGGGAGAAACGGTCGCGATAAAGCCAGGTATGTCCATCCCCGTCGATGGCGAAGTCCTCTCGGGATATGGCAACATCGATCAATCGGCGATCTCTGGAGAATCTCTCCCCGTTTACAAAAAGCCAGGCGACAAAGTCGTGGCAGGCACCATCAACAAAGAAGGGTCCTTTTTGTTCCGCGTTGAAAGCGTTGGTAAGGATACGACTATCGCCAAGATTGTTTCTCTGGTGGAAGAAGCCAGCGATTCAAAGGCCCCCATCGCGCGCCTAGCCGACAAAATCTCTGCCGTTTTTGTTCCTACAGTCATTATCATTAGCCTTTTAACCTTCGCGTTATGGATGTTACTTTCAGGACTTGGAATCGTTGGAAATAACCGTCCAGACTTCAGCCTATCGCTTCAATTGGGTGTCTCCGTATTGGTGATTTCTTGCCCATGCGCGCTTGGCTTGGCCACGCCAGTCGCCATCATGGTTGGCACGGGTAAAGGCGCAGAAAATGGCGTCTTAATCAAATCCGCTGAGGCTTTTGAACGGGCATGCAAAGTCGATGTTGTCTTATTCGATAAAACAGGGACATTAACTAAGGGCGAGATGGCCGTCAATGAAGTTGTTACTTATGGCTCTTCTTGCGATTCATTGCTCCAAGAAGCCGCCTCTTTAGAGGTTTGCTCCGAACACCCCTTATCCAAGGCGGTCGTCCGTTATGCGGATGCAAAAGGCGTTTCTTATCGGCGTAGCGACACCTTCCAAAACATACCGGGGAAAGGCGTAAAAGGCGAGGACGTTGTAATCGGCAATCTCACTCTGATGAACGAGAATGGCGTGGACGTTTCTGCGTCGGTCGCAGATTTCCACCGCTTAAGCCAACAGGGCAACACCGTCCTCTATGTTTCCAACAACGGTGTTCTTTGTGGCTTGATTGCCATCGGCGATCAGATTAAAGAAAACGCCGCAATTTCCATAAAAGAGCTGCAAAACCTCGGTAAAAAAGTCGCTATCGTGACCGGGGACAATAAAATAACCGCAGAAGCGATTGCCAAAGAGCTCGGCTTAGATGAAGTATATGCTGAAGTTCTTCCCGAACAAAAAGAAGCGATAGTTGCTCAAGAACAAGCCAAGGGGCATAAGGTCGCTTTTGTCGGAGACGGCATCAACGACGCTCCGGCATTAACAAGAGCTGACGTGGGCATCGCGATTGGCGCAGGCACAGAAGTAGCCTTAGAATCTAGCGACATCATCTTAGCGAGAAATGATCCTCTCGATGTTGTCGCGGCCTTTAAGCTAAGCAACAAAGTCGTGCGCAATATTAAAGAAAACCTGACGTGGGCATTCTTATATAACATCATATTGATTCCGTTAGCCGCAGGCGCCTTTTATGGCGTCCCGGTATCGCCAAACTGGTTCACGGGTTCGCAGTCTCATTTCGTATTAACTCCGATGATCGGCTCCTTAGCCATGTCCATTTCGTCGGTGACGGTCGTGCTGAACGCGCTCCGCATCCGTTTATTTAAATTTGTTCGTTCCAAGGAGGATAAATAAATGTTCGGTTCCAAGAAACAAGTTCTCACCGTGGAGGGCATGATGTGCCAACACTGCGCCGCTCACGTGGAAGAGGCCGTCGGCAAACTTCCTGGCGTCAAAGGCGTCAAGGTCGACCTCGCGAAGAAGACTGCTACGGTCAAAGTAGACAATGAAATCGCGAAAGAAGACTACGCCAAAGCCATTGAAGATGCCGGTTATAAACTTGTCGAGGTCGCCTAATGAAAGCCAATCACGATAAAGTGTTACGCCAACTCAAGATTGCCCGCGGACAGCTCGACGGGCTCGTTAAGATGGTGGAAGAGGATGCTTACTGCATTGATATTTCAAACCAATTAATGGCGACGACTGCACTGTTAAAGAAAGTGAACGCGTTAGTTCTTTCCGCGCATCTAGATCACTGCGTGAAAGAAACTAAAGGCGAAGAAGAAATCAATCAAAAAATCGCCGAAATACAGAGTATTTTGCTTCGTTTGATGGATTAATCTTCTAAAATCGGGATGATTTTATCTTGCAATCCTCCGACAACAAGGAGTTCTTTTCCTTTGATGTGAAGGTCGGTTTCCGTGCGCATGCCGAAGTCCGGCGCATAGATGCCAGGTTCATCCGAGAAAGACGTGCCGTCAAGAAGAAGACGGGTGTCGTGAGACTCGAAGTTATCCAAATTCGCGCCTGGGCCATGCGGGGAGTCGTCGTCATAGATGCTATGGCCAAGACGGTGGACAAAGTAGTCGCCATAACCCGCTTTTGTGATAATCTCCCTGGCGACATCATCGGCCTCATAGGCGTGCACGTCTCTTAAGGGTAGCTGTTCTTTCAAGAAGGCAATCGCGCCATCGCGAGCCGCCTTGATGATTTCAAAGCGTTCCGCATAGACCGCTGGAACCTCTTTGCCTACATACCCCATCCAAGTGATGTCTGAATAGACAGACCCGGGCTCCTTAAATTTCGCCCACATGTCGATGAGGACCAAGTCGCCTTTCTTGATGGGACTATATTGCTCTTTGGTTGGCGTGTAGTGGGGGTTGGAAGCATTGATACCGATCGCGACTAATGGGGCTTCATCAAAATACATACCCTCTTCAAGGTAACGTTTAGCGATGAATTGTTGGACTTCATATTCATCAGTATGTCCATCTTTAAGTATCTTTTCTTTGATGAAGGCGAAGGCTTCATCTTTGATTTTTAATGAGGTTTTGCAGGCTTCGATTTGAGATTGCAGGGCTTTTTCATCCATAACCGCGGTTTGATATTGCATTAAATCCGCGCTGGAAAGAATCTCTATGCCCATGGAGGCGATGAACGAGACGGAGCCATAGTCCGCGAGGCTGACGCGGGGCAATAGGCCGTTTTCCGAGACGTCCATAAAGACTTTCTTATAAGACTTAAAGGATTCCCTTTCTAACTCGAGCATTTGCTTCCACGTTTTATAAACGCGCAGGTCAAAGTTGTCTTTGGTCTGCTTATCGTTAAGGTAAACGGTATCGATGCTATGAGTGATAAGATAGGGCTTGCCTCGCGCGGGAATGACGAGAAAGATCTTGCGCGTGAGCATGCGTTGGCCGAGCAACTTGACCAAAGTGGGGTTCTTATTCTCATAGTCAACGAGAATCCAGGCGTCAGCACCTAGGGATTGAATGTGTTCTTGAATTTGCTTGAGGTTCATATCGGACTCCTATTCATTGGATTTTAATGATGCGTTCATATCGATAGCTTTGATTCGCGGTAACAACATAAAGTTTACCGCAACCATGGATGTTGTGATGAGGAGGAATGTGCTGAGATAAGACCACCACTGGACATCCGTGATGCTGCCAAACTCTAGATAACGCAAGACAGCGTCAATGACGAGGGCGGATATGGGCAAGGCGATTAAGGCGGCCATCAAGGTGATAATCAATATTTCGCGGAAGGTGTACATGGAACATTCGATGTCGTGGTAGCCGAGCACTTTCAAAGTGGCGAGCTCACGGTTGCGGTCAGCGATATTCATGCTGGCGAGAGCATAGATGATCGGCAACGCCATCGCGATAGCAAAGGCGACGATGACCGCGGATATTAATCCCATGGAGGAAGCGACCTCGGAGAAGAGTTCGTCTTGCTTTAAGGCATCGGAAACATTGAGCAATGAGAAACCGATTAAGACTAAAAGTGAGGAACCGATAACCGCTAAGGAAGTCAAAATGAAATTCTTTTTCTGTCGGAAGATGTTGCGGAACGTGGATTTAAACGAAAAGGGCAGGGGCTTCCATAGGAACTTGATTCGTTCCAAAAGAATCTTTTTGCCTGCGGCGGGCGTCGGTTCACGCATGATTTCGCTCGGCTCATGACGGACGTATGAGATGGCGGAGAAGGCGGTGATAAATAATGCTAAAAGAAGTAGTACGCCGATAACCCCGATTCCAACAGGCGCAAGGAACGAGACCGTGGCAGGGCTCATCTGGAACACCGCGTTATAGGCGGGATAGACGACAAAAGGCAATAAAGGCGTTCCAAGAAGATAACCGATAACGCCGCCGCTAAAAACAGAAATCCCAGCAAAAATCACATATTTGTTGACGATTTTTGCTTTGGATACGCCATTGCTCAAATACGTTCCGATGACGGCGCGCTCATCTTTGATGTATCTCGTCATGGTGATGTGATTAATCAACGCGCATACCAAAATAAAGAAGAAGGGGAAGATGTACCCGATGAGGCGAACTTTATCGTTGTAGCCACGGAAGAGGCCATAGGAGGTCGTTTCCTCGAGGGTAAGGACGGCGACGTTATCCTCGCCAAACGTATTAAGGATGCGCTTTTTGATTTGTTCAACCTGACCCTTGTAAGCGTTGGTTAGAAGCTTCGCGGAGGTATCAACACGTAGATAAATATCGCTGCACATGTTTTGGGTGAATTTGAGCAACGTGGATTTCTCCAAATAGAAAATGCCTTCGACGTATTGCTTGTCGTTTTGGTCTTCGAGCTCCGCGCGTTCCTTAGCCACGCAGCTATATAGAGGGGAATGGACAATGCCGACGATGGTGGTCCCTGCGGGCATAAACATGTTGGCCGCGGCAAAGGTGACAGTGTCATTTATGGCATAGGCTTTTCGGTTCTTCGTCGGCTGCTCAACGACGATTTCGCCGCGGCTTGTCGGATATCTTCCTTCGAGCAACTCAGGCTTAGCGATGGTCGCTTGTTCGAAATCAAAAACATAGAATCGGTTGTAGGTTCCATCGTCTTCTTTGCCGTCGAAAACAAAGAAAGATTGGCTTTCGTTCACCCCTTCGATCGAAGAAATCTCAGTTATCTCTGGGCCTGTAAAACCGGTGTAGGCTTTGCTTTTTACGATAAGGTCTGGCGCGTTGCCCGTCACATATTGCTCGGCAAAAGAATCGGCGAAAGTCTCGGGTAAGGCTCCTAGACCTCCGGTGATTGCGACAGAAAAGAGGACCGTCAAGAAATTGGCGAGGAAGCGACCTTTATTATGGAGGTAGCTTCGAATAATTGTTTTGCCAAACGAAGTCTTCACCACTCGATGTCCTTAATGTCTTTCGGATGGGGGTTAAGCTCATCCGAAACGATTTTCCCATTCTTTATTCTGATGAGGTGATCGCCCATTTCCTGTAGGGCGGAGTTGTGCGTAACGATAATGATGGTTTTGCCTTCTTTAACTAAGTTGTAAAGAATGGAAAGAATGTCTTTGCCGGTTTGGTAATCCAAGGCACCTGTAGGTTCATCGCAGAGGATGAGGTCGGAGTTTTTGGCTAAGGCTCTCGCGATGGATACGCGTTGTTGTTCGCCGCCTGAAAGCTGCGAAGGGAAGTTATTCACACGGTGCCCTAACCCCACCTTATTTAATATAGCTACGGGATCCATGGCTTTATCGCCGCGCATCTCTGTGGCAAGTTCCACGTTTTCTTTCGCGGTTAAGTTGGGCATCAAGTTATAGAACTGAAAGACGAAGCCGATTTTATCTCTACGGTACTTTGCGCGCTTTTGCTGGCTGTAATCGGCGACGTTGCTGCCATCGACGGCCAGCACTCCGGAATCGGCCTTATCCATGCCACCAAGAATATTGAGCAACGTCGATTTGCCTGCCCCAGAAGGGCCGAGAATGATGGTGAGCGTGCCCCGTTCCACGGCAAAAGAAACATCGTCTAACGCGGTGACTTTGGTATTCCCTTTGCCATATGTTTTGGTTAAACCGATTGCCGTTAGCAGTGCTGCCATGAAAAACTCCGCATATATTTTCTTAAAGAAAATCCAAAAATCCAAGTATGGCTGGTAGAATAGATAGCATAAATGTACACCTTAGAAGGAAAACGTATCGATTTGAATTGCCCGTGTGCGGAATACCCCACGCCGCAGTTTCGTCGCGACTCCTATATAAGCCTGAACGGTTATTGGGAATTTAGCCTTGATGAAGACCCCGTGAACCACGTGAATTATCCTTATGGAATCGTGGTTCCGTTTTCGGTGGAAACCCCCTTGTCCCAAATTGACCAAAGCGTCAAAAAGGGTCAATTCATGCATTACCGGAAATTCTTTACATTGCCGGATGACTTTAATGTTGGCCGTGTGTTACTGCACTTTGAAGCGGTGGACCAGATCGCAGATGCCTTCCTTAACGGCGTCAAGATCGCCCACCATGAAGGCGGCTATCTCCCCTTCACGGTGGATTGCATGGAACTTCGTCCAGGTAAAAACGAGCTCCTAGTGGACGTCATTGACGATACTTCTTCGCCTATTTATCCCCGTGGCAAACAATCCTTAAAGCCGTCGGGCATTTGGTATACGGCTACCTCGGGCATCTGGGGAAGCGTGTGGCTGGAGTCGGTCCCCAACGAAGTCATCCAATCCATTAAGATTGATCCCGACTACGATCACAAGCAAGTTCGTATCCGCGTCAAATTTGAAGGAAAAATTAAAAATTCATCCATTAAAGCCACTTTTGCTGGGAAATTCATTGCTGAAACCCAATTAGATAACGAAGGAAACGCAGTTTTACCGCTTCGTTCCGCGTTCCACCCATGGTCCCCGGAGACTCCTGATTTATATGGCTTGGAAGTCAGCGTGAATAACGATGTGGTGCATAGTTATTTCGCGATGCGGAAATTCTCCATCGTCGAGCACCAAGGCCATAAGGTGTTCGGCTTGAACAATAAACCCTATTTCCTTAAGGGCGTCCTCGACCAAGGCTATTATCCTGACGGCGGCCTCACGCCTCCGAGCGATTTGGCGATGTCCAACGACTTGGAACTACTGAAGGATCTTGGTTTCAACATGGTCCGTAAGCACATCAAGGTGGAAAACATGCGCTGGTATTACCACTGCGATCGCCTGGGCCTCATCGTTATTCAAGACTTCCCCAATGCGGGTAGACCTTATAAGAAACTATTAATTTGGACGGCGCCTTTCTTCACCTATCATTTCGACGACACCAAGCGTCATAGCCTTTTGGGCCGCAAGGACAAAGAGGGCCGAGATTATTTTGAAAAAACCATGCCCGATTACGTCGAGCGACTTTATAACGTTCCTAGCATCGCTATATGGACCTTGTTTAACGAGGGCTGGGGGCAATTTGATTCGGTCCGTTTGACCCAATATCTGCGGTCTTTGGATTCTACTCGCTTAATCGATTCCACCTCCGGCTGGTTTGATAACGGGGCTGGTGACTTTGATTCCAAACACATCTATTTCCGTAAGGTGGATATGGAGCCAAGCAAAGATGACCGTATTCTCTCCTTGTCCGAATATGGCGCGTTCTCATTGATGGTGTCTGGACATTGTTTCAACGAGAAGAAAACCTCTTATAAATACTTTGATACTTTGGAGAATCTTTCCGATGCGATCATCAAGTGCCAGGAAGAAGAAGTGTTGCCCCAAATCAAAAAAGGTTTATCCGTGTCGGTGCTCACGCAGCTCAGTGATGTCGAATCCGAGACCAACGGCTTAATCACTTACGACCGAAAAGTCGTCAAAGTAGACAAGGTCGGATTAAGAAACGCGAATCAGAAATTGGTATTCAAGGAGGACAACCATGATTAAGGTGGCCTTCTTTGATGTCGACAATACCTTGTATGATTGGCCGACGCGCCAATTCGTGCCTTCGGGCATCGAGGCTATTAGGGAAATCTCTAAGCAAGGGGTGAAGGTCGTTATTTGCACCGCCCGCCCTTACGCTTCCCTAAAGGAGTTTGGCGTCTTTGATTTAGGCATCCATTGGAATGGTGTCATCAGCAATTGCGGTGCCTATGTTGCCTTGGGTAACAAAACCTTAAGAAACCTGGTTATGGATTCGAAAAAAGTGAGAAAACTTTGCAGAATCGCCATTTCTCACTCGTTAACGATCGAATTAGTCACGGCTAAGACTCGCTTTTTAATTGCACCCGGCAACACGTTCTTAGACAACTATTACGGTACTTATAGCGACGCTGTCCCTCCGGTTCATCCTTATCGTGGTGATAAGGTTACAGGGTGTTTGCTTTTTGCCCCGGAACAATATGACGCGGAGCTCCACGCGAAGATGCCCGAATTAACCTATTACCGCTTTCATGAATGCGGCGTGGATATTTCTGAATTCGAACACCGCAAAGGTGATGGTATCGGCTATATCATGAAGGCCCTAGGGCTTAAACGTGATGAGGCCATCTCCTTTGGCGACGATACCCAAGACATCACGATGAAGGAAGGCTCGATTTTCGTCTGTGTCGGTAATGGCAAAGACGAAGTGAAACAAGCCGCCGACTATGTCTCCCCTCCAATAGTCGATGATGGCATCGAAGAAGCGCTAAAGCACTATGGAGTCCTCGTATGAAGATTGGTAAGTTCTCGCTGTTTTTGATGACCAAGTATCTTCGCCATAGCGATAACAAAGTGATGCGCGATTGGCCAAGCATCGATACTTATCGTCATCGCGTAGACGTTGATGCATCAGGCGACGGCGATTTCTTTCACCAATTTGATATCTATTATGCCAATGAAGGCACCTATAACGGCGACACCATCATCGATATTCATGGCGGCGCCTATATTTATGGGGACCGCAAGAACAACTTTGGCTTTGCCCGTGTCTTCCTAGAGAAAGGCTATCATGTCGTATTGCTTGACTATCCTCATAATCGTGGCAAAAGGGATTGCCTCGATCAAGTTGCCGTCCTTGCCAAACAGTTATCCTACTTATATGAACACGCTGCAGAACTTGGGCTAAACAAAAATCGGTTCTTTCTCTATGGTGATTCCGCAGGCGGCCACTATGCTTTGCTTCTTGCAGAACTGGCTTCAAATCCTGAATTTCAGCGGCAAATCGGCGTTAACTTACCTGAAATTTCGTTTTTAGCCGTCGGGCTATCCTGCCCTGTTTATAACTTTAGACGGACCGCCCATGCGCCGCTTCTTTCTAAGCGCGGCCGTGACTATATGTATGGCAAACGCTGGAACGAGGAGTCTTTCGTTTCTGCCCTAGACGCTTCCCAACACTTAGAAGGGTTAAAGACACCGGTTATCCTCTCCTCTTGCTATAATGATTTCCTCAAGCAAGAAAGCATCGACCTAGACGCGGATGCTAAGTCTCTTGGCTTAGATTTGGAGTTCCATTTTCTCGAAACTAAGGATAAGAAAGTCGGCCACGTCCATAACGTCATGCACCCCGAGTTAGGGGAATCGGAACAGATTAACGAGTACGTCCATCGCTTCTTCCAAGCGAAAAAGGCCTGACCCCTTTTTGACCCCTTGGGGAGGGCGAAATTACCTTCCTAAGAAGAAAAGTAAAAGAATTCCCCTATTTTTGTCTTTTTCCTTTGAGGTTTCGTGCGGACAACGATACCATTACATAGTAATGACGGATCGTACTTTCCCCTATAATGCGGCCTTGGTCCTACAAGGCGGCGGTGCTCGCGGCGCCTTCACCGCAGGCGTGCTCGATGTCTTGATGGAAAACGGGCTCTATTTTCCCTATGTCATTGGAACTTCAGCAGGTGGGTTAAACGCCGTTAACTACATATCAAGGGATATCGGTAGGAGCAAATATGTGACCACCGTCATGATGAACGACAAGAAATTCCTCTCCCTCAGGAATCGTTTCTTTCGCGGCACGGTCTTCAATTTCGCCTACTTGTTCCATACGGTCCCTAAATCCACGTTGCCATTTAACTTTGGAGAATATAATTCCTCACCGGTGGAATTCGTGGTTGTCGCGACCTGCTTAGAAGATGGGAAACCCCATTATTTCAAAAAGGGGAAGTGCAAGGAATTCTATAAGGCCCTTGCTGCATCGGCTTCTTTGCCCATCGCCTCCAATCCCGTCGATGTTGAGGGGCTACATTATCTTGATGGCGGCGTCACCGACGCAGTCGCCTTCCGTCACGCGTTTGAAGAAGGCTTTCAAAAACTCATTGTCGTGGAGACTAGGCAAGCGGGATACCGTAAAAAGCCTGCGGGCAAAGGCAAGATGTTCCTTAGCAAACTGCTTTATGGCAAATATAAGAAGTTCATCCAAGCTTATCGGCAGCAAAGCGCGACTTATAACCGCGACATGGATGAACTCGATGACCTAGAACGACAAGGCAAAATCTTCATGATCCGGCCCCGCACCGCGCCGAATGTCAAGATCGCGGAAAAAGACAGCGACAAACTCATTGCCCTTTACGAGCAAGGTCGAAGCGTCGCCGAAAGCCGACTTCTGGATTTAATCCATTATTTGGAGGCCTAACGATGAACAAAAACGATAAAAAGAAACTAGAACCGCGCTCCAAAGGCATGGTCGATCCGAAATCCATCAAGGAATTCAAAGTCTATAAAGAAACCACCTTGATGGAGTTTTTGATGTTTAAGATGCCGGATACGCCGCGCAAGACCATCAAGTCCATCTTGACCCATCACCAGGTCGCCGTCGGGGGTGTCCCTGTTTCCCAGTACAATTACCCCCTCGTCCCTGAAGATGTCGTCACCGTTTCCAAAAACCGCATCGCCAAGCATGAACGTAAGGACCTCCCCATCATTTATGAGGACGAGGACATCATCGTCATCAATAAACCCTCAGGGCTGCTTTCTGTCGCGACTGACCGCGAAAAAGGCAAGACGGCCTATCGTTTAATCTCGGACTATGTCGCTTCGTTTAACCCCAAAGCCCGCGTCTATGTCGTCCACCGTCTGGATGAAGATACCTCGGGGGTATTGGTGTTTGCGAAGAACTTTGAAGTCCGCGAGGCTTTGCAAAACCATTGGCAAGAAGTGGTGGAAACCCGTGCCTATTACGCGATTGTCGAAGGAAAAATGGAGAAAGAAGAGGCGGTTTTGCAGGATTATTTGATGCAAAACGACCTTCATTTGGTGTTTGTCACGAAAAATAAAAAAGAAGGCAAACTTTCTACGACTCAGTATAAAGTCATTTCCTATAAGGAACCCTATTCCTTGCTGGATGTCCATATTTCTTCCGGTAGAAAGAACCAAATCCGCGTTCAGCTCGGGCACCGCGGCCATTATGTTATCGGCGACGACAAGTATGGTGAGCCTAGTGACCCCATCAAGCGCCTTGGCTTACACGCTTATCAGTTGACGTTCACTAACCCCCTAAACAACAAGCGTTACGATTTCGTGACGCCGATGCCCGATAGTTTTAAGTCCCTATTCTTCGTTACCCATGCCCAAAAAAGGGAGGAGGCGAAGCTGCTTAAAGAAAAAAAGAACACTCGTGGCAAAAGGACGTTCCTCAAAGAGGAAGAGAAGACTACAATAGAAAAGCGCTCGGCCAAAAAGGGCGCAAAGCCTAGAGGAGGACGCCGATGATACCATCTGGAAGAGAATGGCTTGGTAAGATCTTTGAATCGCTTTTGTCTGCACTTCCCATTACGGTTGTCGTGCTGTTGTTTTTCTTTATTACCCGTTTCGCCTTGCCTGCGAACTTTTTCCAAGACGCCGATGGTTTCGTTTACTCTTTGAGCAATGACAACATCATTTCTTTTGCCGTAGCGGTCATCATGATTGTCATCGGCATGGCGTTATTTAGTCTAGGCACTGAGCAATCCATGACGGAAATCGGCCGTATCATCGGTGCTTCCTTGGTGAAGAAAAACAAATTCTTCTTCGTCATCATCATGACCTTCATCATCGGTGTGTTGGTAACCATCGCTGAGCCTGATTTAAGCGTTCTTTCCGGTCAGATCGGCATCAATAGTCAGATTATTATTTGGACGATTGGCGTCGGCGTTGGTTTGTTCTTGGTCGTCGGCGTCATCCGCACGACCTTGCACCAAAGCTTGAACGTCATGTTCTTGGCTTTCTATGGCCTTTGCTTTGCCTTGCTTTATTTCATCGACCCGCGCTTCTTGCCGATTTGTTTTGACTCTGGCGGCGTGACCACGGGCCCTGTTACCGTTCCTTTCTTGCTTGGCTTTGGCTTAGGCATGGCAGCGAACCGCGGCGGCAAAAACTCCGAAGATTCTTTCGGTTTGACGGCCTTATGCTCCATCGGCCCCATCCTGGCGGTTGTTTGCATCTCCCTTATCTTGAAAGCTACGGGTAGGGGACTTCCTGCTCAATATCCTTTAGAAGAAGCTTCTCTTTCCAGTATCTGGGAAAGCTTGCTTAGCGGCAGCGTGAAAACGATGGGCTCTGTCGCGTTGTCGGTAGGCCCCATCTTGGCTTTCTTCATCGTCTATGAATTGATTTTCATCCGTATCCCAGGACGCGACTTGGCGCGCATTATCATCGGCATGGCCATCACTTATGTGGGCTTGGTATTGTTCCTGAGTGCGGTCGAATGGGGCTTCTTGCCGATTGCCCAAAACGTCGGCCACATGCTGGGCACCTCCAAGTTAATGCATTATATGGCGATCGCGATTGGTGCTTTATTTGGTATCTTTGGCGTATTGGCCGAACCCGCCGTCCATGTTTTGGTCGCGCAGATGGAACAAGTATCCGATGGCACGATACGAAAGTTTCACGTGTTGATGATGCTGGCACTTGCCAATGGCGTGGCTGTCGCTTTGTCGGTCATCCGCTGCCATTTTGAGTTCGGGCTTGAGTATTACATCATCCCCGGTTATATCCTGGCGTTTGTCTTATCGTTCATGGTACCAAAGATCTATACCGCGATGGCGTTTGACTCTGGCGGTGTCGCTTCCGGTCCAATGACCTCTACCTTTGTCTTACCTTTCTGCATTGGCTTTGCCCTTTCTTGCGGCGCGGATGTGTATTCCTATGGTTTTGGCTTGGTGGCCATGGTCGCGATGATGCCGATCATCGTCGTTCAGGCCTTAGGCTTGCAATCCGTCCTCAAATCCAAAAGAGCTTTGGCCAAGGCGAGAAAACGTATTGTCGAAGAGAACGACGAACAAGTTATCCACTTTGATTGGAACAGCGCGATGGAGGATGCAGGATGAGCGACTATGTGCCTTATGAAAAAACCCATCGTTTGAGACAATTGCTCTTTGTCACCACGATTGTCGATGCCGAACAAGGGGATGCGATTATCCAGATCAACAACGATAACGAAGCCGCGATTTGCCTGCAAATGCGCGGTAAAGGAACCGCGCCTAAGGATATTGCTCTCCTTAACGGGACAAGCAAGAAAGACGTGATCTTCTCCATCCTCAGGGCGGATAAATGGGGCTCTTATAAAGCCCAATTGGAGAATCGCTTCGCCGTATCTAAAGCCGCTAAAGGCATCGCCTATGCGACTCCGCTTGATTCGGTGGCGGGCGTCTCCATCTATAAAATGCTGTCGAATACGCGGCAGTTCGAAAAACCGATGAAAGCGGTAGAGCGGAAGAAGGGAATGAAGAAAAAATGAGCAATTTCGAATGTGTGATTTGTATCGTGAACCACGGCTTTACCGATTTGGTGATGACGGCGGCGAAGAAAGCTGGCGCCCGCGGAGGCACTGTCTTAAGCGCCCGTGGCACAGGCAACAAAGAAGTTGAGGAATTCTTCGGCGTCACCGTCACGCCGGAGAAAGACGTCGTCTTGATTTTGGTGCCGCAAGACATCCGCGATAATGTTTTGACGTTGGTCAACGCGGAAGCTGGCATGTCGACGAAAGGCATGGGTATTGCCTTCTCGGTGCCCGTCAGCGACACGGTCGGTATCGTCGGCAACGAAAAAGAAAATAACGCGGAAGAGGGAAAATAACCTATGGCCGAAGAAGGCAACGCAACGCCATCATTAAGAGAAATCCGCGCGAAAAAATCGATCAAAAAATCGTGGTTTCGCGAGCATTTTTCGTTTTTATTCTCTTGGAGAAGCACATTTTATTACGGATTGTTCCTGTTTTTGCTCGGCGCGCTTTGGGCCGCGTATCCGTTGTTTGATAACTCCTGGACGCAGCTACTAAACTGGGACTATACCTGGCAATACATCTCCTTCACCTACGACTATTGGGATGCCTGGCATCTGTTCTTTACCACGGGTAGATTCCCTCTGTATGACCCTGGGGTCTACATGGGGACGGACATGATCGGGTCTGGCTCTTACTATGGCCTGTTCGATCCCTTCATGTTCATTTGTTATCTCTTCCCAAGGGCCTGGATCCCGCAGATGTATGCGCAGATGACGTTCGTCAAAATCATGTTTGGCGGATTGATGATGCGCTGCTACTTGAAAAACATGGGCATCAAAGAATGGACGGCCCGTATCGGTGGCGTCATTTATGCCTTCTCTGGTTATACGACGTTCTTTGAAGGGTCTCCGAATTTCACGACCGCGATGGCGTTCTTCCCATTGATTCTTTGGGGCTTAGAGAAAGTCATCAAAGAACAAAAGCCGACCTTGCTCATCTTGGGCGTGTTCGGACTTGGCATTTCCTGCTTCTTCTATGTGCCGGTGCTTTGCATCTTCGGCGTCATCTATGCGGGCTGGCGTTATTTCACGACCATCAAAACCCGCGATGTGAAAACGAACTTCATCGTCATCGGCTTGGGTGTCATGGGTTTCGCCGTCGGCTTGATGCTTTCAGCCTTCTCGTTATTGCCCTCCATCCGCGAGACGATGCTCTCGGGAAGAAGCGCCTCCATCGGCACCGCCTATTGGCATAGTCTTAAGAATGCTTTTAAGGCCTTTGATTTCCGCATGTTCTTCACCTATGCGTTTGAGGAAGTCGGCGATAACCCTGGCCGCGAATTGATGGGTTTAATTTCCTTCTTCTTCCCCACCGGCGGCTGGACACAGCTACCGATCGCCCGCAGCGCGAATTACGACGCTTGGACGGCCTCAATCTTCTGCTATACGCCATGCGTCATCTTGTTCTTCACGGCCTTGATCAATTCCGTCCGAATGAAAAAATGGTCGCATTTCTTAGCTGTTTTTATCGTTATTTACGCTTTATTCACCAATTTCAGTTATTTCGCCTTCTACGCCTTCACCGGAAATGGATATGGACGCTGGTACCTGATTTTGATCCCCATCATCACTTATTATTGCTGTTGGGGCTTTGACCAACGCAAAGAAGAGCCGAAGTTCATTCCCCTGGCCTCTACCGTTCTTGCCTTGGCTAGCACCCTCTTGGTCTATGCCTTAACGGAGCATCTACTCAAAGACAAGATCTTCTCTAGCGCCGTCTACAACATCCATAACACGACCTACTGGTCCAATACGTATTATGTGGGCTCCGAAGAACATGCTGGTGTCCTGGCTCAGTGGTATTTGTATTACCAGCTCGCCTTTGTCGCTGTCGAAGGTGTGTTATATTGCGTTGGCCACCGTCACAACTGGCTTAAATACGCCTTATTCGGACTTGTCGCGGCGGAAGTAATCGTTATGGGTAACTTATCCTATGCGTTCAACGGCACGTGGTCTTTACGTAATTCCTACGCTGGCGGCGAAAGCAACGTAAGCACCTCCTTACATATCGCCAACAAGATCAAAGAAAACGATAAATCTTTCTTCCGCACCAATAGTGACACCTTCCTTGGTTCTAACTACGCGCATAACGTCGTCGGTTTAAATGCCACCGCCTCCTTCCATTCCTTAATGAACTTCGACGTGGAAGACTTCGCTATCAATAATCAGATGAAAATGCCTGGTTCTGCGGCGAAAACGTATGGGGATGAAGAATATTACAACCCCAATTGGTCCGGCTATTATGGCAATAAGCGTTATTCCGTGGATACGTTGCTCGGCACTCGTTATTATATCGTCAGCAACTATTGCTCGTGGCTAAAAGACGGCACCTTCTTACAGCCTAATGTCCCCTTTAATGTCACTGAGATGGACAATTATTCTCCAAACCGCGATAACGTCCGCGTCTATCGCCGCAATGATGATTCCATGCCGCTTCTTGGCTATGCGGTGGATTCCGATATGCTGTACCGCATGGGCCGGGTTGAGGACTCTCATTTCGCCAACCAGTGGTATTCCTACAACAACGGTTCCAGTTTCATCACCGACTATGCTTACTTGCGGCAGCAATGGCTCGAACACGTTCAACTTCATGGCGCGATCATCGATGACGATGTCACCTTGCCAGAATCCTTTGTCGTCACGGCTGAAGCCCCTGTGGTGAAGTCTGACGCGGACCTTGAATCCTTGATTGGGCAACGCCGCATGCGCCTTGGCTATGGCTTAAAAGGCGAATATTACGAGACTGCCAGTGGCGACGGCTTATTCGCCAAGGGCGCTGCATCTTACCGCAAAGACGGCGTCGGTTATTTCTTAGACCATTATGATTCCAAGAAAGAAATCACCGCATCAAGCTTCAGTATGAAGCAAGACCTTGGCAAACTGACCTTCATCCCCTCTAACGGTGAATATTTCAACCAGGACCGCGAAGGCTGCTATATCGAGTTCCGCTATTACAACAACACCGACAATGGCGTTGGCGTGCCTCGTATCTATGTCCTCGGCGATAAGGTCGACGAAAACGGAAACGTCACTGAAGAAAACGCCTGCTTAGCGTTTGATTATAACGTTTTGAAGAATGCGAAAGATGGCGGTTACTACCATTTCCGTTCTTGCACTTTTGGGCTATATGTCCGCGGCAGAGCCAAGCGCATCGTCATGTGCCATGGCGGCAACGGCAGTTTCAATGTCTCCCCCCAAAACTTCTATTGCTCGGTCTATGAAAAATCAAAAATCGATCAATTTGAGGCGGAAATGCAGGAAAATTCACTTCAAAATGTGAAAATGGACACCAATTTGTTCACCTTCCAAACCGCCTATGATAAGGATCGCATCGTCTTGACTCAGCTTGGCTATGATAAGGGCTGGCAAGCGACCGCGAAGCTGCCCGATGGTAAGAAAGTTTCCTGCCAAATGATTCGTTTAGACGGCGGTCTCGTCGGCTTTGTCGCGCCCTCGGTTCTCGATGAAAACGGCAACCCTTTAACCGTCAGCTACGAACTTCGTTACGCGACTCCCTTCGGTCTTGCTGGCGTCGCCTTATGGACCTTAGGCATCATCATTTATTCCACCTACCTCGGCATCAGCTTCTTTGCCGATGTGCGGAAGAAAAAGAAAGAGCCCACCGACTTTGTCAACTAAGCCTTGGGCTCTTCGTCATTCTTCGCTTTTATACGTTTTCAAATAGATATCGTATACCCTGTTTTTGGGTAACTTGTTGTCGTTGCAGACGTTTTTGATGGCTTCTTTCGGCGTCCTGCCCCATTCGAGTTGATCTTTTAAGGCGAGGGCGATTTCATTATCGGTCAGAGATTCTTTCTTTTTCTCCGCGCCGGCGACGACGATGACCATCTCGCCACGTAATGTCGCTTCGTCTAAGAGGCATAATTCCGCCAATGTTCCACGGATGAATTCCTCGTGGGATTTTGTTAGTTCCCTGGCGATGACGGCCTTACGGTCGCCTAATGTGGCGGCCATGGAGAGCAGTGTCTTGAAGATGCGGTGCGGGGATTCGTAGAAGATCAGGGTGTCGGGATTAGTGATAAGTTCGTTAAGGCGCGCGACGCGCTCAGAATCTTTCGCGGGCAAGAAACCTTCAAAGTGGAAGTGCATGGAGTCTAATCCCGAGCAGGTTAGCGCATTGATGGCGGCGCTTGGTCCTGAGGTAACGGTGATTTTAATGCCGTTTTCGAGGCAGCGTGCGACGAGGCGCTGACCAGGATCGGAGAGGCAGGGGTAACCGGCATCCGACATGAAGCAGATTTTCTTCCCTTGTTTTAACAAGGCGATGATTTTGGCGCTGGCTTCTTCTTCGTTATGCTCATGGCAGCTGATAAAAGGCTTATCCACGCCAAAAGACGCCATGAGTTGACCAGAATTGCGGGTATCTTCAGCGGCGATGTAATCGCAGCCTTTAAGAACTTCTAAAGCACGGGGGGTCATTTCCCCGCGGTTGCCAATCGGGGTAGCGATGAGATAGAGGATTGGCGAGTCGCCTTCAAAGTTGAGTTCCCGAGGAAACATTACGCGTTGCCTTCCCCGCCTTTGTTGTTATTGCGGTTGCCGTTATGGCCGTGGTGATGGTGGTAACGGCGATGGTTGTTGTTCTTGCTGGCTTCCGGATTATTTGCCTGACCCTGGTTTGGGTTTGGGTTGTTCTGAGGACGTTGCTGATTGGGGCTATTCTGCGGACGTTGCTGGTTCGGGTTATGATGCTGCTTTTGGGGCCTAGGCTCGTTCCCACGGTTTTGTTCTTTTTGTTGTTGGGGATTATTTTGGGGACGCTGCTGGTTTTGCTGATTGCGGGGTTGGCTATTGCCACGCTGCTGGTTTGGATTGTTATGACCACCTTGCTGTGGACGTTGTTGCCCGTTAGATTGCTTTTGGTTGTTGTTTTGGGCGTTCCCATTTCGATTGGGATTTGCACCGTTTTTGTCTTTTTTCTGATTTTTGTTGTCGTTTTTGCGGGGATTTTCGTGCTGGCGGTCCTGCGCTTTTTCAAGGCCAAAGGAGGGTAATGGGGATTCCTCGATTTTGGTGATCTCGACCTTACGCTGATAGGTGCCGTTTTGCAACTGGCGGAACTCTTCTAAGGTGAAGGTCTTGTAGTCACTGTGGGTGGCGTTGGTGAGACGGACGTTACGCGAAATGATATTAAACGAGTCGACGGTGTAGGGGCCTTCATCCAATTTGACGGTCGTGCCAAGATTGGGAAATTCCTTCTTGGCTTGGGTATAGGCGTCATCTTCATATGTTAGACAGCAAATCAACTTGCCACAGGGGCCAGAAAGCTTGGGGATGTTCAAGGTGAGCATCTGGTTTTTGGCGCGCTGAATGGAAATCCCTTCAAATTGATTGAGGAAGGTTGAGCAGCATAAGGGGAGGCCACAAATGCCAAGACCACCAATCATTTTGGCTTTATCCCTGGAAGCGATTTGACGTAATTCAATACGGCAGCCTAACTGAGGGGCCAATACCTTGAGCAATTCGCGGAAGTCCACGCGCTTTTCGGGGGAAGTGTAAGTAATCGTGATACGGGAGCCGTCGATGGTGTAGAAAGCATCGATAAGATCCATGGAAAGGTTGAGGTTTGCAATCTCTTTACGGGTGATGGCCAAGGCTTTTTTGGCATCTTCGAGGTTGCGTTTGAATTCACGCTGGTCGCGTTCATCGCCTTTACGGAGAATGGATTTAAGCTCAAGGTTGGAATTATATTTGCTCATGGATAACGGAGCCATTGTGACAAGGCCCGCTTCCACCCCGGCAGCAGTCATGACGATAACCAAATCGCCGATGGCAAAATTCTCATCGGGACAAGAGAAGTAATAACTCTTCTCGGAGCCGAGGAATTTAATGGCTAAATAAAAAGCGTTCTTTTCGGATTCCATGGACTTACTCCTTGGTGAGGACGTTTACTAAATGGGCGAGGATCAGACCTACCCGGATATTGAGTTCGATCTCTCCACGAAGCGTCATAATGGAGAGTAACGAGGTTTCGACGTGAGGCAGTTTCTTTGCCGCCGCGTCAATAATTGTAGCATAGCTGGTCAAGGTGATGGGATTGCCGGCTTTTTTCGCGACGATATCGCGGAAGAATTGAGTCAATAAATCGAAGAAGAAACGCGCGCTGGCTTTGCTCGAAAGTAGGGGAGTTACCTGATTTTCGAAAATAAAACGCGCGAATTGCGGACTTGTTGACAAAGCGTCGAGCGAATCGGTGAGGGCTAACTTCAGTTTTTGATAGTCTTCTTTTTCGGCGGCTTCTTTCAATAATGAACCGTCATTATAGAAATAGGAAAGCAGTTCGCAGTCCTCTTTGGCGACGCCCAAAGCCAGGGCTTCCTCATAGACTTCGTTGCGCGGAGTCAAGATGAGACGGAGCCGTTCGCAGCGGGAAACGATCGTCGGTAAGACTTTGTCTTCGTTCTGCGTCGTTAAAATGGCGTAGGTCCAAGGGGTGGGTTCTTCCAAGAACTTAAGCAAAGAATTCACCGCCTCAAGGGTCATATTCTCAACGAGGTGGATGACATAAATCATGACGCCTTTACGTTCCAAAGGAGTTTTCTGGAACAGCGTCAATGTGTCGCGGACTTCTTCTTTTTTGATGGATTCTTCTTCGCCGTTGAGAAAGATGAAATCTGGATATTCCTCGCGGTCGATGCGTTGGCAGGTGATGCATTCTTCATCGGCGAGGGGGTTTGGATGGTCGCAGATAATCGACTTAGCGAGGAAAAGAGCCGTCTCTTTTAATGGCGTCCCTGATTCGCCGGTAAGCAAATAAGCGTGGGCGAGCTGATCATGGGTTAAGCCATAGCAAAAAGACTTTGTTACCAGGGGTTGTCTATTTTTTAGATAATTCCCTAAGCTCATTTCTCCAATCTCTTTTTCACGGTTTGGTAGGCGTCCTCAAGGACTTTTTCTATGGGCTGCGAAGCGTCGATGATGACGAAACGGTCGGGGTAGCGCTTGGCTAAGGAGAGAAACGTTTTGCGCACGCCGTGATGGAAATCGAGTTTCTCCAGGTCGAGGCGGTTGACTTCCCTCGATGCGCTGGCGGCGATGCGGGCTAAACCCATCTCAGGCTCAATATCAAAGAGCAAGGTCAAATCCGGGAAGGTGCCTTCCGTGGCGAACATGTTGACGTTGAGCACGTTATCGATGCCTAAACCTCTAGCGCCGCCTTGATAGGCCAAAGAAGAATCTAAATAGCGGTCGCAGAGGACGAGTTTCCCTTCCTTTAGGGCCGGCCAAACTTTCTCCACTAAATGCTGCCTACGGCTGGCGGCATAAAGCAACGCCTCTGTTCTGGCATCCATTTTGGTATTGGCTTTATCCAAGATGACGTTGCGGATTTGCTCGGCGATAGGAGTACCGCCGGGTTCGCGCGTCAAAACAGTTTGGTAACCTTCCTGACGAAGGCGCTCATCCAGTAATTTTAAGACGGAGGATTTACCTGATCCTTCTCCACCTTCAAACGTAATGAATAGACTCATAATGTCTTTCTCCCTTCTAGGGCTCTTGATAAGGTCAAGGGGTCCGCGTATTCCAACGTGGAGCCAGCGGGCAGCCCATAGCCAAGGCGCGAGACCTTGACATCATATGGTTCTAAGATTTTCGCGATAAACAAAGCGGTCGTCTCCCCTTCTAAGGTAGGGGAAGTGGCGACGATGACTTCTTTGATGTTCTCGTCTTTGACGCGGGTTTTTAGCGCGTCGATGGACAAGGCTTCAGGACCGATTCCTTTAGCAGGGGCCAGTAAGCCTCCGAGGACATGGTAGACGCCTTTGAAGTTATTGACGGCTTCAAAACTAGTCGCGTCCTTAGGGTTCACGACCACGAGGCAAATATCGTGGTTTCTCGTAGAATCCTTGCAAACCTCGCACGTTTCCTCTTCGGTATAAAGTCCACATATGGGACATTTATGGACGCGGGTTTTCGCGTTTTCAATGGCTTTGGCGAATTCTAAAGCATCCTCTTTTCGCATTTCCAGGACACTGTTGGCCATACGCTCCGCAGAGCGGGTGCCAATGCCAGGAAGTTTGCGGAAAGAGTCGACGAGCGCAGCGTAAGTCGCGAGTTCTTTCATTAGAACAATCCGGTCTTTCCGGTGATCTCTTCTTCAATCTTATCGTTCTCGGCTTGGATCTTCTCCAAGGCTTCGTTGAGGGCGAGTTGAAGAGCGTCGGAAATCATCTCAGCGTTGTCAGGTTCTAAGGCGTCCTTATCGATGGTGAGCGACTTGATTTGGCGGTTGCCGAGCATAACGAGTTCGACAATGCCGTTTTTGGAGACGGCGAATTCCTTTTCGGCGAGAGCGTCATGGGCCTTTTGGAGAGCTTTCTGCATCCTTTGGGCATTCATCAACATTTGTTGCATTTGGTTCATGGTTTATTACCTCCTCTTTGGCAAATTCAATGTGACTTCATCGGGGTTTGGAAGTTTCCCGATTTGTTTGAGCGAGTAGTATTTCTTCTGATAATTGTTGGAATCGTTGCGGTCGAGACCATAGATGAAGACATTACGTCCTAACAAGGTTGCGACGAGGTCGGAAAGGGCCTTTTGGTTCTCTTGAAGATTGGCCCGGTCACGCTGCCTGGTGAAATTGAAGTTGATGAGCAACGCTTCTTCGCAAAGGCAGAAGGGACGGCCCTCGCTGAGCAATTGGGCAAGGCCGCCTAGCTTTGGGTCAAAGCGCATTTCGGAGAGCTCGCTCCAACGTTCAAAGAGCGCTTGTCTCGCCAACTTGAATTTTGGACCGAGGACCATAATATTGACGACCGTCTGTTCGTCCAACTGGAATGGAGTGCCTTCAGTTTTCATGATGCCAACAGGCGAAGCAGCTGGGGCCTCAGGCTTCTTTTCCTCCTCTTTCTTGAGCGGAAAGATGGGTTCTGCAGGCTTTTTGGGCTGTGGCGTGGGTTCTGGCTTCGGCGTAATAGCGGGCGAAGGTTTTGGTGCGTCATCCTCAAGTAGCCAATCTGGAGGCGTGGTCCCCGTATAGAGTTCTTGCTGATTGGGATTTGTCTTCGGCGCTTCCTGAATAACGGGTTTAACGGGTTCGGGTTTCACCATGGGCTCTGGCTCAGGCTCAGGTTCTGGTGCTGGCGCAGGAGCGGGTGCCGGAGTTGGCTTCGGCTTGGCCATGGGCGCTGGCGCTGGCTTTGGCGCGCTACATTGAGGTGCGAAGGGCTCAACGACGGCCCCTTCTCCAAATAATGACGTCATGCGGATCAAGGTCAGTTCAAACAGGGAACGGAGATTGCCGACGCTTTTGGAATCGGCTTGGCACTTGATGAGAATGTCGATCATCTGGTTCGCGTGGACATCATCGATTTTGCCGATGAGGGCATCGATGTCTTTCACGCTGGCCGCTTGAAGCAATTTGGGCTGGTTTGTTTTGAGATAGACTAAGCAGTCCTTCAAGATATCTAAGAGAGCCTGGATGAGGCGTTTGATATCGATTCCTGAGGTTAGGAATTCCTCAGCCAAGGCGAGGACTGGACTGACGTCGCCAGTGGCGATTAAATCCAAAAGACGGCACTTTTGCGCGGAAGATGCGAGTCCGTAGACATCTAAGACATCTTTTTCGCGGAGCTGATTTCCACCATAAGCGAGCGCTTGGTCAAGGATGGACAAGGCATCGCGCATACCGCCATCCGCTAAGTCGACGATCGCGTCCAAGGCAGATTCTTCATAGGGCACGCCTTCACGTTTTAAGATCCAGACGAGCTTATCGGTGATGTCTTTGGCGTCAATTTTGCCAAAGTCATAACGTTGGCAGCGGGAAATGATGGTGGGAAGCACTTTAAATGGTTCGGTCGTGGCAAGGATGAAAATGACGTGCTCTGGCGGTTCCTCCAATGTCTTTAATAAGGCGTTGAAGGCGCCGGCGGACATCATGTGGACTTCGTCGATAATGTAGATTTTGTATTTGCCTTTGATGGGGGCGTAACGAACCTTATCGATGAGGTCGCGGACTTGCTCGACGCCATTGTTACTGGCGGCGTCGATTTCAATGACGTCTGGATGGGAGCCAGAGTTCATGGCCAAACAGTTGGAGCAATGGTTGCATTGGTGGCCAAGCCCCTCTTCGCAGTTTAAAGCTTTGGCAAAAAGCCTCGCCATGGAGGTCTTGCCGGTACCGCGGGGGCCACAGAAGAGATAAGCATGCGCGATTTTATTGTTTTCAATCGCGTTGCGCATCGTGCGGACGATGGACCGTTGTCCTGCCACCTCTTCGAATGTGGTAGGGCGGTATTTGTTATATAGTGCTTTGTATGCCATTACATGGAATTATAAACGGAGTGCGCCCTTCTTCCTAGGTCTAATCAAAGATTAGTTAGCGTTTTATCCGTAGCCGGCTTTTGCTATAATTCGACCTGGCAGGTACCAAACATGGAAGAATCAATGAGAAAGCGGCTTGAAGCCACGAAAGCAAGGTATCAACAGCTTGATGTTGAATTAGGAAAAGAAGACGCGGCGGACGACCTCGCGAACTTCACGAAAATGACGAAAGAGCAGGCGGATTTGCGCGAAGCCTATGAAGCCTATCTTCTTTATTTAAAGGCAGAGCAGGATATCGCGGACTCTTTGGAGATGGAAAACTCCGGCGATCCCGAATTAGCGGAATTCGCCAAGGAGACCCGCAAAGAAGCCCAAGAGACCATCGATAAATTAGAGGAACAATTCAAAATTATCCTTCTCCCCAAAGACCCCAATGACGATAAAAACATCATTGTTGAAATCCGTGGGGCGGTCGGTGGCGACGAGGCCAACATTTTCGCTGGCGATTTGGTCCGTATGTATACCAAGTACGCCGAAAAACAGGGCTGGAAAATCCAACTTCTCGACGCTTCATTAGGCGCTTCTGGTGGCTATTCCAACATTTCCTTCATGATCAAAGGCGAATCCGTCTATTCCAAATTAAAGTTCGAATCGGGCGCCCACCGCGTCCAACGCGTTCCAAAGACGGAAGCCAGCGGGCGTATTCATACGTCCACCGCGACCGTCTTGGTCATGCCGGAAGCCAAAGAGGTCGACGTTCATATCAACCCCTCCGATTTGAAGATTGACACGTATCATTCCCAGGGTGCGGGTGGCCAAAACGTCAATAAGACCGAATCCGCGGTCCGTATTACCCACCTTCCCACCGGCATCGTCGCGGCGTGCCAAACCGAAAAAGCGCAGCTACAGAATAAAGAAATCGCGATGCAGATGATCCGCGCGAAAGTCTTCGCCTTCTTCCAAGAACAAGAAGATGCCAAGCGCGCGACCGAAAGAAAGCTTAAAGTCGGCACCGGCGAACGTTCGGAAAAGATCCGTACCTATAACTATCCGCAAAACCGCGTGACCGACCATCGCGTCGGCTATACCGTAAACCAACTTGACCGCATCATGGAAGGCGAACTCGACGGCATCATCGAGGCGCTTATCCACTTCGACCAAGAACAAAAGCTCCTCGAGCAGGAGAATCAGAATGCCTAAGATTTACGAAGCCTATCTTAATGCGATGAATCAAGGGAAGGAACATGGCGTTTCTTCTCAGGATATCCGTGTCCTTATCGCGCATAAGATGGGCTATGCCGAACCGATCGATACTTTGTTCCATAAGGACGACGAATTTACGAAAATTCAGGAATTTGAACGGGATTTTGCAAAGTTAATTCAAGGAATGCCTGTGGAATACGTCATTAACGAGGCGACTTTTCTCCATACGAAACTCTATGTTGATCAACGCGTTTTGATCCCGAGAATGGAGACGCAAGAACTCATCGCCAACCTCTCCGAAAAGGTCGTGGATTATTATGACCCGCGGAACTATTTGGTCGTCGCGGATATCGGGACGGGCTCAGGCGCGATTTTATGCGCCCTGCGTTCCTTGTTCCCAAATTGGTTGCTCGTGGGCAGCGATGTCTCCAAAGGCGCTTTGGAAGTGGCCCGCAAAAACATCAAGGATTACAACGTCAACGCGACACTTCTCGAAGGCAAAAGTTTACAACCTTACATCGACGCCAAGATGAACTTAGACATCATTATTTCCAACCCTCCCTATATCTTAAATAAGGAAGAGGTCCAGGACTCGGTGAAGGATTATGAACCTGAAGGTGCGCTTTATTTAACCCCCGAGAATAACGTCTATGAAGATATCTTCAAGAATTATAAGAAAGTGAAGAAGGGCAGTCTCCTTATGGCCTTTGAAATTGGTTACGATTTGGAGGATATGCTGACCAAGATGATGAAGGAGTATTTGGAAGACTATGAATACGAGTTCATCAAGGATTTGAATGGTTTAACACGCTTTTTGTTCGTGTTTTGTAGGTAAAAAAATATGAAAACTCAAGTTGTTGAATGGGAAAACCGCAGCGTCGCTATCGAAGCATTAAAACAGGGAGAAGTCGTTCTTTTCCCCACCGAAACGGTTTATGGTATCGCTTGCCGTGCCGAGGAAGAATACTATCACTTATTGCGTGACTCTAAGGATCGTCCGGCGGAAAAACCGTTTACGTTGATGTGCTCCCAAATTGAACAAGTTGTGAGCCGTTGCGAAGTGAATGCTGGCATCTCCGACGTGCTTCAAGAGTTGATGCCTGGCGAGCTTACCGTTCTCTTGAAGTCTCGCCCTATGACGCCGCATTGCGTCGATTTGGGAACGGGTGTTACTGGGGTGCGCATCCCCAACAGCAAAGAAGTGCTTTCTTTTATTGATGAACTTGGCGAACCATTATTGGTCAGCTCCGCGAACCTTTCTGGGCAGAAGCCAGCCTTAGATTTTGAAAGCGCTCTGGCTACCTTTGATGGCCGTGTCTCGGTCATCATTAAAGGGTCCTGCGTTTCGAGCATTCCCTCGACAGTCGTAGACCTTACTGGTGATGAACCTAAGCTGATTCGCCAAGGCTCTTTGCCTTTTGAAAAGATTGCAAAAATTTATAAAAAGCCTGCAAAAACCATCTCTCTTGGTTCAGACCATGGTGGTTTTGCTTATAAAAATGCGATTGCTGAGCATCTTAAAAAGCAAGGCTATAACGTGCTTGATTTTGGCACCAATTCCGAGGCTTCTTGCGACTATCCTATCTTCGGCAAGGCTGCGGCAAAGTCCGTCGCTAGTGGCGAATCGGATTTTGGCATCATCGTGTGCACTTCGGGCGAAGGAATCTCCATCGCAGCGAATAAAGTGGCGGGGGTCCGCTGCGGCATTGGCTATGATGATGGCGTCAGTGTAAAGCTTCGCGAGCACAACAACGCGAACATGATTGCCTTCGGCCAAAAATACATGAAGCTTGAAGACGTGTTGCGTCGCGTGGACCTATTCCTTTCGACTCCTTTCTCGGTTGAAGCGAAGCATCATCGCCGCGTCGACCTCCTAGAAGAAAAATGCTAACGTTTTCTTAATACTTGGCATTTCTAATGATTTGGACAAACTTTTTACCTTAAGTTTGTCCATTTTTTCACTTTCCCGACTATAGGTAAGTATGGGAAAATTTTTTGTGTGTCCCCGTTGTGGGAATAAAGATCCAGCCTTCATCGGCATAAAAAACGGCGAAAAGTATTGCCGCAGATGCATTGGCTTTAATGGTAACCTGGTCAAAGAAGAGAAAACGGAGGCAAGGCCAGTGAGGCTTAGTCTCGCTTATTCTCTATCGAAAGAACAGAAAACATTATCCGATTCGATCGTAGAGAACTATAAGAATGGTATTGATACGCTGGTTTACGCGGTCTGTGGCTCGGGAAAAACGGAAATATCTTACGGCGTCATCGGTTATGCCATGTCCAAGGGCTTAAAGGTTGGCTTTGCCTTGCCTCGGCGGGACGTTGTTATCGAGCTATACATGAGACTTAAGGATGCCTTCCCCAGCAATAAAATCGTGGCGGTTTATGGCCAGCATAACGACGTCTTGGTAGGCGATTGCATCATTTTGACCACCCATCAGTTATACCGTTACCCTAAATATTTCGATCTTTTGGTTATGGATGAAATCGATGCTTTCCCGTTTAAAGGGGATGAAACGCTTGTTGCTTTCTTTAAAGCGTCGTTAAGAGGGCATTGTGTCATGATGAGCGCGACCCCTTCGAAAGCCATCATCAAAGAGTTTTCTAGGCCTGGCCACGATATGCTTTCATTACGGACACGTTACCATAAAAAGCCAATACCCGTGCCTAAGGCCGCAATTAGTTTCGGGCCTTTGAAATATCTTTTGCTGATTAAAAAGCTCCGCGAATATAAGAAAAAGGGAAAGCAGTGCCTTGTTTTTGTACCCTCCGTAGCCCAGGCAGAAAGCCTATTTTCGTTTACGAAATGGTTTGTTCCAGGAGGTAATTATGTATCGAGCAAGCGCGTAAAGCGGTCCGAAATAATTGAATTATTTAAAAAAGGGAAATACCGTTACCTCATCACTACAGCGGTCCTAGAACGCGGCGTAACTATCCGCGATTTACAGGTCATCGTCTTCGGGTCAGACAATCAAATCTATGATTCTGCAGCTTTGATTCAGATCGCGGGCAGAGCAGGGAGGAAGGCGGATGCGCCAAAAGGGGAGGTGCTCTTTTTGGCCAACCAGGAAAGCGAGGGGATGAAAGATGCCATTAACGAAATCAAATACTGCAACACATTTCTGCAAAATGTGTCATCGGCCAATTCGTGAAATCTCTCTTTTCGATTTTGCGTTTGGAGCAAAGTCCATTTGTTTCAAATGTTATTTAGGTCTAGACCCTAAATTCCAACATTGGGAAGAAGACGGGGTCAAGTTCACCTCTCTATACCCTTATTTAGAGGAATACCAAAGCCTACTGTACCTCTATAAAGGCTGTGGCGATATCGAGTTATCCAAGTGTTTCTTAGAGCGTGCCATGCCTTATTTGAAGTTGAGGTACCGCGACTATATTCTTATCCCCGCTCCGTCGCATTTTACCAAGATCGCCACGCGTGGTTTTGATCATGTCCCACTGATGTTTGAGGGCATCGGAAAGAAGATGGTTTCGCTTATCGAGAAAACATGCGATATCAAGCAGAGTGACCTTGGCAAGAAGGAACGCGCCAAGGTTGGTTCTATGCTGCGTTTACGGGCGACGCCATCGTTACGGAAAGAGAAGATTCTATTCGTTGATGACGTTTACACAACAGGTTCCACGGCTAGGGCGTGCCTATCGTTAATCAAGCAACTCCATCCGAAAAAACTCGAGGCATTCGTCATGGCAAAGGTCCCCAAAAACAGGAAAGAGCTGACGGCTAGATAACTTGTTGTCGGGCGGCTTGAGTAAATGATTTTCCAGGCATGAGAAAGTTGGAATGCTATTGGATATTAAAAATTCAAAAATCGATAAATTTGCGCAAAAAGCGAACTATTTGCACGATTTTTGGATTTTTATGAAGGTTTTTCGATCGATGAAGCTGCACGATGTCGGCGACGTCTTTGGTCAAATACGACTCGATATAATCCGCATAGAAGTTTGGCGCGTTTAGATGAGGTTTACCGCAATGGCAAGCTCGTCAACACGATGGAGCGGAAAATGACCGAGGGCCAATACCACAAAGAAGTCGCCCAAAAGCTCAACGATTCCGCCACTTTGGGAGGTCGAAAAGCCAAGGTTACCCGTTCGTCGCCCTTGAGCGGATCCAAAGTCGACAAGATTGAGGAACACGCCGTCGAATCTAACTCTGGAAACAAGTACCGCTATGTAACCAAGTACACCTTCCCGGAGCCCAAGGCGAGGAAGTCCGCCAAACGTAAGTAAAAACCATTTTTTGCAACGAAGGCTACCGCTTGAACCATCCGATGAAAGAAGCGGAGAAGAGCGGAACTTCTCGGAGAAATCGTCTATGGCCATCAGCGAGTTTAGGTATAACAAAAAGCGGAAGCACTATGCCTATATTTACAAACAATCAAAATCGAAACGAAGGAACATTTTGATTTCGTCCAAGCCAACGATGACGAGAACGAAAAAGAAGGGTGTTAAAACCACCATAAAAAACATTCCCCTCTATCACCATCCCAACAAGAACAAGGACGGCCAGTTTTATTTAATCCCGGAAACCTACAACGATGAAGCCAGATCATTCGGCGACAAAGTCTATGACTGGAATTGGGATCGAAATGACAAAAGAAAAGTCAAAAGGATAAAAAAAGGCCGGCTACGAAGCCAATGAAGGCAAATCACCGACGGGCTTATTAAACCAAGGAGACATAACCATGTCAACAAAAACAAAGAACCCGTAGGTCATTACACGAAATTTGCCTTTGAACGGCGTCCGCCCCCCGCTTTGCGCCGCTCCTTTTTCTCTCCTCATAACTCATTTGGTAGATAAATTGGTAGATAAATATCTTGAGCGAATTCACGGGAGAAACGCGACAGGCCGCGGCCGGCTGTTGCAATTTACTTGCGAACTAACGGAAAGTCACAATCTTTATATACGTGTGAGCGCGTATATTGTCTATGCGCGATGAGTTTGGTATGATTTACGGGCACTTTTGAGTAAGGAGAGTTTCCGTGGCAAATTTTATTGAAGCAATCTTCCACCTTGAGAAAAGGGAACTAAAGCGGCTTGCCCGCGTCGCCGACAGCGTTATGGCCCTCGACGAAAAGATGACCGCGCTTAGCGATGAGCAACTTCGCGCCAAAACCGAGGAATACAAAAAATACCTCGCCGAAGCAACCACTGACGAAGAAAAAGACCGTCGTCTTGAAGAGATCAAAATCGAAGCTTTCGCCGTGGCTCGTGAAGCCGCTTGGCGTACACTAAAACAAAAGCCGTTCAAAGTTCAGATCATCGGCTCGTTGGTCTTAAATGGCGGCAACATCGCCGAGATGCGTACCGGTGAAGGTAAGACCTTGACCGCGACGATGGCCGTTTACCTCAACGCGTTAAAAGGCGAAGGTGTCCACGTCATTACCGTTAACGAATACCTCGCGGCTCGTGACGCGGAGTGGATGGGCCAGGTCTACCGTTTCCTCGGTTTGACCGTCGGCGTCAACCTCGCTTCCAAAACCACCGCGGAAAAGCGTGAAGCTTATCTCTGCGATATCACCTATACCACGAACTCCGAACTTGGCTTCGACTATCTCCGTGACAACATGGCTACTTCAATGTCCGGCCGTGTCTTACGTGGCTTGAAGTTCTGCATTGTCGACGAAGCCGACTCCGTCCTCGTCGACGAATCCCGTACCCCGCTTATTATTTCCGGTGGTAAGAAGTCTTCCGCTTCTCAATATCAAGTCGCGGACCGCTTTGTTAAGATGCTCCGCAAGGAGAAAGATTTCACCGTCGATATTAAGACCAAAACCGCTTCTTTGACCGACTCGGGTAACGATAAAGCCGAAAAAATGTTCGGGATCCGCAACCTTTATGATCCCGAGAACCAAGATTTGGTCCACCGTATCCACCAGGCGTTAAAGGCCAATTACATCATGGCCCGCGACGTCGAGTACATGGTCGATTCCGAGCATCAGATCCAATTGATCGACCAATTCACCGGCCGTGTCATGAAGGGCCGTGAATATAACGATGGCTTACAGCAGGCCATCCAAGCCAAAGAAGGCGTCGAAATCAAACAAGAAACCGTCGTCATGGCGACGATTACTTACCAGAACTTCTTCCGTCTTTACAAGAAGTGTGCCGGCATGACCGGTACCGCCAAGACCGAGGAAGAAGAATTCGAGAAGATTTACAACATGAAGGTCATCGTCATCCCGACCAACCGTCCGATTCAACGTATCGATGATGATGACCATATCTATGGCACCCACAAAGCCAAACTCGCCGGCCTTGTCGACGAAGTCCGTGCCCGTCATGAGAAAGGGCAGCCGGTTCTTATCGGTACCTCTTCCGTCGAATCCAACGAAGAAATCTCCGCGTTGCTCACTGCCGCTGGCCTTCCCCACGAAGTCTTGAATGCGAAAAATGCCGCCCGCGAGGCTGAAATCATCTCCCACGCCGGCGAAAAAGGCGCCATCACCCTTGCCACCAACATGGCGGGTCGTGGTACCGACATTAAGCTTGGCGAAGGCGTCAAAGAACTTGGCGGCCTTTGCGTCCTTGGCACAGAACGTCATGAATCCCGCCGTATCGACAACCAGCTCCGCGGTCGTTCCGGCCGTCAGGGCGACCCCGGCTATTCCCGTTTCTATGTCTCCTTCGACGACGAATTGATGCGCCGTTTCGTCCCGGACAACATCCGCGAGACCTTCCAGAAGCAACTTGGCGACGACCACTTAGAGAATCGTATGATTCAAAACGTCGTCACCAACGCCCAAAAACAAATCGAAGGTCGTAACTTCGATACCCGTAAAAACCTTTTAGATTACGACGATGTTCTCGCCAAGCAGCGTCAAATCGTCTATACCCGCCGCGACAACATCATGCTCGCTGGCGACATCACCGAGATGGTCCACGGTTTCTTCGTCGAAACCGGCAAACATCTCGCCAAGAAAGCCGTCATGCAAGGCCGTGACGAAGGCTTGATCAACGCGGAAGAACTCAAACGCTTGGTCGAACCTTCCTTCGTCGATGAAGGTTCCTTCCCTTACAAAGCCTATGAAGAAGCGGCGGTTGAAGAAGGCGGCGAAGACCTTGGCGAATTCCTCTATCAACGTTATCTCCAACGCCGCAAAGAATGGACCGATGAACAGGCGGATTACATTGAACGCAACGTTTCTTTGTCTGTCATTGACCGTAACTGGACCAAACACATCGATACCATGTCCCACTTGCGCGATGGTATCGGCTTACGTTCCTACGCCCAGACCAATCCGTTACAAGACTACGTTAACGAAGGCTATGCCCTCTTCCGCGAGATGAATGAGAACATCGCCGTCGACTGCGTCTATAACTTCATGCGTGTCCGCATCAACAAACAAGAACCGCAGCAAGAACAGCCTCAAGGCGAGACCGCCAAGGCCGAAAACTCCGGCAATGTCGTCGACGCGCAGACCAATCAACCTCGTCCCGCGCAGCAGCCTCAGGAAGCTCCAAAGCAGTCTGAGACCCCTGACGAGGACGATGTCGTCGCCTCTCATCACAAGGTTGCCAAGGATTTGCGTGAAACCATCCGCGTCATCCCCAGCACCGTCAAAACCATCCGTGACTTCTTCGCCAATTGCGGCAGGGCCCTTGCGACCCGCGTCGCTAAAGAAGACGTTGTCGATGTGGAAGCATTAAAGGGTATGTTGGAACCCAACTTCATCGAAGCTGGCTCCTTCGTCCCTGCCGACTATGAAGGGTTGAATATCACTGATGCTGCGAAGAAGCTCAGCGACACCTTCTATGCCAAATATTTGCAACGCCGCAAACAATGGACTCCCGAACAGGCCGACTTTGTTGAGCGCAGCGTCGTCATGCAGGTCATCGATCGCGATTGGGAACAACATCACAAGAACTTGCTCCGCTATAAGGAATCCGTGTTGGCTTCTGGACAAGAAGATGCCCAAGAACGTTATGTCAAAGAAGGCACCCCGTTAGTTAGCCTCCTCGTCGACGCAATCAGCGTCGATGTCGTCGTCAATTTGCTCCGTGTCCAATTGGAAATCCGTCCCGTTCCTGGCGCGGCTAACCCTGAACAAAAACCCGCTAATCCGGAACAAAACCCTGCAAAAGCGGAAGATAATGTTCAAAAACCCGCCGAAGAAGCGGAAGTGAAAGCGGAAGAAAAACCCGCCGAACCTTCCCCAGAAACGAAAGTAGAAGAAGAGAATAAGGAATAATGAAAGAGCTCGTCGAATTAAAACAGAAGGCCGTTGAATTAGGCCGTCTTGTCTCGCAGCTCGGTGACTCTCTTTGACTTACCTAAGATTGACGCAGAGGTCGCTGAACTAGAGGCCAAACAAAATCAGGATGGATTCTGGGATGACCCCAATTCCGCCAAAGTCGTCATGGCGCGCTACGCCGCCCTCACGGGCAAGCGCAACGCCTTCCAGACGTCCCAAAATACTTACAACGACATCAAGGAACTCCTCGATGGCGCTTCCGACAAAGACGAGGAGATGCTCGAACTCATCTACTCGATGGAAGAAGATCTCGGCAAAGATTGCGAAGAACTTCGTCATAAGCTGCTTTTCTCGGGCGACTATGACGCCTTGAACTGCACACTTGAAGTCCATGCTGGCGCAGGCGGCACCGAAGCCCACGACTGGGCGCAGATGCTTTCCCGTATGTATGGGCGCTTTTGCGAGAGAAATGGTTTCAAATATCAAGTCCTCGATATGGAAGAAGGCGATGAGGCTGGCATTAAGTCCATCACGCTGAAAATCACCGGTCAGGACGCCTATGGCCATTTAAAGAGCGAGAAGGGCGTGCACCGCCTCGTGCGTATTTCGCCTTTCGATGCGGCCGCTAGACGTCACACCAGTTTCGCCTCGGTTAACGTCATTCCCGAATTCGGCGCTATAAGCGACATCGAAATCGATCCTAAGGACCTCCGCGTCGATACCTATCGTAGTGGTGGCGCCGGCGGACAAAACGTCAACAAGGTTTCTTCGGCCGTGCGTATCACCCACTTGCCGACGGGTATTGTCGTCCAGTGCCAAGTCGAGCGTTCTCAGCTCATGAATAAGGCGAACTGTATGTCGATGCTTACCGACTTATTGATGCAGCGCAAATTAGAGGAGCGCGAACGCGAACTTAAATCTATTCAAGGCGAACAAAAGAGTATTGAATGGGGCTCTCAGATCCGCAGCTATGTTTTCCAGCCTTACACGATGGTCAAAGATCATCGTACCGATTATCAAACCGGCGATGTAAACGGCGTCATGGATGGCGACATCCTTCCGTTTATCTTCTCGTATTTGGAATTAGAGGCGAGAAACAATGCAAAATAATAAAAATTGCAGCAAATTCCTCTCGCTTTTGAAAAAATATAGCATCCTCGTTCTTGGCTGCGCCTTGCTTGCTTTTGGGGATGCCGCCTTTATTTCGCCATTAAATCTGGTCACTGGTGGCGTGCTTTCCATCGGTGTTATCACTCAGCATTTTGTAACCCTTGCGGGCTCTGACTTTTATGTCGTCGATATCGTGACCTGGATTATCCAGATTTTGATGTTGATCGTCAGTTTCCTCTTTTTGGGCAAGAAGTTTACGTTACGTACCATCTTCGCGACCCTCTTATATCCTGCCTTGTTCACGTTCTTTATCCGTGTCCCATTGATCAACGGCGTGAGCATCGGTAATCACCTGGCTTCGTTCTTCCTCACCGAGGATACCGATTGGGGATTGCGCACATTGGCAGGCATTGCTGGCGGTGCCTTTATCGGCGCGGGCGTTGGCGTTTGCTATCATGCCGGTGGTTCTACGGGTGGTTTGGATGTTATCTCAGCCATCTTGGCGAGGAAGACGCCCATCAAAGAAGGCGTTAGTGCTTTTATCTTCGACGGCACTTTGGTTATTGCCGGCATGATTGTCATGCGCGACATCCGTAATGGCCTAGTCGGTGTCTTAGGGGCCTTAGTCTGCGCGATGACCGTGCAAGTCCTCTACGTGAATACCCAAAGCTTTGTCATCGCCGACATCATCTCCGAGAAGTGGGAAGTCATCCAGGATTACGTTCATAATCAAATGGACCGCTCGACAACCGTCATTGATGTCACCGGTGGCTATTCCAAAGAAGGCAAGAAGATTCTTCGCGTGGCTTTCTCCAAGCGCGAGCTCTTACCTTTCCGTGCTTTCATTGGCCAAACCGATCCCAAAGCATTCGTCACCTTTACCCAAGCATCCATGATTAACGGAGAGGGCTTTGATCCGCTCGTCCGTACCAATTTCGATAAAAAGAAGGGTGAATAGCATGGATAATCACGTTTTTAAGCTTGTTTCCCCCTTTAGCCCGACAGGCGATCAACCCGCGGCCATCTCCGCGATTTTAAAAGGCGTGGAGGAAGGCAAAAAGATTCAAGTCATTAAAGGCGCGACAGGCACAGGCAAGACCTTTACAGACGCGAATATCGTGGCCGCGCTTAACCGGCCAACCTTAGTCATGGTCCATAACAAGACCTTGGCCGCACAACTTTATGGGGAGTTTAAAGAACTCTTCCCCGAAAACCGTGTCGAGTATTTTATCTCCAACTTCGATTTCTACCAGCCCGAGGCCTATTTGCCTAAGTCGGATACCTATATTGATAAAAACGCGGTCATGAACGAGGAAATCGACATGATGCGCACCGCGGCCATGAACTCGATCCTTTCCCGTAGAGATACCATCGTCGTCGCTTCCGTGGCGGCCATTTATGGCTTGTCCGACCCCAACGAATACAAAGGACTCATCTTTGAAATCCGGGTTGGTGAGGAACTTAACCGTAAACAGCTTTATCAACATCTTTTAGATGCCCAATACACGAGAAACAATATCGATTTAAAGCCAGGCACTTTCCGCGTTCATGGCGACATCATCGATATCGCCCCTGCGACCCATGATTTCTATATCCGGATCGACTTATTCGGCGACGAAGTGGAATCTATCGCTCAGGTGAATTCCATTACGGGTACGGTGGAAAGGACCTTTGCTACCTATCCAATTTTCCCCGCCTATGATCACGCCTCCACCAGGGCCCGCATCGAAGCGGCTTGCAAGACGATTGGGGAAGAACTTGAGGAACGTTTGGCCTATTTCCGGGCTGAAGGGAAACTACTGGAAGCGGAACGTCTTGAGATGCGTACGCGCCAAGACATGGAATCCATGCGCGAATTTGGGCGCTGCCCGGGTATTGAAAACTATTCCCGTCACATCGATGGACGTAAACCTGGACAAAGGCCTTATTCCCTCATCGATTATATGCCCGATGATTTCCTTTTGCTTTTGGATGAATCCCACGTCACCATCCCACAGATCCGTGGTATGTACAATGGTGACCGTTCCCGTAAGGAAACGTTAGTGGAATACGGGTTCCGCCTCCCTAGTGCCTTAGATAATCGACCCTTAAATTTCCAAGAATTTGAGGAACTGATGCCTGGAAGCGTCGTCTGTACCTCCGCGACTCCTGGCGACTACGAGTTAGAGAAATGCGGTGGCGAAGTGGTGGAACAAATCATCCGTCCTACCGGTTTGCTTGATCCCGTCATCGAAGTTCGACCCACTATGGGCCAAGTCTTCGATTTAATCAGCGAGATTAAGAAACGCATCGAAAAGGGCGAACGTACGATGGTCGTGACCTCGACCATCAAGATGGCCGAAGACCTCACTTCTTACCTTAAGGATGAGGGGCTTAAGGTCACCTATCTTCATAATGAAACCAAAACCCTGGAACGTACTGAGATCATCTATCAATTACGCAAAGGCAAATACGATGTCCTCGTCGGCATCAACTTGCTCCGTGAGGGTTTGGATATCCCCGAAGTTTCCCTCATCGCCATCTTTGATGCGGATAAGGAAGGCTTCTTGCGTTCCACCCGTTCTTTGATTCAGGTTATCGGCCGCGCGGCCCGTAACGCGAATGGCCGTGTCATTATGTACGCGGATACCTATAGCGATTCTATGTTAGAAGCCATTAACGAGACCAAGAGACGTCGTGAGAAGCAGATGGCTTATAACGAAGAATATGGCATCATCCCGATGACCATCAAGAAAGAGATCCGCCCACCGCTACACAATAGCGAAGATGAATCCGCGGCCATCATTAAAGATGCGTCGAAGAAGAGCCGCAGCGAGTTGCAACGCCTCATCGCGGATACGGAGAAGCAAATGAAAGCCGCAGCCAAAGAATACGACTTTGAACGCGCGGCTAAACTCCGTGACATTATGTTTGAATTAAAGGCAGAACTGGACAATTAATATGCAATTCTCGACTTATTTGTTTGATTTTGATGGTACGCTCTGTGATACCAGGGAGTCTTTAGTGCCCGTATTTCGCGCGGGCTTTGAGAAAGTTGACCGCCATGTCACGCCAGAGGAAAGCGAGAAGTGGATGCATCTAAACCTCATGCAATCGCTCGTCGATAGCGGCATCCCCGAATCGGATTATCCCATAGTTGTTCAAGGCATCATCGACGCGCTAGACATGCCTGAGTCCATCGCGATGATCAAAGTGTTCCCCGATACCGTGGAAGTCTTAAAAAAGCTTGTCGCGCAAGGAAAGCGTATCGGCATTGTCTCCAACAATGGTTCGTCGCACATCAAGTTAGTTTTGAAGACGCTGAATATTGATTTACCCTTCGATTGTATTGTCGGGTCGGATATGTTTAAAAATGGAAAGCCTCATCCTGAACCCATCTTGACTGCGCTAGACATTCTCGGTGAGAAAGCGGATGGGCATATCTGTTATGTCGGCGACTCTTTGCAAGATCCCGAATGCGGACTTAATGCAGGCATCGGCGGGGTCCTGATCGATCGCGAAAACGTTCACCCCGATTACACCGGGCTGCGTTTCCAAAATCTTTGGGGATTATTGGACTAGTGAATAGCGGCCACGCGACCGCTTTGCTTATTTAGATTCGGATGTTGCCGATTCAGCCGGCCATGCTTTAACGTAGCTATCGTTATGTTTGCAAAGCCCCAGCGTCAGCAACGCCTCCCGAAGGGGCTTACAGATATCTTCGTAAACGATGTTCTCCACGATGTAAAACACCTCTTCCTTGTTCGGCAGATTGCCGCTGTACCTCATGTAGGAAAAAACGGGATAGCCAATAAAGAAGTATTCATAATCTTTATAATTATTCAACGGAAGCTGGTACGTGAAGTTGAAGTGGAAATAGTAGCGCGTCGGGACGACGATGACGATGTCCGACGGGTAGTATTTCACGATTTCACCATGCAAGAAGTTCCCTTCAGAGAAATAGATCCTGTACTCCATGTCGCTCGCTCCCACCAGCGACTCCGGGATCGGCGCGCTTATCGTGGTCACGCCCTCCGACGTGACGGCGGAGAATTTCGGTTTTTTGGCTGGGTGCGCGGCGAGGTATTCGGCGCCGGCGCAGGCGTCCGCGACCGGAACTACGCTGTCGATATAGCCGTAAACAAAGCGGGAGTACTCGCTCGTGGCGCTCGACCTGCTGGACGAGGGTTCGCTAAGCGACGGCTCGCTGGACGTTGCGGAAGATGGGGCGCCTCCGCAGGAGATGAGGAAGAAAGAAATTAAGGTAAATAGGACGATTCTTTTCATTTTCATGCCCCCTTTTTTCTAAGTATAAAAACCTGCCTTAATTAAAAGCAGCCTCGCTTAATTTGCGTCCTCATAATGGAAAACAATTTCTTCAAATGGCCCAGAAGTATCGTGCACCGTTTGATAAGACGAGAAATATACAACCTCCGACTCATTTTCAATTTGCCGCAGTTTCAATTTGAATACTTTATTTCCTTCTTCGAGATTAGGAACGTACTCGTAAGGCACGAGAAAACTATATTTGGCTAAAAAGATGCATTCGTTAAGACGTAAGAAGGCCGTTTCGGCTGCTATTATGTCATACGAAATTGATGTGAATTGTTCCGCGCTGAAGTATACACACTGATTTTCTACAATTGTACTAATGCCAGCGTGATAGACTTGAGTCCAACCGGCTTCTTCGGTTTTCCCAATGTGTGCCTTGATTCGTTTAAGACCTAGGGCGTCTTGCAACGACGGAGGCAGCGCTTCGGATTGATAATCACCTGTTTTGGACGTGAGCGCTTTTTGGGACTGTGCCCCTTTTGCGGCACCGCAAGAAACGAGAGTCAGCGCCGCGAATAAAAGGAATATTTTCGGTTTCATTTCTTTCCCTCCTACTTAATAAGAGCGCAAAGTGACCCATTTTTGTCGGAAAATATTTCAGAAAATACTACAAAGGGCGATAAAACCAAGCGCGGATCAACTCTGATTCGTCCCACATACCACGTATGTGCAAATGTATTACGTTATTGGTTTGGCTCTGACCGAACTCAAAATACAATCGGTAAGAATGGCCTTCAAACGAAAAAACATAAGAATCGTTGGACTCGACGAATGTGCAAGAAGACAGGTACGATCCGATAAAGGAAAGCTGATAATCCGTCTGGGTGATAACCGCGTGAATCGCCCCCATATTGGACGCCGAGGCTTCAAAGTCTTTGCTAAGCGAAAGTGAAGAGCCTTCTAAAGATAAGGTTTGATTATGACAAAGCTCGCTTTTGAATGAATATATGCCGGAATAATCCTCGGACAGAGGTGGTGGCGCAACGGATGATTGGAGTTGCGCTCCTGAGGCAATGGATGATTGGAGTTGCCCTCCTGAGCCAATCTTAGCGAAATAAATGGCCGGGGTGAGCGCGGCAAAAGCGACGAGGATGCTCGAGATAGCGATAGCGGCGCGAAGCCCACGCCTTCTTGGCGGAACATCGTGTGACGAAGCACGTTGGTTTTCCACATGATGGATGGGCAGAGTCGCATCATATCGGCGTTTTAGTTTCTTTTCGAATCTCATAGACGGATGCCCTCCTTTTTATAAAATGCTTTAAGTTTCTGCTTTGCGCGTCGGTACTTCCCCGAAATAGAATGGGTGGTTTCCCCTAGTTCTCCTGCGATTTCTCGAAAGGAGAAGTCGTAGAAGACGTGCATGGCGACAATAGCGCGTTCTTCCTGATTCAATTCGGTGAATTCTGGCAATTGCTCATAGGAATCGCTATACCCGAAGTAGGGGTCTAAGTCCGTGATGGATTCCACGTCCACATCGTCGGGCAAGACTTGTCTCTTTTTCAGCAGCTTATACGCCCCAAAGCGCGCGGAGTTGATTAGGTAATATTTGATGTTATTGATCTCGAGACAACGATGAGGTTCAAGAAAGAAATTAGTGAATGCCTCTGACGCAGTGTCCTCAGCGTCTTCTTTTTGCTGCAGGACATTGAACGCGACAGAAAAGACAAGCCTAAAGTAAGCGTCGTAGAGCAGATCGCCCGCGCGACGAATGGCTGCATCGTCCCCGGATTGAACGGCTTTCTTGTAAAAGGATTCCGCCTCTTTGCCCTTCATATTATTTTCCATGCTAAAACAAGGGTGACAAAAAGACAAAGGGAGAGATACTCATGCAATTGCGGATAACCTATGGCGAATGTTGAATGCATTATGGCCCCGTTGTCTTTTTGAAGCGGTCCATAATACCGTATTGATATGGAGGAAATGGCTATCGTAATCATGCCATTTGCCATGGTTCTCTTGGGTGATTAAAGCATGCGCGATGGAAAAATAGCGGGAAATTGCGGAGAATTTACCATTTTTGAGGAGCACAATGGTGAAGAAAATTGTGATAATTCTTTATTCCACCCTGCTCGTCTTGGGTGTTGCTGCCTTCATGTTCGGTTTCTTTTCGGGATCGATTAATGCGGCCGCTGGGTTCGGTTTAATGCTCATCTTTGTCATTCCGCTGCTTCCCATATCGTTCTTGCTACGGGCAGGGGAGCGGTGCATGAAATGCTTGCCTTGCTTACCATAAGGACGCTTTTTGGCGTGTTTATCACTTGCCCGCCCATCGTGCGCTCTGCCATCCAATTCCACATCTTCTTATTCCATTTTTCTTGGTCGGGTATGTCGAATTGCTGGCTTATCGCGAACGTATTTTCGCGCCGAAAAAGCCAAATGCAGATATGCCACAAGTATCTCCAACGGAAGGTATTCATTAATTCCGCCGGGACTATTTGCTTATGGGTGAGTAGAACCGCACTCCATTTTGCTAAAATCGCGTTGTTGCGAAAGGCGCGGCATTGGAGTATCGTTATTGGGCGCATAGGCGTGAAAGGAGATTGACTATGAAATGGTATGACATCATCTTCATCATCGTTTCGCTTGTAATCATCATTCTTTCTTTGCTTCAAGGCGGTAAAACTGGCGGCGCTTCTGGTGCGATTACCGGCGGCGGCTTGAACGTCTTCGCGAAAACGAAGGAACGTGGCTCTGAAAAGGTGGTCACGTGGTTGACTTTCGGCTTCGCGGTCCTCTTCCTCTTCCTCGCGTTGATAATCTCTGTCCTCGCAGGTAACGGAAGTACTCCCGCCGAATAAAAGACAAGACCATGACGAAATGCGGCCCTCGGGTCGTTTTTTGTTGCTTCGTTCGCAGAGGATGCGCGCGCATCAACGACTTTTCTCCTACTCAAATACGCTAGAAGTGGTAACATCATGGGCATGACTATTAAAGAATTTGTTGCGCAAGAGAAAGTAGCCCTTTCTCAAGAGGTCGGCTCCTTGAAGCGCGCACCTCATCTTGTCATTATCCAGGCCAATGACAACCCTGCCTCCCACGCTTATGTCCGTGGCAAAATTAAAGATTGCGATGAAGTCGGTGCCTTAGCCACGCTTTGTCTATTGCCTCCGGACACAAGTGAGGAATACTTGTTAGAGAAAGTCGCCGAATATAATAACGATCCCGAAGTTGACGGCCTTATCGTTCAGCTCCCCCTTCCAGATCATATTTCCGAGGCTAAGGTCAAATTGGCGGTCAACCCCGCTAAAGATGTGGATGGTTTCCACCCTCTGACCAAATTTATTCCCTGCACCCCTAAAGGCATCGTCGATTATTTAACCGCAGAAGGATTTGCTTTCCAGGGCAAGAACGCCGTCGTCCTTGGCCGCAGCGAAATCGTCGGTAAGCCGATGGCCAAACTTTTGCTCTCCAAAAACTGCAACGTCACGGTCCTCCATTCGAAGACCACGGAAGAAGATAAAGCCTTCTATATCGCCCATGCCGATTTAATCGTCGTCGCCATTGGCCGCCTGGGTTTCTTGGACAACCGTTTCCAATATAAGAAAGATGCAGTCATCGTCGATGTCGGCATCAACCGTAATGAAGAAGGCAAACTTCGTGGCGACGCCATTCCCGATTTACCGGTCGCGATTCAAACTCCCGTCCCTGGCGGCGTGGGCTTATTGACTCGACTAGCATTAGTCAAAAACCTAATTCTCGCGGCAAAAACCCGTTAAAGTTATCGATTTCTCGTTTTATTCGTTGAATAATATCTCTAATCTATGGCACCAAGCACTTCGAACTACCATTTATTCGGAATTGATTTCACCCAAAACCCAGAACAACGCGAACTAATCCGCTTAATCAACGATGACCCCGAACGCACCCCGGTCGTCTTTTGCAAAGGCTCCGCCGGCACAGGCAAAACTTTCGCGACCCTAGCCGCGTGTTTGAATCTCGTTCGTGGCAAAGGCTCTAAGAAACGTTACCGCAGCCTTTTCTATGTCCGCGAACCCGTGGAAATCGGGCATCGCCTTGGTTACCTCAAAGGCACCGCGGCAGAAAAATATGGCCCTTATATTGGCCCCTTGATGGACAACTATGAACACCTCATGGCCCATGCGGGACAAGAAGAGCAACTCGCTTCTTATAAATTGATGAAGCGGAAGATGATGAAGAAGGACAAGGACATGGACGACGAGCTCTACGAGTCCTCCTACTATGAAAAGCTTCCAAGCGACATCATCCCCCTCGCGCCGGAATTCATGAGGGGCCGTTCCTTCGATGACTGCATCATCATGTTGGATGAAGCCCAGAACATGGACCTAGACGAGCTTCAGACCATGGTCACCCGTATCGGCAATATGTGCAAGATGGTCATCATCGGCTCACCCAACCAGATTGACGTCCCTGGCCAAACGCCCGAAAAGAATGCCTTCGATACCGCTTATGAAATCCTTAAGCCCACAGGCCTAGTTGGCTATGTGGAACTAAGCCGGCCGATGCGAACTTCCTTCGTCGTGGACTTTGACTTAAGGTTCCTCGAATACAAGTTAAAACACAAAAACGATAAAAAATAAGAAGGTTTTGCGGCCTTCTTATTTTTTTCTACCGATTCCTTTAGGTCCTTTGATGGCTTTTGGTTTATCGGGTTCGGTTTCCTCAACATCAACGATATCCGCGGGTTTTGCTTCCTCGACGATCGGCTTTTCTTTTTGTGGGATGGGCTCTTTCGCGACCGCGTAATCGCCACGTTCTTCTTTCTCCGCTAAGTCGATTTCCTTTTTGGTTTTCCTTCGGGTGATTAAGGTGATGGCGAACATGCCAATCGCGGCCAGGCAAAGAACCGAGCCCGTCATGATGAGAACGAGCTGTTCCCTAGAGGACTCCGTGTTATAAAGAACTTCGATGACGATACCGACGCCAACTAAGATGGCGGAGAACAATATTTCCATCACGGGCATGAATAATTTGCCATGTTTCTTGGCGATTAAATAAATGGCGTAGACCATCAAAAGAGCGCCCATGACCATCAAGATGATGGCGATGAGGTTCACGACCATATAGGTGAAGATGTGCTGGGCGGTGAATTTGCTTTGGATGAGGATGAGCAAGACACCTAACGAGATCTCAAAACCAGAAATGACTAGGGGAGACTGCTCCTCGTCGGTTTGTCCGCGAAGCAGGTACATGGCGATTCGCAGAATTCCATCCAAGATGACAAAAGAGGCGACGACATAGGCGATAGCGTTTTCGATGTTGGGGTTGGTGGAACCACCATTTTGAACCGCGATGATGCCGGCGACGATGGCTAAGATTCCTCCAGCAAACAAGACGATGGACTCCACAAGGTTCCAAGTTAGCCAGAATTTGTTCAGTTTTTTCTGTTTTTGGATGGCTTCGGACATAATTTACTATCCTCCTTTTGGCGACGGTTTATAGTATAAAGGCTTTTGTGAAAGGAATGTTCGAATGAAGAAAAGTTTATTAAAAAAATACGCCGAATTGATTGTCCGTTCCGGCGTCGCGTTAAAGAAAGGGCAAAGCGTCATGATTGTCTCCGACGTGAAGATTGAACCCTTCACGGCCTTGGTTGTCGAAGAATGCTATAAAGCAGGCGCCAAGCACGTCCTTTTGGAATGGAGCAGTGAGGCCTGTTCCCGCATCGCCTATAAGAAAGGAAACAAGGAGGCCCTCGCGGAGACCCTCCCTTATCTACTGGAGAAGCAGAAGTGGATCAACCAAGAATTACCCGCGATGATTTATCTCGAATCGGAAGACCCTGATGGCATGGCAGGCTTAGACCAAAAGAAACTCTCTTATATCCGGAATAAGAGACGCGCGGCCATCTATCCCTTCCGCGTCATCCGCGAGAACCATTACCAGTGGTGCATCGCCGGCGTTCCTTCTGCCGCATGGGCAAAGAAGATCTTCCCGGATCTCCCCAAGAACAAAGCGGTGGAGAAACTTTGGGAAGCGATTCTGACCACCTCTAGGGCGATGGATGGCAACGGCATCGCCAACTGGCAAGAGCATGATAAGAATCTGAAAGCCCGTTGCGATTACCTCAATGGCTTAAGATTAAAGAAATTGCATTACGCTTCCTCTAATGGCACGGATTTGACGGTAGGGCTCATCCCTGGCGTCATCTTCCTCGGGGGTGGCGAATCCACCTTAGAAGGCGTGTATTATCAGCCCAATATCCCCAGCGAAGAAGTCTTTACTTCCCCGATGCGCGGCGAGGCGGAAGGCATCGTCTATTCGGCGAAACCATTATCCTATGGCGGCACGTTAATCGATAATTTCTATGTCCGTTTCCACGAAGGGAAAGCGGTGGAAGTGCATGCGGAAAAAGGCCAAGAAGCCTTAGAGTCCATCCTTCATATCGACGAAGGCTCCGCGTATTTAGGCGAATGTGCCTTGGTGCCTTATGATTCCCCCATCAACAACACGGGCTTACTTTTCTATAACACCCTCTATGATGAAAACGCGGCCTGCCACCTTGCCTTAGGCATGGGTTTCACCAACCTTTATCCGAACTTTGAGAAATATAGCGAAGAGGAACTCCATTCCTTTGGCATCAACGAATCCATGAGTCACGTCGACTTCATGATTGGTTCCAAGGATCTCAACATTATCGGTACGACCGAAGACGGCAAAGAGATTCCTATCTTCCGTGACGGAAACTGGGCTTTTTAAGCTGAAACATTTTCCATGGAAGCGAAAAAACCATGTATGCGCTTCCATATAAATACAGTAGTTATCGACACTTTTAACTTGAAATTCTTTGAAAATCCTGTAAGCGTTTCCAAACGCGGCCAAACCTATTGAGTATTTTTTGGACAGGCCTATAGTTATGCGGCTCCGATGAAATACGGAGCAACTGAAAGGAGGTTGGCCCAATGTTCAATTCCTATGACGAAGAAGAGGTCCGTTACGACGACGACTTCGAGAACACCGAAGTCAATTCCCGTATCGCTGGCGCCTATGCGAATGCTCAGCTCTCTGCTGCGAGCTTCGGTGGCAATAGCCAATTTGCCCTCATCCGCGATAACGATCGCTAACCCGGACATCCTGTAAAACGGCAACCCGAACCTAATGTTGCGTTAGGCTCTCGTTGCCGTTTTTGTTTTAGAAGTGGGTTATGCTACTTTCTTTTCGAACGAATTAGTCGCAAATAGACAGGGATTGAAGCGCATTTAACGCAATTTTGGCTTCGTTGATGTAGATCATGCGCTGAAAAGGGTCGATTTTCCAAATTACGCCGCATTCCTCCAACATTTTCCCGGATTTCCAATATTCCAAGCGGATAACCTCTCCATCATAATGGGTGAGAATTTCGTTGATTTCCTCGGCTTGATCTTGGGAGAGCTGACGCTTTTTTACATATCTATGTTCTTCTCGGATTCTGGCTAAATAGGAAGCCTGCTCGACCAAGGATTTATAAGGGGCGTATTTCACCATGCCCCGATCTTCGTGTCTCATGCGTTATGTCCTCCGATTAAACCATGACGGCGGATGACCGTCGAATCGTCGAGCAGGCTCGAAGCCCGTAAGACGGCGTTACGACCATAGAGCTCGCTGATGTGGTCCATGGCTTTGCGTAGATTTCTTTTTTCTAGAAGTTCCTCTTCATCATCCAGCAAAGACTGCTGATGATCCCCCTCATAAGAGGTGAGCTTTCCAAAGCTGACCACGATATTACGGATATAGTGATTTTCGATATAACGGTCATAGATGCGGTTAACGGCGTCAAAGAGTATCTCGTTATCGTCGGTAGCGACATTTAGGGCGCTTTGATGGTGAAGCCCGCCTCCGCCTGAAGACGAAGAATAACCAATGAATAGACTGACTAGGCCTGTCCTCATATCGGCGCTTCGTAGGCGGATGCAAAGTTCATCGACGACTTCTTTGACCACGATTCTGGCCCCTTCGACGGTGTAGTCTTTCATTAAGACTTGGCCTTGGGAGAGACTAACCTCTTTCGGGATGTATTTTTTGGTGATGTCCGTGTTATCGATGCCGTTAGATAAATCGTGTAGTTCCAATCCGATGACACCGAATTCTTTCTGCAAGGCGTAAGGGGATGCCTTGGCTAAGGATTCCATGCTGCGAATGCCCATGCGGGACAACCTTCTGCTGATGCCTCCCGCGATGCCCCAAACGTCGGTGATGGGGGCGATCTTCCATAACTTGGTCGGCACATCTTCCATGCCCCAATAGGCGCGGTAGGGAGGACGTTTCTTGCCTTCGTTATCAAGACATGTCTTGGCTAAGAACATGTTGGGCCCCATGCCTGCTGTCGCGGTGAGCCCAAACTGTTCTTTGATGTCTTCTTGGATACGGGAGACTAATGTGTCCGCATCGCAGTTATTGAGTTTTAGATAGGGAGTTAAGCGGAGGAAGGATTCATCGATGGAATAGACGTGCAAATCCTCTTCAGCGACGTAATTTAAGAACAAAGAGACGATTTTTGCGGACATTTCTAGATAATAGGACATTCGGGGTTTGGCATAGATCATGCCGGGAACATCGGGCAAATCGTTAATGCGGCAAACGTTGGGAATGCGGTAATTCGCTTTCAAAAACGGGGTCGCAGACATCACGATGGAGTTGACCGAGCGGGACTTATCCGCGACCACTAGGGGCGTCTTAAAAATGTCTAAACCACGAGCTGCGCATTCGCAGGAGGCGTAGAAACTCTTTAAGTCGATGACCGCGTATATCTCTTGTTTCATGGCTTCATGCTAGCGCGAAAAAAGTTTAAAAATAGACTTGCCAGAAAGCGGTGTTTAAGCATGTCCCAAAGGCAAAAATTGTTTTCTCTTAGAGGCACCGAAAGAAGAACATTTTCTTTGTACGCTATCCAAAGATTTGCTCTTGCGTTATCGATTATGAAGGCGTTCGCATAGGCTTGTTTCTGTGCTTTGCCACCGTTAACGTTTTCTTCGGCACCAGTAATGGGAAATAAATCCATATATTTTAAGAAAGAAAAAGTCCGTCATGCGCGAAATTCCCGTTTCATATTTTGTTGAGAATATATAATCAGTAGTGCAAAAAAACGAGGAGTTCCCATGGCCACGGAAAAAATCAGCAAGAGAACGCGCGATGCCTTAAAAGCGATTGAAGACGCGGTTTTCTCATTGCTGGAGAAAAAAGAGTTCGAGCACGTGACGGCCCGCGACATTTGCCAACAGGCCAAGGTCAACAAGATGACCTTCTATAAATACTATAAAAACAAATACGACGCTCTTGCCGCAGCCTTCACTTCACGAATCAATGATGAATATGGCACGGCATACGTGTTATGGCAAAGCCAGCATGAGCAACCGGACTTAGAGGAAGCCAATTATGCAGGACTGATGTTCGCCGTGGATTTCTTCCAACGTTACCACGTCCAATTCTCCCACCTTGTCTCCAGCAATGGAGATCTCCCGAAAGACGTCGTATTTTCCGCCTTATTTGCGAATTACCGACCCTTCTTTGCCCAGATGATTGGCAAAGAACTGACCAAAGAAAATGACTATCTTGTTCATTTTGTGTTTGGGGCATTCCGCTCCATCTACGAGTGCCAGATGGAAAAAATAGCCGAATATCCTAATGGCGCTTTCCCAAAGGAAGACGTTCAGGAAGCCTGCCGCTTCATCGGCAGAACCTTCACACTGCTGCTGCGTGACCTTGGCGAAAAAGAAGACGGCCAAGCAACTAATGTTGCTACGCAGCAACTTAACTCGTAGTTCGTAGGACATTTCACCACCAAGTGTATTATTAACGGCAAGATATAGCCTTTTTTCGTGATTTTGTGATTCTTTGTCGAATTTGTGAGTGTTTTAATATTGCCATGGCATCGCCGAGCTTTTATTTATAAAAAACTGTCGATATGGTGACGTTTCAACGTCCATTTTATCGTACGGTAGGGCTTTAGCGGCTCTTCAAAAGGCTTCAATGTTGCCTAGCTGTCTCTATTTAGGGCTGACTAATCTTCATGATTAGAAAAACGCTAAATCGGGGCATTAACACTGTTCTTGCTTCGGATTCCGGGGCTTCATATAGATCCGCAAAAGAAAGGAAAACACATGGGTTATTTATTCAAAAAATTCACCGTGCGGAACTGGGTATCGATCTTTGTCATCGTGTTACTCACCGTCGTGCAGGTTTACTTCACGATGGCTGTCGTCGGCTGCGTCAATGAGTTAATGGCCGTCGTCCAGCGTCGTGACCTTGATGAAATCTGGAAAAATGGTTTCTGGATGATTCTCTCCGCGTTGCTGCTTGCCATCGCGCAGACGATCATCTCCATCATCGCCTCCGCGACCGCCAGCTCCATCGCGACCAGAACTCGTAATGAACTCTACACGAAGATCAACGCGTTATCCCTCGCCGACATGGCTGGATTCTCCACCGAATCCCTCATCACCAGGACGACCAACGACATCCAGAATGTCCACTTGGCCTTATTGACCGCGTTACGCACGGTCTTCGTCGCTCCGATCACGATGGTCTGGTCCATCATCTTGCTTGTTCAAACCGGCGTACCGCAATTGACCGTCGGCACCATCGTCTGGCTGGTCTTGCTCGTCGTTGCCGTCATTTTCTTGATCCTCTTGGTCATCCCCAAGTACAAAGCCGTCCAACGCTTGACCGACGCCCTTAACGTCGCCAGCCGCGAAAACCTCACCGGCATCCGCGTCGTCCGCGCCTTCAACGCCGAGAAATATCAGGAAGATAAGTTCGAAAAGGTCAACCTCGAATTCACCAAGAAACAAATCTTCGTCGCTAAGGCTCTGGCCTTCTTCACCCCGTTTGTCATGTTTGTCATGATGGGACTCACGCTGACGATCTTGTGGATCGCCTGCTTCATCCTCAATGGCAACTTCAACATGGACGATGCCACGGTGGCCTTCGCCGCGACGAACTCCTTCGTCATGTTGGCCTCGCAGATTGTCATGGGCTTCATCTTGCTCATCTCGATCATCCTTCTCTGGCCGCGTGCCACCGTCTCCGCGAGACGTATCCGTGAGGTCCTTGTCCACCTCGAATCCATCACCGATCCCGAGCATCCCGTCGATTTCACGGAAACGGGCACCATCGAATTCCGCGACGTCGGCTATGCCTATCCTGGCGCGGATAAAGAATCGGTCTCCCATGTCAGCTTCAAAGTCAAGAAGGGCGAGACCATCGCCTTCATCGGCGCTACCGGCTCGGGCAAAACGACCATCATCAACATGATCCCACGTTTTGCCGATGCCACTAGCGGCGAAGTCCTCGTCGACGGCGTCAATGTCAAAGACGTCCGCCAGGAAGATCTTCGCAAAAAAATCGGATATACCCCGCAACGCGGCTTCCTTTTCAAAGGTAACATCCGCGATAACATCGCCTTCTCTAATCCGGAAATGACGATGCAGGATGTAAAGAAAGCGGCCGATATCGCCTGCGCTAGCGAATTCGTTGAAGCCAAGCGCGAGCAATATGAGTCCGAAGTCGCCCAAGGCGGCACCAACTTCTCCGGCGGTCAGAAACAGCGTCTTTGCATCGCTCGCTCCGTCGCCAAATTCCCGGAAATCCTTATCTTCGACGACTCCTTCTCTGCTTTGGACTACCGCACCGACAAAGTCGTCCGCCAGAACATCAAAGAATCCATGCCTGGCGTCACCCGCGTCATCATCGCGCAGCGTGTCGGCACCATCATGGACGCGGACCAAATCGTCGTTCTCGACAAAGGCGAAGTGGTGGGCTTAGGCAAACACGCCGACCTCGTGCGTAATTGCCCCGTCTATCAGGAAATCGCCTTGTCTCAGCTAAGCAAAGAAGAACTTGGCCTTGCCCCCAAGGCAGCCACTGCTAAAGGAGGTAACTAAAGATGTCAAAAGTAATTAACGCTGAAAAAGCGAATAACTTTGCCCGTCTCAAAGACCTCTTCAAGTTCGCCCGTAAATACTATGTGCCGATGGTGATTTCGATCATCTTGCTCATCGGCTCTGCGATCCTCTCCATCCTCACCCCGCGTTATGTCCAAACCCTTACCAACCTCATCTCTCCGGCGATGTTGGACGTTGGGGCCAATGGCATGGTTCAGGTCAAGATGGACCTCTTCACCCAAAACGCGATCACCTTGCTTATCTTCATCGTCGTCAGCTTCGTGCTTTCGATGATCTCCGGCATGGTCTTCAATGTCGCCGTCCAAAAGCTTAGCCGCGACATCCGTACCTCCATCAGCGAGAAGACCAACAAGATGCCGCTGAATTACTTCGACACCAAGCAAATCGGTGACATCCTCTCCGTCATCACCAACGACGTCGACGCGCTCTCCACTTCCTTGCAAAACTCCATTACTTTGGCGGTTCAGGCAGTCGTCACCCTCGTTGGCGTCATCATCGCGATGTTCATCTCCGAGTGGCATATGGCGCTCGTCGTCTTGATCTCGCTCCCCATCATCCTCATTGCCATCTTCGTCATCTTCCGCTTCGCGACCCCGATGTTTGCCAAGAACCAAAACCTCTTAGGCGAAGTCAACGCCGAAGTCGAAGAAAGCTTCACTGGCCAAATCGTCATCAAGGCGTTCGGCGCCGAAGAGCGTAAGAACGCGCAGTTCAGACAGCGTAACGGCGCCCTTGGCAAGACGTTGTATGTCTCGCAAGCCCTCGGTGGCATCATCGAGCCGGTCATGAGCGTCCTCTCTTACCTCACCTACGCGGCCATCATGATCGTCGGCGGTATCCTCTATACCAACAACCAAATCGAACTCGGCCTCATCACGGGCTTCCTCGTCTACGTTTCCTTGTTCCAGCAGCCGCTTTCGGAAATCGGCCAAATCGGCTCTACCGTCCAACTTGGTATCGCCGCCGCGGGTCGTGTCTTCGACTTCCTTGCCGAAGAAGAACTCCCCGACGAATCCGAGAAGAAGAAAGGCCTCCTCGACCACGCCAATATCCGCGGCGAAGTCGAATTCCGCCATGTGGCTTTCGGTTATGATCCGACCAAGCTCACCATCAAAGACTTCAACCAGAAGATCAAACCGGGCATGAAGGTCGCCATCATCGGTCCTACCGGCGCCGGCAAAACCACCTTGGTCAACTTGCTCATGCGTTTCTATGAGACCACCAAAGGCGATATCTTAGTCGACGGCGTCTCCATCCACGACATGACCCGCGAAGAACTTCGCACCGTGTTTGGCATGATCTTGCAGGAAACCTGGGTCATCAACGGCACCCTCCGCGAGAACATCGTCTATAACCTCAAAAACGTCTCTGAGGACAGGCTAAACGAAATCTTGAAGGAAACCTCCCTCGATCACTTCGTCTCCACCTTGCCGCAGGGCATCGATACGGTCATCCAGAAGGATTCCGCCCTCTCGGCTGGACAAAAGCAGTTGGTCACCATCGCCCGTGCGATGGCCGAAAACTCGCCGATGCTCATCCTCGACGAAGCCACCAGTAACGTCGATACCCGTACCGAAATCCTCATCCAAAGCGCGATGGATTCGTTGACCAAAGGACGCACCTCCTTCGTCATCGCCCACCGTCTCTCCACCATTAAGAACGCGGACCTCATCATCGTCATGAAGGCCGGCGACGTCGTCGAGACTGGTACCCATGACAGCCTCATGGCTCTTGGTGGACTCTACAGCGAGATCTATAACTCGCAGTTCAATAACTAATTCAGTTTCTGAACGAAAACAAACAAAGCCGACTTGTGTGCCAATCTGCCGCAAGTCGGCTTTTTCATGTACGACGGGCATGCCGTCGGTCTGTGGTGAAAGTCCACAAGGGGCGTAGTTGCCGACGAACCCCAAAGCGACTCCCAAGGCTTGCGTCGTGAGGCGTAGGCGAGAGGAAGGGATAGCGAAATCGTAGCCTTACG
>JAGAHY010000186.1 GCA_017626815.1 Bacilli bacterium | reverse complement strand
GACCAAAACAAACAACGTCTCGCGGTAGTGGGCTGGATTCGCCCCTTTTTGCCCTTATTCCGCGCCAATTACAATAAGCAGCAATAATTGACCCCTTAAACTTAGGTGACAATTATCCCAAAGTACGCTAAAGAACAACACATTTCCACCCTTGCTGATTGAATGTACTCGATATATCAGCGAGGGCTTTTATATGAAACGACTCAAACCATTATGGATTTCGCTTACTTCGGTCTTTGGCGTGCTCGCCATCGCCGCGGTCACGGGTTATTTTGTCACCGACAATTTCTCCGCCGCCATCAACATGCACTTCAACACGAAGACCTATCAGCTCGTGGACAATCCCGACGCGAAGCCCGAATATCCCTTCCGTTCCGAATACGATTTCATCGAATATGACGAGAACTATATAGATTTCTTCCCCGTTAGTTTTTGCGTTTGGAGTCTAACACCTAAAATCGACGCGGTAAGAATTGCTGACGCAACGTACAAAAGAGACAGCGTAAACTTAATTTTCTGGGGAACGGAGAGGCCATATTCGTCGCTTTTTTTGCCGTGAGTTCACGGGGCTTTCTTTGCTTTTCGAAGAAGATTGCTTACAATTCCTTTAATGGAACCCTTATTTCGAATCGCCATTGTCGAAAATGAGCCCGCCGACGCGGAGAAACTTCACGCCTTACTGGACCGCTATTTTCAAGAGGTGAAGGAATCGTTTTCCATCGATACCTACGGCAATGCTTTCGATTTTATTGAGGACGCGCCGAAATATAATCTGGTGTTCATGGACATCGAGATGCCAGGGATCACGGGCATGGAAGCGAGTTTCAAAATCCGCGAGAGCAATGAATCGTTGCCCTTGATCATCTTCGTGACCAATATGGCCCAATTCGCCATCGACGGGTATAAGGTCAGCGCCTTGGATTTCTGCCTTAAGCCCATCACGTATGAAGACCTTTTCATCCCCATGGAAAAAGCGCGCAGCATCCTGCAACTTGGGAAAGAACGTTACTATATCGTGAAGACGAAAACGGAACTTATTAAGATCCCGGTTTCGAAGATCATCTACATCGAGATGGTGCGGCACGACATCCACGTCCATTATGTCGATGACCGCGGGGAGGAGAAGCTTGTCCGTCACCGCGGTTCGATGAAAGACGCGGAGAAGCCCTTGGCGGGGTCTTCTTTGGTGCGCGTCAATAGTGGCTGTCTCATCAATTCGACCTATTTCTCTACCTATAATGTCAGCGAGGGTACCTGCCAACTCAAAAACGGGACGACCCTTGTCGTTTCGCGAAGCAACCGCAAGAGCCTGCTCGACGCTATCGCCAAGATGAACTTATGAACGAACAAGGACTCATTCCCCAGATCATTCTCGGCGGTCAATACCAGTTCTTTTTGGAATTGTTTATTCCATTGCTTTGTATCAGTTTCAACTGCAAAAAGCGCTCCTTTTTCTGGTTAAGGGCGTTAGGAATCGCCGTTTTATCCTTCCCATTGTATTACTTGCCCGATCTTCCTATAGGCAATGTCAATACTTCTTATTTCATCACGTTTGCGGTGATTGTCGCATGCGCGTTCCTATTATTAAAAGAAGGGATCAGCGTGACTCTCCTTAGCGCCGCCAGCGCTTTTGGCATTCAACATTTCGCCTGGAATTTGATGGGCATCTTCTTTGATTGTCTTCCGGATACGAGCCGTTATACCCCAGAATCCATCACTTGGGTTTACTTCGTCACGGTGGCTTTCATCTATGCGATGGTGGCTTTGTTCTTCTTCAAGAGTAAGGTTCATCTCGTCGCGAACAAATCCAAGCCGATTGTCTATATCATCGGAGCTATCTTGCTCACTATCACGTTCTTGCTGTCACAGTTGATCACCACCTGGAATATCTATATCCGTATTTATAGTTGCATCTCCTCCGCGCTGGCGTTGATTTGTATTTTCCTCTTCCCGGCCATGATGGACAAAGCGGAACGACTAAGTGCCTTAAGCAATGAAAATGTCGTCTTGGAAAACCTCATCGCCCAGCAATCGAGGCAAAATGAGATTTCCGCGGAAATCCGTGAGATTACCAATATCCATATCCATGACCTTCGTCATGAGCTCGAGGCCATAGAAACGTATAACGATGAGGATAAGAAAGACTATATCGATAAGGTCCGTCGGGACCTCGACCTTTATGAAGGTTTTGCCAAGACGGGCAACGAGACGGTCGACATTATCCTCACCGAGAAGTCGCTTCTTTGCCACAAGAAAGAGATTCGCTTCACTTATATTGTCGATGGCGACGCGTTAAACGTGTTCGCGAAACCGGATTTGGTGTCTCTACTTGGGAATATCTTGGATAACGCGATAGAGGCGGCGAGCAAAGAAGAAGGCGAGTACCGCATCATCAAACTCAATATCAAAACGCAGCATTCGTTGCTTTTCATCGAATGTTCCAACTACGCTCATTCGGTGGAACATTTCGATTTCACGGATTATTCTTCCACCAAAATACCCGATGGCAGGCCCCATGGATACGGCATCAAATCGATGAAATTCATCGCGAAACGTTATGGCGGGGCGATGGCGGTAGACTTGGTCAATCACCTTTTTAACGTGCGTATTACCGTCCCCTTAAGCGAGCCAAATAAGTCAGGTAATTGACCAAATCCGTCAGTTTGGAAGCGGTTTCAATCTTTGCCCTTATAGTATCCTCGTGCTTCAAAAGAAGAGTCACAGAAAGGATACATTATGAAGGCAAAAGTCTTTCATGGCGCCGCCATCATTTCGATTTTCTTGCTCGGCTCAGCCGTAGCGATGCAGAACTTGATGGAAGCCTACCCCAACCAGATGGACCAGAAGTTCGGCACCAAATCTTCAACGCTTGAGTACGTGAAGATTGGCGATGGCGAAACTGACCCATGGAATTTCAAATCCCAATTCAAGACCGGCAAAGATGCCGTCGAGGGATACAAGAAGTTCGCTTTGAAGGAAGCTCAGGAAACCTTCGCTTTGCTCAAAAACGAAAACTCCGCACTCCCGATTTCCAAAACCGCCAAGATCACCATGCTTGGTCTTCGCTCCTACGCCCCGGTCTATGGTAACTCCGCCGGTTCTATCGCTGACAAAAATACCATTGACACTTTACACACCGAAATCTACAACGCGTTCAAGGATTCCGGCTTCCAGCTTAACCCCAATACGTTGAAAGCGTATCAAGAGTATTTTAAGGATAAGGATTGGGGCGCCCCCTCTTATGGTGCCGTCCCGCCTGAGTATCCCGCGATCACCGGGACCGATAAAGTTTACGAAGTTTCTTTAGACGAACTTCATAACCTCAACCCCGACTTCGATGCCGATTACAATGAATATAAAGATGCGGCCATCGTCGTCCTCGGCAGACCTGGCGGTGAGTCTAAGGAATACTATTTGGGTGACCAAGGCGATGCCACCAGCACTGGCAATGTCATGGGTCTTTCCACCGAAGAGAAAGCCCTCATCAAGGAAGCCAAAGACAACTTTGATAAGGTCATCGTGCTCATCAACGCGACCAACACGATGGAATTCAAGGAACTCAAAGACGATCCAGATATCGACGCGATTATGTGGATTGGCTTCCCTGGTCCTTATGGCTTCTATGCCTTAGCGGACGTCCTTAACGGAACCGTCGCCCCCAGCGCCTACCTCACCGACACCCATGTTACCAACGCCCAAGCGACGCCCGCGATGCAGAATTTCGGTAAAGTCAATTGGCCGGAAAACATCGTTGACGCAGGTAACAATATCAATTCCTATCTTGTCAACGCTGAAGGCATTTACTCGGGTTATCGTTACTATGAAACCCGTTACGCTGAAATCGTCAATGGAAACGATAATGCCAAGAATGCCAAAGCGGGGCAGTGGACTACCGCCGATTATAAAGTCGCGACCACTGCGGGCACCTGGGACTATAACAACGAAGTCGTTTATCCCTTCGGTTATGGTATCTCCTATACTACCTTCAAAGAGGAATTCCAGTCCTTAACAGTAAAAGGCGATCACCGCACCGCCGAGGCTAAAGTCAAAGTCACCAACACCGGCAGCGTCGCCGCCAAACACGCGGTCCAGCTCTATGGCCAGGCCCCTTATACCCAAGGCGGCGTGGAGAAAAGCGCCGTTCAACTTCTTGATTTTGAGAAGACGAAAACGCTTGAGCCGAATGAGTCTGTCGTCGTGACCTTGAACGTCGAGATGGAGAACTTCGCTTCCTATGATTATAAAGGTGAGAAGACCTTCATCTTGGATGCTGGCGATTACTATTTTGCCACCGGCAATGGCGCCCATGACGCGTTAAATAACATTCTCGCTAAGCAGGGCAAGTCCACCTCCAATGGCATGGACTATAACGGCAATGCTTCCTTGGTCTACACCTGGAACCTTGGCGAACTCGATAAGAGCACTTTCTCCGTTTCGGATAATGGAACCCCGATTACGAATAAGCTCTCCGAAGGCGATTACGCGATGGACCTTAACGCTTTCCTCCCGGGAACCGTTACTTACCTCTCTCGCGCCGATTTCAACGGAACCTTCCCCAAGACGTATTCGGGTATTGTTCCCAACGAACGCATGCTCACCCTCTTGAAGAACGATTTCATCGCCCTCAAGAATGGCGAGACCAGCGACGTGAAGTTCGGCCAAGAAAGCACCTTAAAGCTTGTCGACCTCAAGGGCGCATCCTGGGATGACGAACGCTGGGAGGAACTCGTCAGCAAAGTCACGATCGATGAATTCCTTGCCTTCGCCGCCTCCGCCTTCCATAACATTCAGGAAATCCCCTCCGTTGGCTATTCCGGCAATCACGCGGATGACGGCCCTGGTGGCTCGGATACCCATTATTTCGATGAAGGCACCTACCAAGGCACCGCCTATGCCGATGCTGGCGACTATGCCACTTCCAAATTAGGTACCCGCGTCGGTCCGAGCCAACAAAACCTCGCCGCTTCCTTCAACAAAGAACTCGCGTTTGAAAACGGCCAGATTATCCTCGGCGAAACCTCCCTCATCCTCCAACTCCCGATCCTCATCGGTCCGGGCGGCAACTTACACCGCCATGGCTATAACGGACGTGGTGGCGAATACTACTCCGAAGACCCCATCCTCTCTGGTTATATCGGCTCCGCGACCGTCCAAGGCGCGCAATCCAAAGGCTGCCTTGTCAACATCAAGCACGCGGCCTTCAACGACCAGGAAATCAACCGTTCCGGCGTGGCTGCCTTCACCAATGAACAGGCTGCCCGCGAATTGGAACTCCGCAACCTCAACAAAATGTTCACCGCAAAGGGCAAACCCGCCAGCTTCGTCGACAATGCCGAATACGACAATGTCTATGTTGAAGGCGCTCTCGGCGTCATGACCTCCTACAACCGTATCGGCTGCGTGGCCTCTAGCGCCAACAAAGCCGTTCAGCAGGATATCATCCGCGGCGAGTGGGGCTTCAAGGGCTATAACGTTACCGACTTCACCGGCGTCAAGCCCATCGCCTCCCCGAAAGAATCCATCCTCTTCGGCACCACGGCCTTCTGTGGCTTCCCGCCCATCACCGTCGACTATTGGAGCGCCGAAGCGCTTCAAGGCGACAAAGCGATGACCCAAGCCATCCATAACGACATCAAATACATCCTCTATTCCCTCGCCCAGTCCAATGCGCTTAACGGCGTCTCCGCGGACTACAAGGCAGTCATGAAACAAAACGTCACCTGGTGGCGTGCAACCTATGTGACGCTTGAAATCGTCTTCGGCATCACCACGGGTGCCAGTGTCTTGCTTGGCCTCTGGTTCATGTTCAAAGGCAAGAAGGAGAACTAAAGATGAAAAAGTACATTAATCTCGTTCTGTTGGCCTTATCCGCGATTATCGCGGTGGTCTCCGGCATCCTCTTCAATGTCGTCTCCACGACGGGCTTCCTCGCCGGCCAAACCTACAATGTCGGCGTCACCGTCATGGCCATCGTCGCCGGTGTGCTCATCGGCATCTCCATCTTCTCCCGTTTCTTTGGTGAGAAGGTCGCGATGCTGCTGCAGCTGGCTGGCGTCGTGTTGCTCGCGATCTGCTTCGTGCAGATGCTCATGGACAAGGCGGGCTTCCTCGGCGATGCCTTCATCCCGATGGAACGCACCAGCGACTTCCACGCGGGTATCGCGATGACATATACCTCGCTGATCTTGCTTGCCGTCTCCGCGATCGTTCTTGCGGCCGCTGCCTTTGTCGGCAATAACGAAAAGAAGTAATTCCGCCCTTCATCCTCTCTTCCCTCCGAAGTTTAACGACTTCGGAGGTTTTTAATGAAAATCGCCTGTAGAACCAGACGATTTTCGTAATGATTAATCTTTTAGTCTGGGGATGGACCGTTGTAGCAAATAAATTAATAAGCTGCCGATCGAATTGCCTAACATGGCCACGATGACCGACCAAATCGCATTCGCCCAATCGAATCCAGCCACGCGGACTTGGGCATAAGCAAAATAGAAGACATTGGCGATAGAGTGGTTGCAACCCAGCAACACCATGGTCGCGATAGAGAGGCAGACCATGACCAATTTGGCCGGATAGTTCTCAATCCGTTTGAAGCATTCGACGGCGAGATAAACAAACACGCCTGCCCCGATGGCACGAAGCGCGCACCCATACCAAGTAGCGCCTTCGCCATAAAGGAACTTCGTCGTTAGGCTGACGTTCCAGTTGGGGAATAAGGCTCCGCAGATATAACCGACGACCAAGGCGCCGATGATGTTTCCTAGCGCCATGATCAGCACATCGATGAAATAGTTCCGATCATTTTCCAGCACATAACCGACCTTGCCCGTGAACAAGTTTGCGCCAAGAATGCAGACGCACATCAAACCAAAAGAGAAGAAGATGGCACCTAACGCGGGATATCCCATTGAGGATAATTGCAGATTGACTGCGCCGCCGATGCCGATCAGTGCCCCGGCAAATATGCCAAGACGTAATACTTTAAAGAAACGCTGTACCATGGCCTTATGATTATCCAACAAAAGGCAAAAGTAAATTCCTGAAATGCTTCAAAGGACAGAAATGATTCGTCCATAAAGGAGAAAAGAACAGTTTTCTGCGGTGGAAAAGGAACAGTTTCCTTTCTCTTCTCTCGATGATTATTCTCTTGAATTCTTGAAAACAATGTTTCGGGATAGGGCGCTTTAGTGCCATAATTTTCCTGTATCTATGATACTGCTTTAGTGGGGTGTTTTTATGGAACGTAAACGTCACATTGCCTTCTATATTGTCTTTCCGATTGCGGCTTTGATTATCGGCGCGGTGTTGCTGTTTGCCTTTGATTTATTGAATGGGCCAGCATATCTGTTCGTTTTAGAGATGATCTTCTTTGCTTTGTTTGTCATCGCGTGTTTTCTCCTCGTCCATCACAAGATGCGTTTCCGTCTCATTCCCTGGGGAGCCTTTTTAGTCGTTTCCGCCGTCACTATCGCTTTGTCCAAACCGACCACCGAACATTGGTCCGCGGTCACTTATGCTAACCCGGAAAAGACCGAGGCCTTAAGGCTTGATGATGGCCTAGTTCAAGGCGTCTACACCGAGGACCGTCAAGTCGAGGTTTACGCGGGTATCCCTTATGCCAAACCTCCGGTAGGGGAGTACCGCTGGAAAGAACCCCAAGATCCCGATAAGTGGGAAGGCATCCGCGATTGCACCTATTTCGCGGCGAAGTCCATGCAGCCTGCCGCCAACCCCATCATGAATACGTTGGTGGATATTTACGCGGAGAAAGGTTGGCATCCGGACTACAAGATGTATTCCAACCAAGATCGTTCCGAGGATTCTTTATACCTTAATATATGGAGGCCCGTTACCGAGAAGACCAATTTGCCGATTCTCTTCTTTATCCATGGTGGCTCATTGACCTCTGGTTCCACAGCTTTTGCGGACTATAATGGCGAATCCTTGGCCCATCGTGGCGTCATTGTCGTCAATGTCGCCTACCGTCTTGGCGTCTTTGGCTATTTCGCCCATCCTGATTTAGCGAATGAGTCGCCGAATGGGACCACGGGCAATTATGGCTTATTGGACCAAATCAAGGCTTTGGAGTGGGTAAAACGTAACGCTGCCTACTTCGGTGGCGACGCGAACAACGTCACGATCGCCGGCGAGTCCGCGGGCAGCTCTTCCGTGTCTGCGCTTTGCTCGTCACCTTTGGCGAGCGGGCTATTCAAACGCGCGATTGGCGAGTCGAGTTCCATTATCGGCAAGCAACCTCCCCATACGTTCCGCAGCATGGAAGACGCGCAAGAAGTCGGCGCCAAAATCATGAAGGAATTCCATTGCTCCTCCATCGAAGAGCTTCGTAAGGTACCTGCCGAGCAATTGGTTCAAACCGCTTATTCCAACGGCTCCATGACTTTGGACGGCTATGCCTTAACCAAGATGCCGAATCAAGTTTATGCCGATGGGGAAAATAACGAAGAAGCATTGCTTAATGGTTATAACGTCAAAGAGGCGGACGCCTTCGTCGTACCCACTTACCTCACCGATATTACCAACAAAGGGAATATCCGTAAGCATCTTGCGGATGTGAAGATCTTTGATGAGGACATCATCGACAAAATCATGGACCTTTACGCGGAAAAAATCGAAAAAGACGCCTTCTGTGCTTTTAACGAAATCATCTCTGTTTACTGGTTTATCCATCCCCATCACATCTGGAGTGAGGCGGCGGTGAGCACGAATATTCCCGTCTACCGTTACCAGTTCACCAAAGAGAATGGTTACTATGGGACCTATCACTCTGGCGAGATGATTTATTGCTATGGCAACGTGGAAAAAGCCAGACGTTCCTTCGCTTATAATCAAAGCGACTATGACTTATCCAAGACCATGGTTTCCTATTGGGTGAATTTCATCAAAAACGGGGATCCTAATGGCGCTGGGTTACCTACCTGGTCTACTTATAATGAAACAAAAGGCTCCGTGATGGAGCTTGGCGAACATGTGGGTGCGATCGACGATCGATATGTTGAACTCTACAAGATCATCGATGAAGCCGTGGATAAAGATTTAGCGAAAGCAAATTAGTTCTCGGGATTCAGAATGATCTCCCTCGCGTAGTCGAGCTGCTTTTCGGTGACTTTGCCACCGGAAATCAAGTAGGCGACTTGATGGATTTTTTCCTCTAAGGTAAGCTCGCGAACCGTAGTGGCGGTGCGCTTGTTGGCGATGACCTTCTCGACGAGGATATGGTGGTCGCTTAAGGCGGCAACTTGAGGCATGTGGGTAATAGCTAAGACTTGGCAAGAAAGGGAAAGCTCTTTGATTTTTGCCGCGACTTTAGACGCCGCTTCGCCAGAAAGACCCGTGTCGATTTCGTCGAAGATGACGGTAGCGACCTTGTTGGCTTTGACGAAGAT
>JAGAHY010000021.1 GCA_017626815.1 Bacilli bacterium | reverse complement strand
TGTGTTGGCCCCTTAGGCGCGAGTCGGTTTACGGGTAAGGCTCCTAAGTATAGTTGGTTAATCGGTTTAGTCGTATTAGCCTTAGCTCCATTGCTCCATTGGCTTACCCACCAATTCTGGTTGGGTACGGTCTGCTTGACCATCGGTGGGGCTTTACTTGTGACCACATTTCCCAAAAGGTATGGTATCTGCGGGGCTTTCTTGGTTAGTGCTCTCCTGTTAGTTGCCTTGTATGGCATGTACTTCTTGCCGGTTATGATTGGGTCCATCGGTGGCTTATGGGCAAGCGAGGGAATCAAGGCGGGTAATGTCCGTTGTACCGCGTTCTGTTCGTTCTTCTTATTGATCCCCGTGTTCTTTAGCTTAGGATGTGCGGTGGTGGAAGTAGTGTATCTAGCCAGGAAACGTCAGCAAGAGAAAGCGTGAGGCGTTAGAACCTACCTATGAGCTATTACGCCGAGCACGCATCCGAATACATCGCTTCAACGATAGACACGGATATGACTTATGCCTACGCGATGTTTGAACCTTTGCTTCCTAAGGGAGGAAGTATTTTAGATGTCGGCTTTGGCTCTGGCAGGGATATGCTGCATTTTCAGTCCAAAGGATTTGACGTGCATGGCATCGACTTAGAACCAAAGTTTGTGGAGCACGCCCAATCCCTTGGACTAAACGCTGAGATCGGGGATGTGCTTACTTATTCCTCAGATAAGAAATACGATGGCATCTGGGCCAGCGCGAGTTTATTGCATTTGCCCTTAAAAGACGTCCGTCCCGCGATCGACCGTCTTTTATCCTTCCTTCATGAAGATGGGGTGTTGTTCATCTCCATGAAGGAAGGATCCTTTGAAGGGGTCGATGATCGGGGTAGGCCCATGCTTATGGTGAATGAGGATATCTTTAAGGGGTATCATGTGATTTCCTTAAAGAAAACCTTGGAAGCGGGTAGGGGGCTTACGTGGATTAACGTGATGCTCCGACGTTAATGCCAGTTGTTTTTGCTTTCGGCCTTCGATAACGTCATCACTCTGGACGACCTATTCCAATAATGGGCGTAGGTCGTTTTAGCGAAAACTCGAAAAAAATCGGGGTTTTCGCTAAAACGATGGTTCACATCTTCGGTAAGAAGAGAGATAATCGTATTGGAGGTAGCGGCATGGATATCGTCGGCAGAAAGAACGAAATCGCGAAGCTTCAATCTTGTTTGAACTCGAGCCAGAGCCGTTTGGTGGTGGTCTCGGGACGGAGAAGAGTCGGTAAGACTTTCCTTATTGATGAAGTTTATTCCGGGCGGATGTTGTTTCGCCATACGGCCCAATCGCCGGAGGCGCTTCTTTCGGAGAAATCCCCCGCCAAAACGATCATGGATGTCCAGATTTCCCGTTTCTTGCACGCCTTAAAGCGGGCGGGACACGCTTGCAAGGAGTCTGTTAAGAATTGGGATGAGGCTTTCTTTGAGTTAGAGAAATACGTCGAATCAGCCTATGCCCCAGAAAAGAATGTCATCTTTTTGGATGAGTTGCCTTGGCTGGATACGCCTAACTCGGGTTTCTTTCCTGCCTTCATGGGCTTTTGGAGCGATTTTGTCTTGCCCCACAAGGGTCTGGTTCTGGCCGTGGCTGGCAGCGCGAACTCATGGATCCTCGATAAATTAGTGGAGAACACGGGTAGCTTATATAAACGTCATCATTGCTGGATCAACCTTCTTCCCTTTACCTTAGGCGAAACGGAGGAGTTCTTCCTCCGTAAAGGCATTCGCTTAAGCCGTTATGACATCACGGTCCTTTATATGGCTTTCGGCGGCATTCCTTATTATTTGGACTTGGTCGAAAAAGGAAAAAGCGTCGCTCAAAACTTAACGGCTATCTTTTCTTCTTCCCCTGAAGGTTTGGACAAAGAATTCGACAGTTTATTCCGTTCCATCTTCTCCAATCCCGAGCTCATGATTTCCCTCGTCCGGGCCATCGGCAGCAAGCGCAGTGGCATCGACAGAAGCGAAATCACCCGCCTAACGGGATTGCCCGATGGCGGGACGATGACGGATTATCTTCGCGCCTTAATGCGTTCGGGATTCATCGAAGC
>JAGAHY010000185.1 GCA_017626815.1 Bacilli bacterium | reverse complement strand
TGGGCGTCAAGCCGACCGAGGAGCAGATCGCCTCCATCGACATCGAGGAGTGCGAGCGATACGGCAAGTGGAACTACATCATACGCCCGAGAAAGAAATAACTTATTTCGTTACAGTTCCTAAGCCACGGTAACGGCTGCCAGCAAAGCCAAAACGCCAAAGCAATGTAAGGGCTTTCAATTGCACATCCACACGATGAATTGACACTTCTTTTTCCGAAATTCAATCGATGGAATGCGCCTTTTTTCACGTTGTGCAAAAGATACAAAAACATGTGATTCAGCGGTAAAAAGGGGGACAAATCGCCAATCAATTCGATTCCCCATTCCAGCTTTGAAAGCAAATGCCATAATACTGCCGCTCCAAACACGAGATGATTATCTAGACGTTGAGAAGCCAACTTATGAAACCCTCTCTCCACCATTTTCTATCCGCCATCGAATGTAACGACGACGTGATTCCGATATGTCGCGAATTCGCGCGCCTATTTCCGATTAAGGATTTAGTTTTCACATACCACGATACGACGACTGTCCTGTTACCGGGCGAAGTCGACGAGAAAGACAAACGCTGCGTCGCCACTAGTTCCACTGGGGCGAAGCTTACTTGCCATTACGCGAAATACGAGGATGAGGAAAAGCTTCATGCATGCTTGGAGTTATTGCTCCTAAAGAAACTTCAAACTGAATACCAAAGTTTCATGGAAGAAGCCCGTTATATCCAAATGTCGACGGGTTATCTTAACGGTTTTGGGTTCACCAGAGAGATCAACAAACGATACAAGAAAAAAGACCTTATCGATAATTTCACGCTTGTAAGCTGTAACATTAAGGGTTTTGGTCTCTTAAACCGGAAATATTCGATTCTCCATGGCGATATTGCCATCCGCCAAGTGGCGAAAACGATCATCTCCAAGCTCCTTGTGGGCGAGATTTTCTGCCATGTCGGCGGCGATTCTTTCATCGCCTTGGTTCATAACGAACACCTTTCCGATTTCGTTCGCGAGATCTCCGATATTGAATTGGATATCCAATCTCCCGACGAATCCACGAAGGCGCACCATCATTTCGGTTTGCGTATCGGCGCGATTCCCATCGACGCGCAATTCGACATGTTTCAGGATTACATCAGCCCCAGCATGCTCGCCTTAGGTTACGCCAAAGCCAATAAGCTCAATTACGTCTTGCTTCACCGGCAGCTCCGCGAGGAAATCGAGCGTTCTAAATTCATCGAGCAGACGATTGACGATGAAATCCGCAAGAAACATTTCCTCGTCTACTATCAGCCCAAAGTCGATACCCGCACCGGCCAAATCATCGGCGCCGAAGCCTTGGCGCGTTGGAAATATGCCGGCAAAATCATCCCGCCAGGATTATTTGTCCCCATCCTCGAGAAAAATGGAGATATCCTGAAACTTGACCTCTATATCCTTAACGCCGCCTGCCATGATATTTCCCACTACAAAAAGCTAGGCAACAAAACCGTGCCCTTATCCTGCAATATCTCTAGGGCGGACCTACGCATTCCCAACATCAAGGAAATCGTCGTCCAAACCATCCAGAAATATGGACTGGATTTCGAGGACATCGTGATTGAAGTCACCGAGACCACGGACCTTGAGGAAAAGATTTTGATGCAGGACTTCCTCAGCTATTTAAAATCCCATGACGTGAAGACTTCCATTGACGATTTTGGCACTGGATATTCATCCCTGGCGACCTTACGCGATTTCGATGTTGCCGAAATCAAAATCGACCGCAGTTTCATTAACCGCGAAACGTTTGAGAAATCGGATGAAATCATCATTTCCTCGATCATCGACATGGCGCGGAAGCTCGGCATCAATGTCATCTGCGAAGGCGTGGAAAACCAAAGGCAAGTCGAACTGCTCTCGAGCTTTGGATGTTATCAAGCGCAGGGTTACCTTTATGACCAACCCTTGCCGAAAGATAAATTCGAGGCCCGTCTTCACATCGGGTTCTACCCTAAAGCCGATGCCGCAACGCGGCCTTCATAAACGGTTAGGCCATCTCGAAGTCAACGACATTGGGATGGCTTTTTTGATACGCCACAATAGCTGCGACATAAGCATCGTTGGCTTCTTTAGACGCGGCGATCAATAACGGGAAATACCAAGTCAGATTCTTGTTGACGTAGAAAACCCCGTTATGTTTATCCCGAAAGCAAACCTCAAATCCTAAGCATTCGCCATGCCGATAGCAGACATAGGCCATGTTGCTGCCCTCGGTCTCGATAAGCAACTGAAAATCTTCTTCGTTCAACCATTGATAAAGGATCGAGACGATGGTCGCATCATGGTTCTCCTTCTGCAAAATCTTGGAAAAAGACCCGTGAAAAACTCCGTTAATCTCTGTTAAATTTTGAAAAAAGCCTTGTTTTGCAGTGATATCGATATCTTCTTCCAGAACCGCCCGGTTTTGGTAGGTCGTTTTAACGGTGGAGAGTCTGCCCATCCTGGATTTGGCAAAACGCATGATCAGCCAAAGAAGAATCGGGAAAGCCACGAACACGGATGGAATAATAATCAGGTTAATATTGTTTTGGCGTTGAAGTTTACCCACTGCATCTTCATAAGAAACGAGTTTTGCTCCATCGAAGGTTAGCTCATAGACGCGGTTATTGTCGTTCGCGTCATAAAGAAACGACACTTCATCGCCTTGATGAAGCAAAAACGCGGAAGAATCATTTGGGACGATGAGGTTATGGACCCAAAACTCGCCTTGTTCGGTCATATAATGGTATCCGTCTTTGCCCTTGCCTGGGCAATCCTGCTTTAACGTCGTGGGGACGCTGGCTAAGGAAGCCTTCTCTTTATGCGCCCGAAAATAGTCCCGGCCAAGACTGATGCCAGAGAAAACCGCCGCCCCAATATAGGCTAAGCTGATAAAGATGGCTGTCAGGCGTGGCGATTTTTTCATGGCGATATTATCTTCTTAATGGGATGAAGGTTCAACATAGGGAGAAAAAAGGAAGCGTCTGCCTCCTTTTTTCATTGACAGAATTTGTAATCTCAATTTGCCCCGCGAATCTCTCCGTCTTTATCATATTGGAGACGGTAGATTTTGCCCGCGTTTAAGATGGTCGTTAGTTTCCCGTCAACATAATTGAGGAAGATTTCGTCGCGCTGCCCATCACCATAATCATAACGGACCATGCCAAGTTTCCCGTTGAGGTAACCAAACGTGAACACTTCGGTGCCGATATAACGGAGTTCTTTGATTCGGCGTTCGTCGTCGAATACCTTTTCTTCGTTATAGTCCCGCGGGAAAAACAGCACTAAGTTGCCATTAGAATCCACGTTGAAATGTTTGCTGACCTCGACGCGGATGACACCCGCGAAAGGTAGCATCTCCCCGGTTAAGGAAATCGCTTTCGTCGCCATAAGAACCCCCCTTAGACTTCTCCGATATTATAAGAGGAACGCGTGCCAATTGCCGAGATAAAAATGTGTGATCATCGATTAAATATCCGTTTTATCTCAATTTACCCAACGGAAAGCGCTTTGCGCGCGCTCATTCACCCACTTTTTGTTTTTCGTTGTAGAATGTTAGCTATGGCGAAAAGCATTGCATTCACATTACCCCTACTCGCTTTGCTCTGCGGCTGCTCCGGCCCCTCTTTCGATATTCGCCTCAATTACGATAAAGCGATCAAGGAATGCTTTCAGGTAAGCCCTGAGGAAATTAAGGTCCTCATTTGTTTGAAGGATGGCGAAAAATATGTCGGCGCCTCCCAGGAAGGCGGATACTATCTTTCCTTTTATCATAATAAAGTTGGTGTTTACACCGAAGGAAGTACGATTCAGCTCGAAGAAGACCAATATCTTGTGACCAAGGCTGAACTCGATGATTTTGCCCGAGATTACGAAGAAGACCCATTGATGGGTTTTGCCAAACGGCTCCAATACAAAATGGGCCTCGACTGTGAAGGCGTTTACAAATACGTGACCACGCTTTTGGTCGACGTCGATGACCTCTTCCGTCCCTGCTATTGCAGCGACGTCACCAAGCAGGTCCGTTATGTCACCGATGCCGAAATGCGGAAAAAGGAATCGCCCGAGCATGTGGAATGGTTCTATAACGAGACGACCAAAAGATACTTCAACGATAATCCCCTTCCATGGACGAGGCTAGGTTACTCTTACGATTATTTCTATCCCAGCAAAGCTTACGGATTCACCCAATTCGTCGCCAAAGAAGGCTCAAGCGTCAAGGTTATCTCGACGCAGGGAATCGACGAATACTACGCCCCATACGCCGCAGAAAAGTCCTCAAAACAATGATTAATTTGAAAAAAGTGCCGCTTTTGCGGCATTTTTTCATATTATTCGTTTTTTCTCATTGAGCTTGAAGAAAAAGGTCTAACGCTTCAATATCCGAATCTTTGCTACGGTAAGAAGTCACGAAACGAAGGATGTAGCCTTTCTCGTTCTTCTCCCAAATCTCGCAAGAGAATTCGCGAATCAGCGCTTTCCCGAGTTCGTCATCCACTTGTACGAATACTTGATTAGTTGGCGATGGTTCGGGGTTCAACCCGTGGCTTTTTAGCGCTTCCTGAAGTTTCGACGAGAGATCGTTCGCATGCTTGGCAAGGCTGAAGTACAAATCATCCTGAAGGATGGCATCGAAGAGCATACCGACAAAATAACCCTTGGCCAGCATCGCCCCGCGGGCTTTGATATGGTTGGCGAAACGGTGATGGAAAACGGGATTAATGAGTACCAAGGCTTCGCCTAGAGGAAGGCCGTTTTTCGTCCCGCCGAGGTAAAAGGCATCACAATAATGGCCAATGTCTTCAAAGGCGAGGTCGTTTTCATCGCTCATTAAAGCATTGCCTAACCGTGCGCCATCCATAAACAGCAACAATCCATGGCGGCGCGCCGCATCGTGGAGGGATCGGAGTTCTTCTTTGGTATAGATGGTGCCGGTTTCGGTCGCATTAGAAATATAAATTAGTTCTGGGGCGACGACATGTTCATCGCCAACGTGGCGCATCACTTCATCGATATCTTCGCCACGCAGTTTCCCATCCTTCCCTGGCGCGGTCAGGATTTTATGGCCCGAAGCTTCCACCGCGCCCGATTCATGGACGTTGATATGGCCCGAGGAAGCCGCGATCACGGCCTCGAAATCCCTAAGGATATAGGAAATGGCGACCATGTTGGTCTGCGTACCGCCGGCTAGGAAATACACCTCCGTTGTTTCAGGGAGGCCGAATTTCTCGATGATGCGTTGTTTGGCGCTTTGGGAATATGAATCATTGCCATAGGCGTCGTTAATCACATCGAGTTTGTCTTCAAGGTAACGATACACATTAGGGTGCATCAAGGTCGCATAGTCATTACGGAAACTTACTTTAGCCATGGTATCCTCCGATGATGAAGTCAGTAAACCTTATCGCCTAAGGAGGAAAATGCAAGGATTATGCCCTTAATTTGGACCGTTTCAAAAAGGAAAGGCCGTCCTTTCGGACAGCCATGAATCCAATTGAAGCAAAGAAAGGCAGATTATAATTTGCTTTCGATGAGGTCGACGTTGAAGTAATCGGCATGATCGAGAGGGATATCGACGGTGCATCCCTCCTCGTCACCCCCGAATTTGCCTTCTTCGGAATCGTACCAACCTAGATGGACCAAGGATGAATATTGGAAATTTTGGCCACTAGGAAGGCTGCCGGTCGCGACCGTGCATTCGCCGCCGCCAGACCTCGTCCCCACCATCTTCGCGAAACCGTTTTTCTGGGCGAGGAACGGGAAGGCGTTTCCACAGGAGAACGAAACGGTGCTATTTAAGATATAGAACGTAAAGTCGTCGCCAAAGACATCCTCCGCATCATAGACGCCATCGAGATTGCCATCATAATGGACGGTCGCGGTGATAACCGCATCCACTTCCTCACGGTGCATCGCGATGGTCGCGGAATTGTCTTTGCTTAGCATCGGCAGGATCTTGTATAAAACGCCGAGGACGCCTCCGCCGTTGACGGAAACATCGAAGAGGACTTTCTTGACGCCGCCATGAGCCTTGATCGAGACAAGTTGGTCATAGATGCGCATCGCGGTATCGGTGAGGCGCGCTTCCTCGGTGACGACGCCGTCGACTTTCGCGTTCTGCGCGAAGACGAAACCGTCGAACCGGATCACCGCCAGTTCGCCAGAGGTGGAATATTCGATGTCGTTAACCGCCAAATTGTTGTTTTCAAAATGTTCGGCGCGGGCTTTGCTCAGGTTGTCGCGGACGGCCCTGCGGGCGATGGAGTTCGGGCCGCGGGTGACGAAGCCGGGGGTCGCATTATCGCCGAAGGCGGTGCTCATCAGCGAAACAACGCCAGTATGGTCATCGTCAAGATCTTTTCCGAAGACGTTGAAGAGGGCCTCCGTGCGTTTCACGGGATCAGTGGAGACCAAGTTGTCGTAATCGCCTAGTTCCCTGAGCCAAGAAACCGCGTTTTTATGCCCCGTTTTTAAGGCGCGTAAGCCATAAAGGTTATTTAACACCAACGTTATGCAGTCGCGGTTCATTTCGGCGAGGCTATTGGACATGCCGTTTGGGTAATCTTGGGCAAGTTCTCTTTCGGCGGTGACCACCTCGTTTTGGCGCACATACTGGGTTTGCAGCTGGCCAGCCTCGGCGTATTGGAACAAGCCACTTTGGGAATAGAGGTGACGGACGTCCATATCCGCGCCGGAAAAGATATCCAAATAGGCCAAGGGCAGATAGGCCGTGCCTTCATGGAACGTTGAAGGATAAGTGGAAGGAAGCGCATAGGAAGCCATGTTCTTATTGCTGAAGATGACTTGGCTTTCTTGTTTTAAACCCAAAGAAAGAGATGAGGCTGAATAGTCGACATCATGTTTAACGACGGAGCAGGCGTCGCCCGCAATGTAAAGGCGGTTAAAACCGGCATCTAAGCCGATCATGTAAAAAGCTTTACCGTCTTTGTCTTTAAAGGTGACGGTAGATTGGTATCCCGAGGCATCAAGTTCATAGGTCACGCCCGTATCGAAATAGGGTTTGATCAATTCGGCATAGCCTTTTAAGGAAACGTAGACGATATCTTTCGCGTCTTTGACGACGCGGAGGTCGGTTTGTCCCTGGGCTAAATCGGTTTTCTCTTTAATTGAGGAGTCGTCCGAACGCAATTCGGTTAAGTTATAGATATTGGAAGAGACGGTTTCGAGGCTGACGTCGATGGGACTAGGGTAAAGAAGTGAGCAAGAGCCTAGCATCAAGGTTGGCACAAGTAGGTATAATAAAGAGTGTTTCATGGTTTACCTCCATGGAGATTGTGATACTTTAGCAAAGCTAATTCAACAAAAAGAAGCCTATTTTGCGGACAAATATCGCTTCAAAGCGCGATTTTTTTGCAATAAGAACACCAGTCCTCCAACCAGCGCCCCCGTGCCAAAAGCCATCAAAAGAAGATAGGGAAGATAGCCCAATATCGGCGTGCCTAGATAGATAAGCGCGATCATGATTTGACCAAGCACGTGCAGCAAAGCCCCAAAGATAGAAACGCCAAAGACGGAGCAATTCTTCCATAAAACGCGCAATAATCCCATTCCCAAAACGGAAAGCAATGAGCCCGTTAAGGCCATATAACCACCCATGGAAAGGAAATTCCCGCGCATCATCGAAACCAGCAACGCCTTCAATAACGCGATGGCCAAAGCTTTCTTAAAACCATACACATAGAGGACGAATAAGGTCACGACATTGGCAAGTCCAATCCTCATGCCCGGCAACAAGAAATCCGGTAAAAAAGATTCCAGGACGCCAAAGACCAAGGCAAGAGCAAGCATCACGCCGATGTGGGCGACGTCCCTGGCGTTATTGTTTCTTTTCTCATACCCGACGAAAGACGTGAAGATGACCGCGCCAAGCAACAACACGGCAAAGACGACGCGATGAAGCCATTCTTCGTTCATACGTGGATCACCTCGACGCCGCCAACGCTACGTAACGTGATGGAAAGTCCTTCATAGGCGCAGATGATGGATTCCCCTTCGTGGCTTTTATATCCTTGATGGACGCAATATTGGCTCGGGCACGGGGAGGATTTGACCGCGATTTTGCCGACATCGACATCCACGAGGATATGGCCATGGTCGCTAGGGATATCGATTTCCTCCTGATGGTCGAGCGTCAACGAGTAGAGCCGTTCCCCTTTCAAGGAAATGTCCGCGGTATTGGCCGCGCTTTTGTCTTTGAGGCTAAGCCATAGGCACACCGCGCCAACCAGCAGGAAACTCGTCCCGATGAGGCAGGCTTCCACGATACGGCTTTTACTCCAAAAACCCCGCGCTTTCATAAATAACCTTGCCGCCTTTGCACATGGCGACATGATAACCCATATCCTCCAGTTCGGAAGCATATTCTTCGCCGAGGACGAAATAAGCCGTGGATAAGGCGTCAAGTTTGGCCGCATCATCGCCATAAAGCAAAACCGCGTCGACATTATTCGCGGGATAGCCGTCCCGTGGATCGATGATATGGGAATAGGTCCACTCGTCGATAATGTAGGATTGGCGGCTATTGGAAGAGACGGATAAGGCTCCGTTTTTCGCGTAGAAATAACGTCCAGGCGCATCGTCTATCTCCACCCTAGTTTCCCCGCTTTTGGAGGTGTTCTCGCCAAAAAGAATCGAGGAGGTTCCCGCGTTAATGAGGTATTTCGTAAAGCCTTTTTGGTCGAGTTTGGCCTTGATCTTTTTGAGACATAAGCCCTTCCCTAAAGCCCCTAAATCGATGGTCGCCTCGCCGGTTTTGATGACGGATTCATTTTCGATTTTAATGGAGGTTTGCCGCGATTTTTGAAGCAAATCCACCACTATTTCCTCTTCTAATAGGACCCCATGCCCTAAGGCGTCAAGCCAAGAGGCGGTCAAATCGCCTACGGTATAAGAGAACGCCCCATGGGTCAGTTTCTCCATCTCTAACGCCAAAGAAAGCGCATCGATAAGGAAAGGATGGGCGTTGACTTGGCCAAGGTGGTTTAAGGCATAAAGGCCATCTTCGACGCTCGAAGCTTCCAAGTCCAATACCCTGGATGTCTCCGCGATATAATCGCAAATCTCGTCCAAGTCTTCGTCTTTTCCTTCGTAAAGGTGGACTTCCCAGAAGGTCCCATAGGCGTAGACCATGTCGCTATGATGGACGTTATGGGAACACGAAAATAGCCCTAGGGATAGGGCGATTGTCGAAAGGGCTAAGAGAAGAGATTTACTTAGGCACATGCACGGTTCCGTCTTTATCGGGATGGGAGGAAAGATAGGCGATGATCGGATCGAAGTTTTTATCTTTCTTGCCTGGCTTGCATTTGGAGACCATCGGTTCATTGCCCGAGACGAGGTTCTCGGCCATCTGGTGGCAGCCCGCATACCCGCAGGCGCCACAATTATAATTGGGCAGCATTTTCTCGACTTCTTTGATGCGTTCGTCTTCCTCGACATGGAACAAGACGCCGAAAAGCACCAAGCCGATGCCAAACACCAGCCCGAGGCCGCCCAAGATCAAGATACTCCACAATATGGTCATCGTTTTTCCTCCAATGCTTTTGCAAGTGGGCAATCGAACTGCTCGCAACCTTGGCACTTCTCCCGCTCGATTTTAGGTCCTCTCCGTAATAAGAGGAAGAGCCCTAACGCCAAGACGCCTAAGCCGATAAGCACGGCGATAACTATCGCCAAATACGCGCCTTGGCTCATACGCCGATCCCCTGCAAACCCATGAAAGCCATGGCCATCAACGAGGCGACCACCAAGGCGATGGGGATGCCCTTAAACGCTTTGGGGGTGGCGCTTGCCTCTAAGCGCACGCGGATGCAGGCATAGAGGAAGATCACCAACGTAAAGCCAAGCGAGGTGCCGACGGCATTGGCCATCGCCATGCCGAAATCCAAATTGGAGGCGATATTCTCGCTGACGACGCCCAAAACCGCGCAGTTGGTGGTGATTAAAGGCAAATAGATGCCCAAACTTTGGTATAAGCTTGGCAGGAACTTCTTCATCACCAAGCCCACGACCATGACCAAGCAGGCGATGACCAAAATGGCCGCGATGGTATCGAGGTAAGCCACGCCCGCGGGGACGAGGAGGAAGTTATACAAGGGATAGCAAATGGCCGCCGCCATGACGATGACGAAGCTGACCGCCGCCCCCATGCATAAAGACGACTTGACTTTGTTGCCGACGCCGATAAACGAGCAGATGCCATAAAAGCGAGACAACACGACATTATCGATTAAGGCGTAGGAGATAATCGCCATCACGAATGCTGCTAAGTAGTTCATTTGGCCGCCTCCTTGGCCTTCTTGGCCGCGATCCTGGCGTCGACTTTGGCTTTATTCTGCCGGTAATTGGTGACCGCGATGATGATGGCTAGCGTGATGCCAAGCACCAAGAAGCCGCCCGCCGGGGACGAGAAGAACTGCATGGATAAGTCGTAGTCGCTGCCGGGCACTTTGAGGATGGGCAGGCGGATCTTCTCCCCGCCATTAAGGTCGGCGATGAAGGTGAAGGTCGCGCCGAAAGTCAGCATACCCGAGCCCAAAATCTCGCGGATGAGGCCGATGATGCAGATGGCGATGGTATAGCCGATGCCGTTTCCAATACCATCGAGCAAGCTGTCGACGACGGTATTCTTGCTGGCATAGGCCTCCGCCCGTCCTAAGACGATGCAGTTGACGACCAGCAAGGAGACGAATACGCCTAAGGTGCTATAAAGTTCGGGGAGGAAAGCCTCGGAGAACATCTTCACCAACGTGACAAAGGTCGCGATGACGACGATGTAGGCCGGGGTTTTCACTTCTTCGGGGATGATTTTGCGTAAGGCTGAGATCAAGACATTGGAACACACGAGCACCAGCGTGAACAAAACGCCCATGCCAAATGACGCTTCCAGGGTTTTGGTGACCGCTAACGCAGGGCACATACCCAGAAGGGAAATAAATAACGGATTGGTCTTCCAAATCGGGAAAGGAAGGCTTCTTTGTGATCGCTTTTACTCATGCTTGCCCTCCTTGGTAATGGGATTTCGCGGCGAGGATCATCTCGCGGCAAAGTTTGGCGCCATAGGTCGCGCCGCAATTGACCTTCTCTACCGCCGATTCTTTATCGTTGGATTGAGAATAAGGCAGAAGGTAGCCATCTTCTAAGGTTTGGCCATAGGATTCGGTGTTCTCGATGGCCACGATGTTGCCTAAGGTGAAATCGCTGTAGACGCCGATGAGCAACGCCACTTCGCCATAGGCGTTCTTGCCTTTGGCGCTATAGACGCGGCCGAGGGTTTCCTCGCCCTCATGGACGGTCCAATATTTGACTAAGGTCGGGTGTTCCGCGTCTTCTAGAGGGGTCGCTTCCCCATAATTGGCGTCGCCGCCGAAGATTTTGCGTAACCCGTTTTGCTCTTTCTCGAGTTTGTTGCGCGCGATGGTGTCGCGGGTGAGCAAATCGGTGCCGGCGATGGCTAAGGCCAATACGCCGCATAGACCCGCGAGGAAACCGCCGACGCCAAAGGCCCTTTTCCAGGAAATCTTCATACGGTCACCTCCTGGAACCCTAGTCCAAGGCAGATGGCGAGCACGAACACGGCCGCCAGCCCACAAGTGAAAAGGATTTTCTTTTTCGTGAATTTGTTGCCCGAATAGACGTAATGGTCCAACGCCGGGGCGACGAGGTTGCAGATCAAGATGGAGAAGGCCACGCCTTCAGGCAACGCGCCAAAGACGCGGATGATAACGGTCAAGCCTGCGCCTAAGATGCCATACATGACCCTGCCAGGCGCGTTTATGGGCATGGTCACGGGGTCGGTGAACATGTAGGTCGCGCCGAATAAGACGCCACCGCTAAGCAAGCTAAAGCCCAAGAACTGGAAGTAATTGACGTTAGGGACCTTCGCCGCGACGAAGATGCCCGCCACCGCCATCAAGGCCGCATAGCCGCCAAGATAGGATAAGACGACGCGCCAATCGGCCGCGCGGCGGATCAGAAGGTAAATCAAACCGATTAAAATCGCGAATTTGAAGGCTTCGCCGATGGTCCCGGGAATTCTTCCTAGGAACATGTCCCATAAAGAGATATCCCCGATATTGGCGTAACGGCCGAGGAGGTTGGTCGAGGTTTCGGTGAGGTTGCTTAAGACGGTGCCGCCGGCGCTGACCGCGCTGACATAGCCATTGGTCCCATAGACGTATTTCGAGCCAAAGCAAAGTTTGGCGAAAACCATGCCGGCCGCCGCGGGGTTGAAGATATTTTGCCCCGTGCCGCCGAACACCAATTTGCCGATGACGATGCCAAACAAGGAGCCCAGGATCAACGCCACATAGATAATGTAGCCAGGGTTGGAGCCCGAAGGCATCAATAAGCCGAAGATGACGCCCGAGACGATGGGCGCGAGGACATGGTGGAGGCGGTACGCCTTCCAGCCCTTCTGGAAATGCTCCTTGAATGTGTGTTTATTCCCGTCATAAGGGACGCGGTTCATGATGAGGACGAACACGAATTCGGCCAGCATCATGATGGCGACGGGAAGAAGCAAGTTGCGTAAAGCCGCCAAGCCATACACGGCGATGGAGGTGATCGACACCGGCGCAAGCGCGATGAGGACATCGATCAGCATGCGGGCGAGGGAATCCTTTCGGTGTATGTGCGGCGAAGTTTCTTTGATGATGCTCATTTGGTTTTCGCGAACATCTTCGCCCTCCTGATGTAGTCGGTGACGCGGATATGGCTGGTGCAGACATAACTGCAAAGGCCGCATTCGATGCACTTCAAGGGGTTGAGCGCCTTGATGCGCGGCTTATCGAATGCCTTGACGGCGTCCATGATTTGTTTGGGTTCGAGACCCGTGGGGCAGGAATAGACGCAGGACCCGCAGCGGATGCAGGGCGCTTCTTCTTTGGCCTCGTGGTTGAAGACCAGCACCGAAGTCACGGTTTTGGTGATGATACAGTCGTCGCTAGGTAGCGAGGCCCCCATCATCGGGCCGCCCAAGATGAAGACTTTGTCTTTGTCGGGCTCCGTGTAACCGCCGCATTTTTCTAAAAGCGCGGCCAGCGGAGTGCCCAAGCGCACGATGAAGTTGCTGGGGTATTTGATGCCATCGCCGGTGACGGAGATGCGGCGTTCATAGACCGGGCGGTTATGCTTGACCGCCTCATAGATGCCCCAAACGGTCGAGACGTTGAAGTTGGCGATGCCGTATTCACTCGGCAAATGGCCGGTGGCCACGTCGATGCCGAGGGCGCTTTTGATCATCGCGATTTCCCAGCCTTGGGGATAGAAATTGCCCACGGGGCAGACCTCGATGCCGCTATTTTCGTAACGGCGGAGGTATTCTTGGTACATGCGGATGAGCTCGCGGTGCTTCTTTTTGATGCAGATGAGCACTTTCTTGCATTCAAAGGCAATCTGCAGATAAGTGATGCCGACGATGACTTTCTCCAGTTCTTCCATCATCAAGCGGATGTCGGCGGTGATATAGGGTTCGCACTCGATCGCGTTGATGAGGATGACCTCGATTTTCTTGTCGTTATTGAATTTGACATAGGTCGGGAAGGAGGAACCCCCTAAGCCGACCATGGCGTTGGCTTCCAAGATTTTGGCGAAGTCGGCGCGCGTGAGTTTGGCGATTTCTTCGTCGCTGCGGTCCTTAATGGAGGGATCCCACTCATCTTTATGGTCGTTTTTGATGCGCAGGAACTTCACCTTTTTGCCCGAGCGGTGGTAATGCTCCTCGAACCCTTCGACCGTCCCGGAGACGGAAGAATGGATGGGCTGCTTGAAAAAGCGGCCATCGCGCATGCCGATAAGTTGTCCTAAAAGGACGCGGTCCCCTTCTTTGACATAGAATTCCGCCGCGCCGCAACGGGCGTTATCGGCGGCGAAGTAAACATAATCCGGTACGTCGAGAGCTAAGGTGGGGAGCGTCTGCAATAGCCCCTTGGTATCGTGGATGGATGAAACTGGTGCAATCATGCTTCCTCTATTCTAATGAGGTTCGGCGGAAGAGACAAAAGGGATTTGAGGTAAATGATTACCGATTTACCGATTTCCGTGTATTTGGATAAATAATGCCATTCTGAGGTAACGTTTTTGCAAGGAAATCAGGCTTCCTATGATGTTTTATCTTCATTCGTCATAGCGACAAAAGCCATTCCCCCTGCTATCTTTTCCCGCTTGAGAGTATCATATTGCCATGCCCATGATCCGTAGCGTGCTCGCCGCCGTCAAAAAAGCCGATGAAACCTTCGACCTCGTCGATCCAGGCGACGTCATCGCCATCGGCATATCCGGTGGCAAAGATTCGATGTGTCTGCTTTACGCGATGCACCTTTACACCAAATTCTCGAAGAAGGATTTCCGCATCGTCCCGATCACCCTCGATTTGGGGTTCCCGGGTTTTGACGTCGCCAAAACCAAGGAATACTGCAAGCGTCTTGGCTATGACCTCTATGTCTCCGATTCGACCGAGGTCTACCCCATTTTGCTGCAGCATACCAAGCCAGGACACCATGTGCCCTGCTCCATCTGCTCGAGGATGAAGAAAGCCGCCATCAACGACGTCGCGAAGAAACTCGGCTGCAACAAAGTGGCCTTCGCCCACCATAACGACGACGCCATCGAGACCTTGATGATGAACATGATCCACGGCGGCTCGGTTTCCACCTTCGAGCCGAAGATGCACCTTGACCGCGCGGACATCACCTTCGTCCGCCCTTTCATCTTCGTCCGCGAAACGCAGCTCATCGAACTAGCTAAGGAAGAGGAAATCCCCGTGATGGGCAAAACTTGCCCCGCGGATGGCTATACCGAACGTCAGTTCTGCAAAGACGCCTTAAACGACCTCTACGAAAAAAGGCCCGAAGCCATCGCCAATTTCCAGACGATGCTTTATGACTACGAGACCTTCCGCCTCTATTATAGCCATGTTGAATACCCTAACCCCTTCGATGGGCATCTTAGCCTGAAACCCCTACTTAGCGCCGAAGAGGCCATCGCCTATGAAAGCTTCGCTAAGTCCCATGGCCTCCCCGGTCTTGAAAGCGGAAGAAAGCATCTATTGCTGCAAAAAGACCATCATGTTGTCGGCGTCATCGCCTACACTTTGGATAACCCCCATCAAATCACCATCCACGATTTCTCCACCTTTGGGATAAATCAGCAGGAAAACGATGTTTTCCTTTACCACTTCGAGGCGCATTATTGCCGCAAAATCAACCCTATCCTTTTCATATTACAAAGCAAAGATGAGGTTACATGCGCGCGCCTAGGGTATAAAATAGGGATGCCGCCCGTGGGCGGCCTATATAGCAAACGCATCAGTCGTTGAAGGAGCAAACAAACATGGATTCTTACGCCGGCACGCACAAACGCAAAGTCAAAGTTTACGCCACCTTATCCAAAATCTTCTTCC
>JAGAHY010000184.1 GCA_017626815.1 Bacilli bacterium | reverse complement strand
TATTGCCGAGTAGTGCTACAAAATATTAATAAAAATTTGACAAATAAAAAAATCGACCATATGAAATATGAAAACTTCAAAAACGAGGTCTATTTAGTTAGAAAGTGTCAAAGATGCGGGCTGCCCCTTTTTATCTTTGCCTCTAGGCAAAGGAAAATAATGTGTAATTGTCCAAGGACCAAAGAGAGTAAAATAGGACCATGGAAAAACGTAGATCGAGCGCGCAGGATATCGCCAAGGGAATACTGATCGTCGGCGTCATCTTTTTTCATTGCTATGTCGCAACTTTTGAAAACACGGCCGATTTCTTGTCGGATTTTAATTATTTAGTCGCCTTTTTCCCATTTCTTTTGAGCACGTTTTTCTTTTATGCCGGCTATAACTACACGCCGAATTCGCGTTCGTTTAAGGAAAACGTCGCCCGTCGCGCCAAGCAGCTATTGATCCCCTTCGTGATGGCTTTTGCTATTTCGGCGGTGCTGATATCTTCCATGGAACTGGCTTTTCAATATCAAAATCCCGGCGCGACCTTCCACGCCATTGGCAATAGCCTCCTTTACTCACTGATGTCGGAACCTCTTGCCCTCCTCATCGGCTTTCCCAAAGAAGGCGGCACCGTCTTTGAACTAAGGCTGGCTTTATGCTTGCTTTGGTTCCTTTATGCTTTGTTCATCTGTTCCGTGTTCTTCTATTTGCTCGTAAAACGCACCAACAAAAAGCTTTCCACGTTGATTTCGGTGGTTTCCGCGCTATTGATCCTCGGCTTTTGCTTGGGCCATTTTGTGGGTGTCTATCTGCCTTATCACGTCGAGGCTTACCCCAATATTTTGGCCATTATGCTGGTGGCCGCCTACCTCAGACAGTCCAATTTCCTCGATAAGCCCATCACCTGCAAGAAAGATGCGGTATTTCCCATCATTAACGCGGTCATCGCCGAAGGCATCATCATCGGCACGAGCTTAATGCTGCACAATCTTTACGGCACGATGACCGCCGGTGCGTTTCCGGGTGGCCAATTCGATGCCGCGATTAAGGGATTTGACGCCTTTGTTACTTTTTTCTATGGTCTTTTGGGCGTGTATTTCATCCATATGCTATCACGTGCCATTTCCTGCATCCCCGTCATTTCCCAATGCCTGCAATGGATGGGGAAGCGTTCCGCGATTTTCTATCTGTTCCACCCGATATTCCTCGAGCTCTCCGCCATCGTCATCTTCCAAAAGAAGATACCTTGGGGCAGGGGACAAGCCTTTTTCTACACCGCGGTCGTCGTCGCGTTGCTTATCTTAGTTTGCTTATTGATTGATTTGCTGACGAAAAAGCTTGGGAAGAAGAAAAAGGCTGTGATGCCGCAAGAAGAAGGAACCGCCGATGAAAAATAAATGGAACATGGAACGTACCGAGGCGGAAAACTTCCTTTTTGAAGACATCTACCATGCCGACGAATCGAAAAAAGACATTGTCGGCGTATGGTTTAGCGGTATCAAATACACGTACGCGGATATTGAAAAAAGCGTCGATTATTATGCGCGTTTATTGGCTAATCACGGCGTCAAAAAAGGCGACCACGTCGCTCTTTTAGGCGTCAATAGCTATAACTGGCTCATCGCTTTCTACGCGATTATCCGGGCCGGTGGGATCGCCGTATTGCTCAACTACATGGCCAGGCATGATACCTTAGTGGAGCTGATCAAAAACACCGATTGCCGGTTTCTTTGCTATGGCAAGTACACGGCCTTAATCAAACAGGAAGACGAATTGGAGATCCTGCGGAGAGGCGCGGGCATCCCGACGGAGAATTGCTTCTGTATCCAACACGCGAGCCTCGATTTCAAAGAGATCCTTAGCTATGGGCCAGTCGAGCCGTTCCTCTCTCCTTTGCCCCGCGAAGAAGATAGCAAACGGACCTCGTTCATCATCTTCACCACCGGCACGACCTCCAAACCCAAACCCGCCATGCTCAACCAGTATGGCATGATGAACATCATCGCCTTGGAACTCCGACATCTTGATGCCTTTTTAGGGAAGAAGTTCATGTGCTTGCTGCCGATGTTCCATTGCTTTGGCTTGCTTGTCGTCAACGCGCTTTTGACCTATGGCCGCACGCTATACCTCAATACCTTGATGGACAAATCCCAAATCTATAAGGAGTTCCTGAAAAACCGCTGCAGCGCCTACGCTTCCGTCAGCATCATCTTCGATAACCTTTCCAAGGCCCCGCTTTGGTGGCTTCATGGCGGCAGGTTCGTCAAGCATTGCATTGTCGGCGGCGGTTTTACTTCCCGACGCGAATTCAAGTTCCTCGAACGGAAATTCGGCAAAGGCAAATTCCTCAATGGCTATGGTCTAACCGAATGCTCGCCGCTGATTTCCTTGGTTTATCCCGATACCCCGCGCGACAAGCAGATGTCCACCGTCGGCAAGCCCATGAAGGGCATTGAGGTGGCGTTTATGGATCCTGCGACGAAACGGCTGTTGCCGGCAGGGCAGCAGGGGGAGATCCTCGTCAAAGGCTTTAACGTCTTCAATGGCTATTACAAAGCGGAAGAGCAGCCATTCGATGAAAACGGCTACCTCCATACCGGCGATTTAGGCTATCTCGACGAGGATGGCTACTTAGTTCTAGGTGGAAGAATCAAAGATATCATCATCCGCAAAGGGGAAAACATTTCCCCGAAGGAAATCGAGGACGAATTACGGAAGTTCCCCGAATTCGGGGCCGCGCGCGTCCTTGGCTTCCCGTCGGTCGACGAGGGTGAATACATCATCGGCTGCGTGGAGCTCAAGAAGAAACCGCCGCATTTCTCGGAGAAGAAATACCTCGACGAGATGCGTAAAAGCCTTCCGAATATCAAAATCCCGGCGCATATCGTCTACATGAAGAGATTCCCGTTGACCGCCAATGGCAAGTTAGACGAAGTGGTGCTCCGCGAAGTGTGCATGATGAAGATCGCCAAGTTCCTCGATGAAGAGATTTTGGCGAAGAAGACGCGCAAATTGATGGCGGAAAACAATAAGAAAAAGCGCTGATGCGCCTTTTCTTGTGCTTCATTATTCTCTTTCTTTAACCGATTCGGGCAGGTTCCATTTTTTCATCGTCCGCATCACTAGGAAATGGGAAAGGAGCAAAAACGCCAAGACGATCGCTGAGGAGAAGACATACATGGTCCAACTTCTCGGGAAGGGGTAAATCTGGTCGGGAACGGAGATCGATTGGAGCAAAACTTTGGTGATGCCAATGCCCGCGGGAATGGCCAAGACCATCGAGACGACGAATTGGAAGAGATTCGTGACGAGGTTGGCGTTAGAGATGGCGCTTCGCTGAAAACCTAATGTACGCATGGTCGCGAACGTGCGCTTTTGCTCTTTGAGGTTGGTCATCATCATGTTGAAGACAATCAGGAAACCGATGACGATGGCCATGCCCGTCAAAAGGCGGCTGGAGATTTCAAAGGCCATCAAGCGGTCATCGAATTCGCTATGCACGACGTGGGTATAAGCGATATAGGTCACATGTTCCACGTCTTTATATTTCTGGAAGAATTGGTCAATGTTATGGACTTTGACCAAAAGCGAGCCGCGCACATGGTCGGGCTCATAAGTATCGAAAGAGGTGTAACTGACAGGATAGAGGAACTCGTTTGAAATGGCCTCGACGGTCAAGGGGATGTCGTTGGCGTTGATGGTATCGCCAACCACCGCGTCAAGAAGGTAGGCGTGGTAGGAGGAGAGGACGATGCCTTGCGCGGGGATGGGGATGACATGCTGGTAATCGTCGACGACGCGGACGAGGTCTTGGTCGGCTTTAACGCCGTTGATTAAGGCGTTGGCTTTCTTGTTGTTGCGGGTGTTGACCATCTCGCTGGGGAGATATTTGATCAGCGTCTTAGAGATGATATTCACATCGCTTATGGCGAATGTCTCTTCGATGCTTTCTTCCGTGGGGAGATTGTCGAAATACACTTGGGCGTCGAAATTCAAGCGGGTCGAGAAAAGCTGAGTCATCATCGTGGATTTGCTTTCCCCGATGGACAAGGCGGAGAAAATGAGCATGCCGCTGGCCAATAAGCAGGCGCCGGAAAGAAGGTAACGACGCGTGTTTCTAACCGTTTGGGAAACGGTGACTTTTATGGGGATAGGCGCGTTTTTAAAGACGGTGCGGGTGAGTAGCGGCGTGTTGTTATTGGCCGGCGGCAAGGCTTTCATGGCCTCGACGGGTTTGATCTTAGAGATGCTTAACGAGGCGAAGAAGGCGGTCAAAACGGTGACCCCAACCACGATGCCAAGGGAGATGAAGATTGCGCTAGGATGCAGGACAAAGGGCTGCGGGTATAACTTCAAAGCGGTTCCATAGGCTTCGTTTGCCAACGCGGTAAAGACGGAACCAATGCCCACGCCAATCGCCCAAGAAAGGAAGCCGACAACAAAGCCCAAAGACAAAAAGACGAGGGATATGCTGGAGATTTTTTCACCTAGTGCGCGCATAATCCCGATATCTTTCCGGCATTGCTTGACGATTTGGAACAAGAACAAAGCGGTCACGATCATGACGACGAGGAAAAACACCGCCGGGGCGCCAAGGGTGATGAGGTTCATGCCACGCAAGGCATCGCGATAGAAGGTGATGACCTCGGAATCGTCATATGTGGTCGCAAAGGCGACGTTGTTTTTTAAACGGCGGACGTATTCCTCGGTAATCTCG
>JAGAHY010000183.1 GCA_017626815.1 Bacilli bacterium | reverse complement strand
GCAAAGCGCGACATACCTTCTTCCGCCATACATAGGATGGAAGGCGCGGAAAGTATTCATTACGGCATATTGGGTGGCCAAAGGCATTTCCAATTGCTTCAAACTGATTTCATCCGCGTCATTGAGGCCCTTTAGGATCGCGTTTAACGCACAGAGAAAGTTCGGGGACTTAGAGGAAAAATCAATATGTTCCTCATTCAACTGCATCGTGAATTCAGTCGCTTCTCCCGATTGGACAAAGCAAAACTGAAGCTCGTTATTGAAGTAACGAATGTTCTTGTATGTGCGCGCAGTAAAAATATCAAAAGGATAGTCTTGAATGGCGCACATTAATTTCAGGTGTTCAGAAAATCGAAACGGAAGGTAATGCATAGTCACCTTATCATGTCCGATTAATCGACAAAGTTCAAGACCCCCGTGGAAACTTTTCACTTTTGCCGTCCATAAAAAAGGGCTGCAGTTGCATTTTCATTGGGCAATGAGCACATTAAATACTCATTAGGAGAGGAACGTTGATGGAAACCTATGAAAAGAGAGCGTGATTTGGGTTTCTAAATAATGCAAACGACTAGAAAAAGCGCCAAAAACGCCACGTAAAATCAGAAAACAAGCTGTAAAACGCGGATAATTTTCGAATAATCGATTTTCCTTTCGAGCTAGGAAGCATGCCTATTTGGCCTTATGAAAATCAAAACCCTCCAAGCAGCAGTTCCGCTTAGAGGGCCTAACTTGTTTAAGAAATGGAGGACAAGGAGCCAAGTTCACTATAGGCGGTCAAAGAGGAATAACCGGAATATAGCGTTTCGGTCTGAACCGAGCCAGAGGCAAATTTCAACGTGTACGCCTTATTGCCATAGCTTCCCGACTTAGTCGATTTGGTCAGACTAGTGGAAAGATTGTTCATATAGCCGAAGGCCACGAAGGTGCCGCCGCTGACGTTGACAGAGTCATCGACATCGAGCGAAGCGGAATTCATGTTGTTTGGCCCGCAGGTGATCACGGTACCGCCCGTCTGTTTATACGTCCCGTTGGAGTCGATGCCATCCGTGTCACCATTAGCGGGGACGCAGGCAAATAAGTAACCGCCGCTGACATTGATCGAAGAGGAAGCATTGGCCGCGTCATCGCTAGCATAGGCGACCGTGGTGCCGCCGCTGATGGCGATATTCTTGGCCTCGATACCCTCATGGGAATCAGCGATGGTCAACGATCCGTCTTTGATGGATAAAGTGCCATCGGCATGAACACCATCATCGCTGGCGCTGACAGTCGTCTGCCCACCGCTAATCTCGATGGCGCCAACTCCGGTTGAACCCGATTCGAAGGCATCGCCGGAATTTGCGTGGATGCCATCGTCATAAGCTTGTATGGCGGTCACGCCACCCGAGATATAGATGCCGTTAGCGGCCTTTAATCCCTTTGCTGAGTCTTCCGCTTTGTCGGTGTTCTTGGTGTCGCCACCAGGGACCATTCCCCCACCGGGGCCTCCACCTCGGCCACCAGGACCTGCGAGGTCATAGGTTTTGATGAGGCTAGAAGAACTCGTGGACTCCGCGCTAAGGACGCTCGAATCCGAGTAGGAAGAAAACTTATTGGTCAAGATGTTGATGGTAGGAATCGTTGTTACACTAGGGTCATCTTCATCGACACCGTTGGTGATTTCGATGTTATAAGCCGCATCGATACCATCACAGCCAGCAAAGAGGTTTAACGTTCCGCCGCTGACGGTTACGGTGCCGCGTTGCTTGGATGAAGAAGACAGATCCGTGGAAGTCGTCTTTAACGCATCACCAGCGCTAGAGATGGCCGTGATGGTGCCGCTAGTGACTTCGATGGAGTCATTTCCCTTAATCGCGTTATTAGGCGCGATTACGGTCAAGGTCTGGTTCTTGATCTTGAGGTCCTTGGAAGTGTGGACGCCATTGTTATAAGTTCCCGTAACGGTGAGGCTACCCTGCCCGACTAATTTCAAATCGGCCTTAGCGTAAATCGCGCCGGGACCTTGGGAATCGTCTTCGGTCGTCTGCTCCGCGCGGGTATCCGTGATGAAGTTCTCCGTGCCTTTCTTGGCTTTGATTTTGACCTCGTCAGCATTCGCGACGAAGATGGGCGAGTTTTTCCCATAGGAGAGGGAGGCTCCTTCTAGGTCGATTTCGACCGCGTCTTCATCGCCGGCATTCACATAGATCATGCCCGTGGCCTTGCCTTTGACGGTATAGGTCCCCGCGCTAGAGATGGTGTAGATGGAACCCTCCTGCGTGACCGTGCCATCATCGGTAGTGATGCTGAAGTCGCCGCTAACCGTGTCGGAAGCGATTGAGACACTAGAAACTGAAATAACTTGGGTTTGGGTGGAGTTTTTCGTATTCCCAGAGGAAGAGGAGCCGCAAGAAGCCAATAAGGCCGCTGCGCTAAGGATCAAGAGATAGAGTGGATGAGATGCTTTCATAATCAAACCCTCCTTGGATTTGGGAAGAGTTTAGAAAGCCAACTTAAAAAATACCCAAAAGAAGACTAAAAGATAATTAAAACTATTCGCGGGATTCGCGGTCAAAGCCAGTAAGGCATTTCATCGCCTCATAGGCTAAAAGATATCCGGCTACCGGAGGGACTAAAGCGATGGATCCTGGAACGCCCCTGCGGGTTGGGGAATCTGACTCGATTGGAAACAAGGGCTTTAAGGGTTCTTCCGTCGAATAGACGACGCGCAGTTTCTTCACGCCCATCTCGCGGCAAGCCTTGCGGATAATTTTGGATAAGGGATCGCCGGAAGTCTCAAAGATATCGCAACAGGTAAGTTTAGATGGGTCGACGCGATTGCCGCACCCCATGCAGGAGACCATGCCAATGGATAGTTCGTGGCATTTGCGGATAATGTCTTTTTTCGCGGAGACAGTATCGATCGCATCGATGACAAAATCAAAACGCCCGAAGTCGATATCGGTATTGTCAGGAAGGTAAAACGTGGGATAGGTGTAGACGTTGCATTCAGGATTGATGGAAGCAACGCGGGCCTTTGCGGCCCCGACTTTCTTCATGCCTAAGGTTTCGTGAGTTGCTAGTATCTGGCGGTTCAAGTTCGAAGCGGAGAATTCGTCCGCGTCAATGAGGTGAAGCTCACCAATCCCAAGGCGTGCCAATGCTTCCAAGGCTCCGCCCCCTACTCCGCCTAAGCCAAATAAAGCCACGCGTGAAGAAGCGAGTTTCTCTAAGTTGTTTGGCCCAAGCAACATGCGGGAACGAATAAGGAAATCCATGAAGTAATTGTAAGGCAGGCCGATGAAAATAACAAAAACCTCATTCAGTATTTGGGGGGCAAACTGAATGAGGCATGTACATAATAG
>JAGAHY010000182.1 GCA_017626815.1 Bacilli bacterium | reverse complement strand
TCCATGTCGCTCATCCCCACCAGCGACTCCGGGATCGGCGCGCTTATCGTGGTCACACCCTCCGACGTGACGGCGGAGAACTTTGGTTTTTTGGCTGGGTGCGCGGCGAGGTATTCGGCGCCGGCGCAGGCGTCCGCGACCGGGACTATGCTGTCGATATAGCCGTAAACAAAGCGGGAGTACTCGCTCGCGGCGCTGGATCTACTGGAGGAGGGTTCGCTAAGCGATGGCTCGCTGGATGAGGCGGATGATGGAGCGCCCCCGCAGGAGATGAGGAAGAAAGAGATTAAGGTAAATAGGGCGATTCTTTTCATTTTCATGTTCCCCTTTCTAAATACTAAAGAATATCTATACGTTGTGCGTTTTTTGCGCCATGTTAAGGTATGACGATGGATAATAGACTTTTTGCCCTGTTAATTATAGGCCCACCTTCAACGTCATCCTGACCAATTCCTGATTGGAACGGGCAAATTGGGAACTGATAAAATTATCCTCCCAATAAGTAAAGCCGCTGCAAATGCCGATTAAATAGGAGTAATGGACCAAATGGCCTTGGTATATCGTGGACGTAAGCGTGTAGAGGGGACCGCCAGAATTGCCGGGGGATGTAAAGATTTCTTCGCTATTGATTTTTTGCCATACGCCTAGCATATCGTCAAAATTAATTGACACCTCTCCTTCCTGCGGGCGGTTCGCCCAAAGCAAACCTTCGTATTTGTGCCTATCTTCTTGAGGACACTCAGTAATCCCGGGGTAACCGGCGGAGCACGCCAAATCAAAATAATAGGTTTGGGTATCGTCACGTTGGACCGCCTCGGGACCGTCTCGCAATGTGTTCGGATGATAGATGGAGAAGGACGACAGGCCCATGTACCCGTGTTGGGGCAGATTTTCTGAGAGCGGTTCGGTCTGGATTATGGACCAATCGTACCTTGGTTCCCCGCCCGACAAATGGTAGGAAAGCGAAACGTATGCGGAGGTAGCCTTGTAACCACCAAACGGGGTGACGACCCCACTGCCGTCGTTCGCCGCGCCTGGGTAGAACTTCGCCCACCGACCAAGCGACCCTACGACCGTCGAGTTGGTGCCCGTTCCCATCGTTAGGGTGCCGTAGAAAAGGTGCGCGCAGGAAATCAACGTGGTATCCGAGACGAACGTCGATGTGCCGATCCCGACCCAGCGGTCCTGTATGTCTTGGCTGTCGTTGGGGTTCGTGTAATGTCTGCCTACGACCGTACGGGCGATGGCGCTGTATTCCCGCGCGGTCGTGTCCGCCACGACCTTCCTCCCCGTTCCGTAGGTTGGACTGGGTTCGTTCTGGAAGAAATAGTGTGTGGAGTCGAGCTTGTCAATGTAACTCGTCGAGTAACTGTTCGGGAAGTAACTCGAGGTCGTGTGGTACGTGGTCGAGGAGATGTCTATCTTCTCCACAGAGCAACGGTAGCCGACGCTTCCCGTGTCGACGTAGTCCAGGTGTATCGCGTGCTGCTCGTGGTCGGCGAGCTGGTGACTACCATCAAGCGAGTACTTCACGGGGGCGAGCGAAAAGTAGGCGACCGGGACGCTCAGGGACTGGAACGCGAAGACGTAGTCGACGTTCTGGCAGATGAAGTAGGCGTCCAGCCCGTCGGTCACGTCTGCAACGGTCTGGATCACGGAGGCGGAGTCGAAAAACTCGGCGTAATAGACCTTCAGTTGGGCCGAGGGGCCGTTGTAGCGAAGTTTTATGACTGCTTCCTCGTCCAACCTCAGCGTGAAGTACACGGTTTCGCCTGGGCAAGAGTAGTGGCCGTACGATGTGGTGCCCAGCGAGAGCGCGGTCGCTGGGTCGTTAAACGACCGACTCGGAAGTTCCTCCTCAATGACGCTTTCCAGACTCTCTTCGGACGCGAACTTGAAAAACGACGATGTCTGGGTATAGGTTCTGGGCAGCAAAAGACCTACGGAGAAAATGATGAATGGGATGACAGTCATAATTCTATTATATGTATGGTCATTTGATAGTCAATAATTGGCCATCTACCGGATAGCGTTTCGCTTAACAAGAATTCGAAAACGACATTCTTTCGCGTCTACTTAGATATTTTTTCGGAAGCAATAGAGTAACCATAAATCATCATGTCTACCCGATAAAGGAAAAGGAACGGTGTGGTTGAAGTGGCAAAAGAGTCTGTAAAGCCAACAAAGAATACGACAAAATCTCATCGGAATATGGCTAATGTCCATATCCCCAAGAAACCAAAATACCTAAAGGTGGCTGATGGAATGCTACTTATTTGCATAATGCGGCAAAGCTGTTCCGCAGCAACGGGATTATGATTGCAATAACCACATGAGCAACCCATAGCAGGCGATCTCCACCCGGGCCATGATCTCAAAGGGGCGATAGACCGCTAATCGGACCTTTTAAAGATGCACTGAATGGAAAACCTATTTGATTGGAGTTTTATGAGTACATCACACCATATATAAACGCCGCCTAATCGTTCACTCGTTTTATCCGCAGAAAAATCTTGATTTTTCTACCAAAGATTTATCGCTTAAATGCACGATTAACATTAGATTGTTTTGCCTTCAAAATAGTAGAATTTCTAAAAAATCTCCTGTAAAAGCCACTTTAAATTCGAAATGCACAAGGGATATTCCTTGGTTTTGGAACAAAAACGAAATATGGTATCGCGATTTTTTCCTTGCCCCGGGCTGGTGATGTGTCTATACTATGCCCGCTCCCTTAAGGGAGATACGCAAGCTCCGCCGCTCTCCGTCACTGAGCGTGAACTTGAAGAGAAACCACTTTTCCTGGAGGATTTTACATGAACAACAACCTCGTGAATGAAATCGCCGCCAAGCAACTTCGCAGCGATATCCCCGCGTTCTCCTCTGGCGACACCATCAAAGTGTACGTCCGCATCATCGAGAACAAAAAAGAACGTAACCAAGTCTTCGAAGGCGTGGTCATCCAACGCCGTGGCGGTGGCGTCTCTGAGACCTTCACCGTCCGTAAGATCTCCTCGGGCATCGGCGTCGAGAGGACCTTCCCGGTCAACTCTCCTTCCATTGCCAAGATCGAAGTCGTCAAGCACGGTATCGTCCGCCGCAAAAAGATCACCTATCTTCGCAAACTCTCTGGTAAAGCCGCCCGTATCAAAACCCGCGACTAATTCGCCTTATTCCTATTCGACTGTGACGATGGCCTCCGCAAGGGGGCCTTTTAATTTGCCTTTTAAGGCAAAGGGGAAGATAATTCTAGCGCATGGAAAATCATGACCTTATCGTGGATGGGGAATTATCCGCTCCTGAGCCAAAGAAAAAGAAATTGCCCAAGGCTGTATCGGCGTTAATCAATGCGGCCTTGGTTGCCGTCATATCGGTTACGGCCTACCTTTCGGTCAGTTTTTTGTATTTCCGTGCCGGTTATAACTTATCCTTCTATGTCAACGGCATGTCCATGTATCCGACATTGAATGCGGATTGCAAAAACGCGGATGGCCAGTATCTAACGTGGAATAGCGGGAATAACCGCATCGGTGACGAAGTAGATTTCGGATACGCCAAGTCCGGCGACAAAGACAATTGGCGCGCCTCCTTGAAACGCTTTGATATTGTCATCACGTATTACCGCGATGATTACATTCAAAACACGGACGGCTCCTTAAAACTTAAGCCCAACGCCGCATCCAAAATCAAGCGAATCATCGCTTTTCCTGGCGAGACGGTTCGTTTTGAGCCGGTGCGCGAGGATACTGAATACTATAACCGCGCTTGGGGGAAGACGACCATCAACGAGGGGAAAGAGGACGAGCAGATCTTAAAACCTTTATATACCATGGACGATTTCCCCGCGGTAAATGGTAAAACATATGACTATCCGACTTCCTCAGGCGCCTATGGCTATGTGACCTTGAAAGAGAACGAATATTACGTCATGGGCGATAATCGCGCCCATTCCGCGGATAGCAGGACGAAAGGCCCCGTCACGGCGGAGATGATTATCGGCAAGGCGTGCATCGTCTTAGGCAAAGATAAATACACGGACAACATGTCCGAATCAAAAGAGAATATTTTTGGATTTTTCTTCACCCCTTGGAATTATCGGAGGTTGGATTAACGATGGCACAGCAAGGCGTTCATTATTTCCCTGGTCACATGCAGAAGGCGTTACGCGCTTTGGAGAACTACATCAAGGTCATTGACCTCGTCGTGGAAATCGTGGATGCGAGAGCCCCTTTTTCTAGCCGCAACCCGTTATTGGATAATCTCGCTGGCGATAAGGCTCGGTTGGTTTTGCTTTCGAAAATGGACCGTGCGGATGAAGCGGTGACAAAACAATGGTTGGAATACTTTTCTAGCCGTGGCATCACGGCCGTCGCCGGCAATCTCACCCAAGGCAAATTCATTCAGATCCTCAGTCGCGCGGCGACCCCACTGATGGCCAAGAAAAGAGAAAAAGAAGCGCGTTTTGGCATGAAAAAACAACCTATTCGCACGATGGTCATCGGCATTCCAAACGTGGGCAAATCCACTTTGATCAATAACCTCTGCGGCAAAAAGAAAGTCGTCGTCGGCAACAAGGCTGGCGTCACTAGGGCCGAGCAATGGATTAAGTTAGGGGATGATTTCACCATCTTAGACACCCCTGGCGTATTACCCATGAATTACCCTGATGGAGCGATGGCGGTGCGCCTAGCGCTTCTTGGCTGTATGAAGGAAGAAGTGCTACCGACGGAAGATCTCGCCTATGCGCTTCTTGGCTACTTAAAACAAAATTATCCGAATGCATTAAAGGAACGTTTCGGTATCGAAAACATCGCCGAGGGAGATTCGGACGACATTTTCCTTAGCATCGCGAAAAGAAGACTTCTATTGGAGGGTAATGAACCTTCCTTAAGCAAAGCCTGTTATTTGCTCATCAAAGAATTCAAGGATGGGTTGCTAGGCCGTTTCTCTTTGGAGACTCCAGATGCTTAAATTCGAACGTTCTTATTACTCAGATGAGGTGAGCGCGATTGTCGGCATCGATGAGGCGGGCAGGGGTCCTTTGGCGGGCCCGGTCGTCGCCGCGGCCGTCGTTTTTCCTAAATCCTATAAAAACGAAGACATCGATGACTCCAAGAAATTAACCGCGAAGAAGCGTTTAAAGCTATTTGAGGAAATCAAGGAGCACGCCTTGGCGTATGGCATTGCCTTCGCCTCCGCGGAAGAAATCGATGAACTCAATATTTATGAGGCAACCAAACTCGCGATGAAGCGGGCGCTAGAACAGATTCATGTCGATTACCAACTGATCCTTACCGACGCGATGCCTTTGCAAGGCCTGCCCGCGCCCGTAATCCCTATCATCAAGGGCGACGCGAAGGCGCTGAATATCGCGGCCGCCTCCGTCCTTGCGAAAGTCACCCGTGACCAATATATGGAGGAATTGCAGGAAAAATACCCCAATTTCTCCTTTGGAGTCCATAAAGGATACGGCACGAAAGCCCACATGGAAGAGTTGGAACGCTTTGGCCCCATCGAAGGCATCCACCGCAAAAGTTTCAAGCCCGTGGGGAAGTTCTTTCAAGAGCAACTGACGCTTTTTTAAAATATTTTTCAAAAAGTTTGTCCATTTTCGAAAAATCTTTCTATAGGTAAAGTAGGAGGACTTTTTGTTTATGATCCAAACTTACCTAAATTACACGGGAAGGATCGCTCTGATCGCGACGGCTGTTGAATGCCGCGGCGAATGGGACGAAATCTACCGTAGACTGCGCGATAAGAAATCGCCCTCGCCCGAAGAGGCGGAACGTTTGCTCGCCACCATCCAGTGCAAAGTGACCACTGTCTTAGACCCCGATTATCCTGCGGTTTTACGGGAACGCTGCCCCAAGCCGCCTTTTGTCCTATTTTATTATGGGGACATTAAACTCGCCCGCGACTCCAACCAAATCCTGACTGTCGTCGGCGCAAGAGTCTGCACCGATTATGCCTACCAGAAAACAAAATATCTTGTCCGCGAAATCGCAGACCGCGGTTACATTGTTGCTACAGGCTTAGCGCGGGGCATCGATACGGCGGCGGCTGAGGTCACGTCCGAGATGCCAAAGAAGACCATCGGCGTCCTTGGCTGTGGCATCGAAAGGATGTATCCCTTAGAGAATGAGGCGCTTCGTGACCGTATCGCCTATAATGGCCTGCTGCTTTCCGAGTATCCTGGTGATGTGGAGCCTATGGCGAAACACTTCCCTGTCCGTAACCGCATCTTGGCGGCGCTTGGCCGTGGAACCTTTGTCGGCGAGGCACATAGCCATAGCGGAACCCTGATCACCATCGCCTATGCCATGTCCATGAACCGCGACGTCGCGGCGCTTCCATTCCGCTGCGATGAAGAGGAAATCGTGAACAACCAAATGATCAAAACGGGGGCGGCCTTAATCGAAAGCCCAGAGGACCTTGAACTGTTCCTAAATACCGCGGCCATAGTTTCCTGACGAAAAAAATTTTCGCCGCTTATAAATAATTACCTTATTTATATATAAGGAAAAGGCAAAATGGCGCTTTGACAAGCCCTTTGGACATGTCTATATTCTTAGCACGTTGCATATGAAATTAGTTATTGTTGAGTCTCCAAAAAAATCTGAAACCATTGGCCGCTACCTCGGATCGGACTTCAAAGTCGTCGCTTCCGAAGGCCATATCCGCGACCTTTCCACTCGTGGCAAAGGCGGTTTAGGCATTGATATTGATGGCGGCTTTGAGGCCGATTGGGAAATCACCGCCCGCAAAAAAGGCCTTATCGCCAAATTGACTGCCGAAGCCCATAAGGCGGATGAAGTCTACCTCGCTACCGACCCTGACCGCGAAGGGGAAGCGATTTCCTGGCACCTCGCGCAGGTGCTTCAGTTACCTGTGGAAAGCACGAAAAGATTGCAATTCCACGAAATTACCAAGCCGGCGATCCTCGCGGCCATCCAAAACCCGGGTTATATCAACCTGAATTTGGTCAAAGCCCAAGAAACCCGCCGCATGGAAGACCGCATCATCGGCTTTAAGGTGTCTTCGTTGCTCCAGCGCAACATCAACGTCCAAAGCGCCGGACGCGTGCAGTCTTCGACGCTGCGCATGATCGTGGACCGCAAGGCCGCGATCGACGCTTTCGTCCCGGAAGAATACTGGACCATAGAAGTAGAAGTGCTCATCAATGGGACCAAATTCAAATGCCCCCTCGTCCGTGTGGATGGCAAACCGTTTAAGTGCCATAGCCAGGAGGAGGCGAACGCGATTGTCGCCCGCATCCCGGAAACCTTGACGGTATCCTCGGTCTCCAAGGCGGAGAAACTGATTTATCCAAAGCCCGCCTTCACGACCTCGACCATGCAGCAAGAGGCCTTCTCCAAATACCATTTCTCCAACTCCAGGACCCAATCTGTCGCCCAAAAGCTCTATGAAGGTTTGACGATTAATGACGAGCATGTCGGTTTGATTACCTATATGAGAACCGACTCCACCCGCATTTCCCCGGAGTTCTTCCAACGCCACGCCACACCTTATATCCTGGAAACTTATGGTAAGGAATATTTGGGTTCGGTCCGCGAAGGCAAAGGCGGCAAAAACATCCAAGATGCCCACGAAGCCATCCGTCCGACCGGCACCCACCGCACGCCGGAAGTCGTCGCTCAGTATGTCACCGCGGAAGAAGCCAAGCTTTATCGCTTGATCTATTGCCGCGCCATGGCCTCTTTGATGGCGCCAAAGCGCATTGAACGCACGTCCATCATCCTTTCGGGGAACGGCCTTGATTTCTCTCTTGGCGGAACCCGCGTCTTGTTCAAAGGCTATTCGGTCATTTTCGGCGAGTACGAGGAAGCGGATGAATCCACGCTCCCCGAAATCAACCAAGGCGATGTCTTTGATGTCAAAAAGATCAATCCTGATCAGAAATTCACCAAACCCGAGCCTCCTTATAACGAAGCTTCCATCGTCAAAGCCATGGAAGAAAAAGGCATCGGCCGTCCATCGACCTACGCCTCCACGATCGATACGTTAATCAAACGTAAATACGTCACCGCGGTCAAAGGTGTCATCAACCCTACGGATGATGGGGTCAAAGTCGTGACGGTTTTGCAGAAATATTTCCCGGATGTCGTCTCCACCGATTACACCGCGACCATGGAGTCACAGCTCGATAAAGTCGAGTCGGGCGAGAAGACGTTCCTTGAGGCGATGACGGATTTCTATAAGCCGTTCAGCGAGAATTTTGAAAAAGCCCGCGAGCGGATGTATAAAGATCCGGATGTCCCCACGGGGGAAACTTGCCCCGTCTGTGGCAAACCTTTGGTCTATAAGCAAAACCGCAAGGGCCAGCCTTTCGTCGGCTGCTCGGGCTATCCTTCTTGCACCTACATCAAGAAAGAAGAACGTCCTGAAGATGAACCTGTTGGCGAGGATTGTCCCGAATGCGGCAAGCCGTTGGTGTATAAGACCAACAAGAAGGGCGAGCGCTTTATCGGCTGCTCGGGTTTCCCAACCTGCCATTACACGCGCAACCCCAATGAAGACCCCAACAAAGTCAAAGTGAAAGTCACCTATACCGAGGCGGACTATGTGAAACCTTGCCCTCAGTGCAAAAAAGGTTTCATGGTGGTGAAGCACGGTAAGAAAACCGATTTCTTAGGCTGCACGAATTTCCCGCGCTGCCGTTATCACGAATGGCTGACCAAAAAATGAAGATCCATGTCATCGGTGGTGGGTTAGCCGGCGTCGAAGCCGCCTATTATCTTTTACGTCGCGGTCATGAGGTCGTCCTTCATGAAGCCCGTCCCACTTATGAAGATAACGCGCATCATACTCCTTACTTTGGTGAGTTGGTGTGTTCGAACTCATTAAAATCCAAAGACGTCGAAAACGCCTGTGGCTTGCTCAAAGAAGAAATGCGCCACATGGGCTCCTTGACCATGGAATCTGCCGCGATAGCGGAGGTCCCTTCGGGGAACGCTTTAAGTGTCGACCGCGATTTATTTGCGAAAAATAACCACGCAAAACTCACCTCTTTTCCTTCTTTGACGGTGGTTAACGAGGAAATTACCTCTTTAGGGGATGAACCAACTATCCTGGCCACGGGGCCGCTTACCTCGCCGGCTTTACTCGATTACCTTTGCCATCTTCTCGGAAAGAAGAACCTTTCGTTCTTTGATGCTTCCGCGCCTATTGTGCGTAAGGATTCCATCAATTTCGACATCGCTTATTACAAGTCTCGCTACGCCCAAGGCGATGAATCTTATATCAATTGTCCCTTCTCTCGCGAAGAGTATTTTGCCTTCATCCAAGAGTTGACTCATGCCGAGAAAACCTTGGTCCATGAATTTGACACGCAGTATTTTGAAGGCTGCCTGCCAGTGGAAGTCATCGCCAGCAGGGGAGTGGAGACGCTCCGCCATGGCCCGTTAAAGCCTTTTGGCCTCTGGCGCGAGGGTTACCCCAAGCCTTACGCCGTCGTTCAGCTTCGCCAAGACACCAAACTTGGCGATTATTACAACATCGTTGGCTTCCAAACTAACTTGACTTATCCCGAGCAACGCCGCGTCTTCCACATGATCCCCGGATTAGAGCATGCCGAATTCCTCCGTTATGGGCTGATGCACCGCAATGCCTATATCGATTCCCCACGTTTGCTTAACGATGACCTTTCCTTAAAGGCAAAAGACAATGTTTTTGTCGCTGGCCAACTTAGCGGGGTCGAGGGCTATGTCGAATCCGCGGCCATGGGTATCTTAGCCGCCATTCAATTGGAACGGAGATTGAAGGGATTGCCCCTCCGCAGCCTTTCTTCGCGCACTATGCTTGGCGCCTTAACGGACTATATCCTGCATTTCTATGGCAAAGATTTCCAACCCATGAACGCGAATTGGGCGTTGATTCCTTCCGTAATGAAAACTCAACGTGCCGCGGCCGTCCAAGAATCGTTACAATTAATCGACGATTTCATGGAGCACGTCGATGATTAAACCCGAGGCCGAATATCTCGAATTCCTATTGGTTCAAAAAGGCTATTCCCAGCACACGGTCAATTCTTATCAGCAAGACATTGAACGATGGCACGGGTTTTTAAACGCGGAAGGCGTCGCCTTTGACGATATCGACGCGAAAGTCATCCGTAACTTCATGTCCAAGGAACTTTCCTCCGCTTCCAATCCCGACGGCAACCCCAAACGCACGTTGTCCCGCAGGATGTCTTGCTTACGGGGCTATTATGACTTTTTGCTGAGGCAGGGCTATGTGAAGGCCAATATGTTCCGCGCGATGCGCTCCCCCAAGCAAGAGCAACGCCTGCCTCAGGTTCTTTATGTTCAGGACGTCATTAATCTTTTAGAAGCCAACGCCAAGCGCGAGGACGAGCTTGCGCGTCGCGACCAGGCGATTTTGGAATTGCTTTATGCCTCGGGAATGCGCGCTTCCGAAATCATCGCGGTCAAAGGCGTGGACATCGATTACCGCACGATGACCATCCGTGTCTTGGGCAAAGGGAGAAAAGAACGAATCGTCCCTTTTTCCGAAGCCGCGGCGAAAGCCATGAAGCGATACCAAAAAGAGCTTCGCCCCGTCTTGCAATCCCGCAATACCGCCGAGCGTAAAGACATGGAATTCTTCCTCTCCGCCAGGGGGAAGAAGTTGACGGTGCGCGGACTTGAATACATTTTGAAAGTAGTGGATGAGAAAACGGGCTTGTTCCTGGGCTTACACCCGCATGAACTTCGCCATTCTTTCGCGACTCACTTGTTGGATAACGGCGCACAGCTACTGATGATTCAAGAGATGCTTGGGCATTCCACCGTCGACACCACCCAAGTCTATACCCACGTCTCCATCAACCAGATGAGCAGCCAATACCAACAGTTCTTCCCAAAGCGTCGTGGCGCTTTGCCCGGGGATAAAACAGGCGAAGACGAGTAAAATCCCTATATTTCTTTGCTTAAATTTTTAATTTATCAAACGAATTATTGACAGAATCTTTGCAGTTCTCGGTCGTTTAAAAAACCGCGAAAAATATTCGTTGCGCCCACCTACGCATAGGCGTATATTTTACAAGCCTGTGTAACAGGCCATCACGCACCTTGTGGATTCAACGCCGTGTTCCCCTCGGGCCGAAGTTAGGCTTAAAAAGCGAGTGGGTGGTCAGTTGTTCGAAACAAGGGAGGCTAAAACAAATGGAGGTCACCAGAATGAGTGACGAAATCAAAACCGCGGAAGCCGTTGCTACCGAAGCTCCGGCCGAAGCCGCAGACATCACGATGGCGGACGTCGTTCGCGATCCCAACGCCCCCATCATCACCCTCAAGAAATGCCTTGAGGCCGGCGTCCACTTTGGACATCAAACCCGCCGTTGGAACCCTAAGATGGGCAAATTCATCTATGGCGCCCGCAATGGCATCTACATCATCGACTTGAACAAAACCGTCGAACGCACCAACGCTTCTTACAAGGCTCTCCGTTCCATCGTCGAAGGTGGCGGAAAAGTCCTCTTTGTCGGAACCAAACCCCAATCCCAGCAAATCGTCATCGACGAAGCCGTCCGTTCTGGCTCCTTCTACATCACCAATCGCTGGTTAGGCGGCACCCTCACCAACTTCCGCACCATCACCGCCCGCATCAAGAGGCTTCGTGAACTCGAGACCCAACAGGCTGATGGCTCCTGGGAACGTCTTCCCAAGAAGGAAGTCGCGCTTCTCAAGAAAGAATTCGCCAAGCTCTCCAAGAACCTCGGCGGTATCAAAGAAATGCGCAAATTGCCCCAGGCTGTGATCCTCGTCGATCCTACCCTCGAGCACAACGCCGTCGCTGAAGCCAACAAGCTCCGTATCCCTGTCTTCGCCCTCTGCGATACCTCGGATGACCCCGATGCCATCGACTTCCCCATCCCGACCAACAACGATGCGACCAGCTCCATCAAGTTGATCGCCGGTGTCCTCGCCGACGCCATCGTCGAAGCCCGTACCGGCATCACTCTCACCGAAGTTGCCTACACTAAGGACGAAGGCGAAGAAGCGACCATGGCTGACGCCATCCGCGTCGCCGACATCGCCGCCGAGCAACATCGTGCCGCTATCCGTGCCGCCCGCAAGGCCCGCGAAGAGCGTTTCGCCAAGATGCAAGCCGAACGTCAAGCCCGCTTCGCTGCCCGCAAGGCCGCTAAGGAAGGCAAGAAAGACGAAGCTGCTGCTGCCCCTAAGGCTGAAGCCGCTCCCGCCGAAGCCAAGGAGGAGAAATAATGGCCGCCGTTACCATTCAAATGATCAAAGCGCTCCAGGATCGTACCGGAGCCGGCATCATGGATTGCAAGAAGGCCCTCATCGAAGCTGAAGGCGACGAAGAGAAAGCCATCGACATCCTCCGCGAAAAAGGCATCGCCAAGGCTGCTGCCAAGGCTGGCCGCACCGCCGCGGAAGGCCTCGCTTACATCAAAGTTTGCGAGAAATGCGGACGCGCCGTCATCGTCGAAGTCAACTGCGAAACCGACTTCGTCTCCGGCTCTCCCAAATTCGCTGAAGTCGTCGACGCCATCGCGTCCCGCCTTCTCGAGAAGAGCCCCGCTTCCTTAGAAGAAGCGAAAGAAGCGACCCAAGACATCTTCACCGATGCCGTCGTCGCTATGCGTGAGAACTTCGTCCTCCGCCGCTATGAGATTCTTACTCTTGGCGAAGGTGAAGCCTTCGGCACCTACACCCACATGGGTGGCAAGATCTCCGCTTTGGTCCAGCTCTCCAAGGACTGTGGCGAAGTCAACCGCGGCCTTGCCATGACCGTCGTCTCCGGCAAGCCCGATTACCTCTCCCTCGAGGATATCCCCTCCGCTGTCCGCGCCAGGGAAAGAGCCCTCGCCGAGAAGGAAGTCGCCGAAGATCCGAAGCTCACCAGCAAACCGGATGCCGTCAAGGCCCAAATCGTCGAGCGCAAGGTCGACAAGACCCTCGGCGCTGCTTGCTTAGACCACAATGTCTATGCCCTCGATCCCAATGGTACTCTCACCGTTCCCGAGGTCTGCAAGCAGAACGATGTCAAAGTCATCCGCTTCGTCCGTTACGAAGTTGGTGATGGCATCGAAAAACCCGCTGACGCGGAATAACCCGATATGAAAAATGGTCTCCTATTACTGGGGGCCATTTTTTCATGGCTGGAAAAAGTTGCGTTTTTGCGGGCGAAACCCGAACCTTTTTCCGCTTTCTCTTTCTTGGCGTAACGTTGCCATATATAATAGAGGAAAGGCAAAAATTATATGAAATATAAAAGAATCATCCTCAAACTCTCAGGCGAGGCCCTTGCGGACACAAAGGGCATCCTCGATCAAAAGAAGCTTGCCAGCGTCGCCAACATCATCCGCCAAATCCATGATTCCGGCGTCGAGTTAGCCATCGTCGTCGGCGCGGGCAACATCTGGCGTGGACGCCTCGCCTCCCAAATCGGCATTGAGCAATCCACCGGCGACTACATGGGCATGCTTGGCACCATCATCAACGCGCTGGCCATCCAATCCGCGGTGGAGCAAAACGGTCTCGTCTGCAAGGTTCTCTCCTCCATTAACGTCAATCAGGTCTGCGAACCTTATATTCGCCGCAGGGCCATCCACCATTTGGAGAAGGGGCAGGTCGTCATTTTTGCCGGTGGCACGGGCAACCCGTATTTCACCACCGACACGACCGCGACCTTAAGGGCTCTTGAAATCGGCGCAGAAGCGATCTTCATGGCCAAAAATAAAGTCGATGGCGTCTTTGACAGCGATCCCAGAGTCAACAAAGATGCCAAACTTATTCCCGAACTTTCCTTCCGCGAGGTCATCGAACGCAAACTCGGCGTCATGGATTTGACGGCCGTGGCGATGCTCGAAGGCAAGAATGTCGTGATTCACGTCTTTAATATGGACCGCGAAGAATTGTTTATGGAAATCCTAAACGGTGCTAAGATTGGAACAGTAATTAAATAAGTTCACAAGGAGTCAATGTAACATGGACGCTTACGTATTGGAATGCAAGGATCGTTTTGAGAAAACGGTCACCGCGTTAAGAGGAAGCCTTTCGAAGCTTCGCTCTGGCCGCGCGAATCCGGCGATGCTCGAAGGAGTCAAATGCGACTATTATGGCGAGAAGATGGATATCACTTCCCTCTGCTCCATCTCTGTTCCAGAGCCTCGTCAGCTCTTGATCAAGCCCTATTCCCGTGAAGATGTAAAAACCATCGCAACCGCGATTTCCGCCGCAAATCTCGGGGTAAATCCGCTTGTTGAGGCCGATGTCATCCGCATTATCGTTCCCGCGATGACCGAGGAAATCCGTAAAGACATCGTCAAAAAAGCGAAGGCTTTAGGCGAAGAGGCCAAGGTCGCCGCGCGCAATATCCGCCGCGATACCCTCTCTCTCCTCAAGGAAGATGATTCGATGTCCGACGACTATAAAGAAATGGTCGAAAAAGACATCCAAAAAGAAGTCGACGCCGTCAACAAAGCCATTGACGACACCGTCACCGCCAAAACCAAAGAAGTCATGTCCATCTAAGAGGGCGTGAACGATGAAGACGGGCCCGTGCCCGTTTTCTTTATACAAAGGCAAAAAAGTTGGGCATTTGGGTTTCTCTTACACGTGCGTGTAGTTTATAATTCGACTATGTCGAAAAAAGAAACATTTACCTTAACCAAAAAACTGGATCACGTCGCCTTTATCATGGATGGCAACGGAAGATGGGCTAAACTGCGCGGTTTACCCCGTTATTTAGGGCACCGCGAGGCCATGAACCGCTTGGAGGAGATCTTCGAAGCGTGCCGCGAGTTCAATATCAAGGCCGCCTCCTTTTATGCTTTCTCCACCGAGAACTGGAACCGTCCGCAGGATGAAATCGATCACCTGATGGATTATCTTGAGGAATTTTTCACCAAAAAGATCGATTATCTTTGCTCCATCGGGGCAAGATTGCAGATTTCTGGGGACATCAACCGCCTCCGTCCTTCGACCAAACAAACCTGCATCGAAGCGTTGGAACGTACCAAAGATAACCAAAACATCGTCATCAATGTCTGCCTGAATTACGGTGGCCGCGACGATATCGTCCGCGCTTGCAAAGCCATCGCCCAAGAATACGCGGATAAGAAAGTTTCCCTCGACGATATCACCGAGAACTATTTCGCCGACCATCTTTATACCCATGGTCTTCCAGACATCGACTTGATGATCCGCACCTCGGGTGAGCAGCGTCTTTCCAATTACCTGCTTTGGCAAAATGCTTATTCCGAATTCGTGTTCACGCCAGTCAAATGGCCGGACTTCAACCGTAAGGCTTTCATCGATTGCCTGAAGGAGTTCGAGGGCAGAAAACGTCGTTACGGGGGACTGAAAAATGAATAACGAAGAACCACAGTTACAACCTCGCCGTCACCACGTCAACGAACTGGATGAAGGCAAAAAGAAATCCATGAAATCGCGCATCATTGTGGGCGTGATTTTAGCGGTCGTGGCGATTCCGGCGGTCTTTTTGGGCGGCTGGTTTTATTTCGCGTTGATTTCTTTCTTCTTCTTTTTCGCCACTTACGAGTTTATTCATGCGCCGCGGAAGAAATATCCTTGGTACATTTGGGTGGTGACCTATATCGTCACGACTTCTTACTTGTATTGGGCCTTCGCCAAATCCAACATCAGCGCATACAAGGCGGACCCTCAAAACTTTGTCTTCAGTTTGGAAGATCACTTCGATGAGCCTTCGGTCTCTTGGTATACCTTGATTGGATCGCTCGGCATTTATTTCATCGTCTCCATCTTGAACAAAGATTTTGATTTCTTTGACGTTTGCTATTTGTTCGCGATGTCGTTCTTGGTTGGCTTGGGCTTCCAATGCCTGCTTTTCATGCGTTATCACCCCATTCAGCAAGGCCTCATTCATTATGGCGACTTCGCCAGTGGCAACGGCTATCGCTTCCTCGCCTCGTCGACTTTGCTATTCTTTGTCGTCATCTGCGCTTTCGGCAACGATATCATGGCTTATTTCGTCGGTGTCTTCTTTGGCAAACACAAGATGTCTCCCCGCGTTTCCCCCAACAAGTCTTGGGAAGGCTTCTTCGGCGGTTGGATTTTAGGTGGCTTGCTGGCTTTAGGCTTTGCGATGATCATTGAAGCCACCGGCAAACCCGTCATCCCAAG
>JAGAHY010000181.1 GCA_017626815.1 Bacilli bacterium | reverse complement strand
ATTTCATCTTCGGACGCGTCCATTTTGCCATAGGCGATGTTCTCTTTGAAGGTGCCTGTAAACAGGAAGACGTCTTGTTGCACGATGCCGATGGCGTTACGAAGGCTATCCATGCGAATCTTATTGATGGGCGTATCATCGAGGTCGATTTCGCCTTGCTGTACTTTATAGAAGCGGGGCAAAAGATGACAGATGGTCGTCTTGCCTCCTCCGGAAGGGCCGACTAAAGCAAGCTTCTCACCTGGCGCGATATGTAGCGAAATCCCCCGTAAAACATCCTCGTTTTCTCCATAATGGAAACTGACGTCAACGAAGTCGATCTTTCCTTGGGGATTAGAAAGAGGCAAAGCATCCGGGTCATCTCTCTCGGGTTCGGAGTCGATGATTTCTATGAAACGCTTGAAGCCGGTGACCCCATCTTCAAATTGCTCGGTGAAATTGATTAAAGTCGTTAACGGGTTGATGAACATGTTGATGGAAATGATAAATGCGACGAGGACATCGAATTCAAATACCCCATTGGCCATGAACAAGGCGCCGGAGATCAAGACGATGACATTGAACAAATCGGTGATGAAGGCAGTTTGTGACTGGAACTGTCCCATGGCCTTATACGCCATAGATTTGTTCTTGATGAAGGACTGATTGCTTTTCTCAAACTTCTTCGATTCTTCTTCCGCATTATCGAAAGCCTTGGTCGTGCGAATGCCCGTGATGGAGTTTTCTAAGGAAGCGTTGATGGAGGCGATGGATTTACGCGAAGCCGTAAAGGCGTTACTCATTTGCTTTTTTAGCTTTACCGTAATGAGAATGACAATGGGCACGACGGAGAAAATAATCAGCGTCATGATCCAATTGAGGGTCATGAGGTAAATAAACGTCGCGACCAGCATGAATCCGGAGATAAAGAAGTTCTCGGGCCCGTGGTGAGCTAACTCGGAAACGTCTTGGAGGTCGCTGGTCATGCGCGACATGATGCGACCCGTCTCGTGTTCGTCATAATAGGAATAAGGAAGCTTTTCCAAATGATTGAACATGTCGGTGCGCATGGCGGCTTGCATGCGCGTGCCCATGACGTGTCCTTTATATTGAACGAAGTAACGAAGCAACATGCGCACGACATAAAGCACAAGCATGATGGCGGCCACGATGCAGATGCGAAGGTAGTCTTGCTCAGGGATGTAGTCTCGGATGATGTAGCGAGTCAGGATCGGATAGACTAACGCGATGGCAGCGATGCCGAAACTGGCGAGCATATCCAAAACGAATAGTCGCTTATGAGGACCGTAATAGGCGATGAATCGGAGGACGGGATGAATCTTTTTGGTTTTCTTTTCGTGAGTCATTTCAAGATTGTAACAAAGCCCGAAAATATCGCTAGTGATTCGCACTGACGAAGGAAAAACACGAAATGGAAACAATCAGATGACGGTAATCTCGAACCAGAATTAATGGCCTTTTTGCTGGAGAAAATAAAAAAGGCCGCCACAACCGTGACGACCTTAGTTCTTCTAAATTAGAGGTAGTATTTGTTTAGAACTTCGAGGTTCTTCTCATCGAGCTCATAGACGAGCGGCTTGCCCGTGGGAATTTCGACGGAGATGATTTGCTCGGGGGTGAGGTGCTCAAGCATCATGACGATGGCACGGAGGGAATTGCCGTGGGCGGCGATGAGGACTTTCTTGCCAGCCTTGATCTCGGGAGCGATCTTTTCATCCCAATAGGGTTTGACGCGTTTGGCGGTGTCGATCAAGCATTCGGTGAGCGGGCAATCTTCGATGGTCATTTCGCCATTCTTGACGAGGTTGAGATACTTCTCTTGATTGCCGGGCCAACGTTCATCCTCTTTGGTGAGAGCCAGAGGGGGAACATCGGCGGAACGACGCCAGATGTGGACTTGTTCGTCGCCCCATTTCTTGGCGGATTCGGCTTTGTTGAGACCTTGGAGGGCGCCATAGTGACGCTCGTTGAGACGCCAGGAGTAGAACTTGGGGATGGAATCGAATTCGCCAAGCTCGGTCAAGGCGTATTCCATCGTTTTGTTCGCGCGTTCGAGGACAGAGGAGAAGGCGATGTCGAAGGTGTAGCCTTTTTCTTTGAGAAGCTTGCCGGCTTCGTGAGCTTCTTTAACGCCTTGCTCAGAAAGGTGCACGTCGGTCCATCCGGTGAAGAGATTGGAAAGATTCCACTCGGATTGGCCATGACGGATAAGAACTAATTTAATCATGGGATAATTCCTTTCGCGGTTATAACTATATTATAAAATGAGGTGATGCACACCAAATCTTATCCAAAAATAGGGTTTTGGTTTATTTAATGTCCAAGACGCGCTTCACGATGTCTTGGATAACCTTGTCACTGCTTTGATAGGCGTCAGCGACGGCGGCTCCGTCGGGGGTAAGTTCCCTATAGGAGACTTCTTGAATACCGATCAGGTAATATAAGGAGACATCCAATTCCCGAGCCATGGCGGTTAACGTGTCCACGGAGGGGAAGGGCTTGCCTGCGAGCATACGGGAAATCTGATACTGTTTCAGATTGATCTTAGCAGCAAGTTGGCTTTGCGTAAGGCCACGGTTATCCATGGCTTTTTTGATACGTTCAATTATTTCTGTTTCGAGTTTTGTCATGCATCTATTTTAAATGCGAGGCGTGCATATTTCCACTCATTTTCAACTGAAATAATTGCCGAAAATGAATGGAAACTGTGTTATCTGTCTATCCATTAACACGCGCGCGTGCGAATTGAAAAGAATACTTCCTTCATTTATCATATTAGTTGAAAGGAGGGTCATATCATGATTTCCCAAATCTTATTCATATTGTTCTTCATCACTCTTGCCGTCGGTGCCGTATTGGCCATCTACTTTGGCGCACGTGCGTATGGTAGCGGCAAGAAGGCCCGTGAACCCGCTGCAAGGAAGCCTTTCCGCGTAGGCCTCATCGTCGCTGGCGTCGCCATCTTGGGCCTTGCCTTCATCCCTGGTTCCTTCCACCAAGTGGAGACAGGAACTGTTGCCGTAGTGCGTCGACTTGGCAAAATCGAAGGGGTCCGTAACCCTGGCACATACTTCGATTTCTACCTGACCCGTTCCTATGAGATTTATGACACGAAGGTCCAACAAGATCGCATCGTCACCTCTGCCTATTCCAAGGACGGCCAAACCATGGAGCTCGAGGTTTTCCTTCAATATCAAGTCCAGACCGAGAACATCATGAAGATTGCGACGGAGTACGGTAATCTCAACGCCCTTCAGGCGCGTATCGAAACCGTCACCGTCGAGAAGACGAAAGCTGTCATGTCCAGCGCCGAAGCCATGACCATCGTCCAGAACAGGTCCGCGTTCTCCAACGATGTTTCTGAGTCGGTCCGCGAAGGCATCTCCGCTGACTATTACGTGAATGTTCGCGATGTCGTCTTGACGAACATCGACTTCACTAACGAATTTGAAAAAGCGGTTGAGGATAAGGTCATCGCCGAGCAGGAAAAACAGGCTTCCATCACGCGTGCCGAAGCCGAACTTGAAGTGGCCAAACTGGAAGCACAACGCAAGATCGCCGAAGCGGAAGGCAATGCCGAAGCGCAGAAGATCATCGCCCAAGCGGCGGCTGAAGCTGCCTCCAGCAAGCTCATCGAGCTCTCCCGTTCCATTGGATATAATGTCACCACGGAATACATCTACAAGACCACCGTGGACAAAGTCTATGGATCTGGAAAAGAAGAAGTTACTAAGACGGAACAAGTCTCGCCAACCAAGTTAGCAGAGACGACCACGGTAGTCATTTCCGAAGAAGACGGAGACACGGTTACGACGACCACAACCCTCGCGTTAGAGGCTACCAAACACACTATCGATGTCACTAGTGGCCCGGGCGTTGAAAAGTTCAAGACACTTGTCGAGGACTACATGAAATATCTTGCCTATCTTGAAACGTGTAATGGCGAATTACCTGATGTCGTGGCTGGCGATAACGCGGTCTCCATCATCATTCCAAGCGAACCCAATCCTTAATTGAGTCTAAGTCCAAGACCACAGGATGCCAAAAACGCCTGTGGTTTTTTCTTACCTAAACAGCGCGAAATCAAACTCAAGATTACCTATGTAATTTCACGATAAGTGAACGATTTGCGCTATTTTTCTGCTTGTAATGCGTGGTGCCCATCATTGTGAAATCGGTACAGGAATGATTGTCTTCCATAAATCGAGGGTAATAGGAACCTTTCACATAGCGAAACTATCTTGTCTATAAATTATTGTCATTCTATTGAGTGGTGCTTGGCTATGCCGTATTTTCTCAGATTTGTTAATCCATTTCGTCAATATAAAACCACTGAGCGTTTTTCTATTTCTTCGCAACCCATGTTCCCCGCGGTGGACTATGCGATATAATTTGCAAAGTCTAGGGAAAGATTATGGTTTACGTCGCATTAACTATATTCATCATCTTGCTGCTGACCAGCATCGTTTCCTTATCCTTATTATTTATTAATAATGGGAGCAATCGTTTTGCTCGCTTAACCGGGGCCATCAAAGTTACCCCGACCACTCTTGAAGAACTAGGCCCTGAAGTTGAACTGCACGAAGTCACGGACCCTGTTGTTCTTTCAAACATCAGCCGTTGCATCCCTGGTCTATTAAAAGTCGGCGAGGGTGGCGAGGCGATGTTCAATTCCGTTTCGCTTCCGGTGTCCAGATCCGGCATCGCCGTGATGAGCGTCGCGGGTTCGGTCGTTTCCATCGCCGCTATGGTTGTCGGACAGTTCTATCTAAAAGAGATTCGCATGAAGCTCAGCGAGGTCTCCCGTTCCTTAGACCTGCTCAATACCTATCAAGAGAACGAGTTCAAAGGCAAAGTGTTTGCGTTACTGACCCACGTGATTTCATTGACAAATTTCGAGTCAGAAATTATCGCCAACCCCGAGAACCGTTCCAACGAGATTAACCGTCTTTTAAAACTTGAAGTCGAATGTGGTGAGTTACTCGCTCAAGCGAGTTTCAATATCGAAAGCATCACCTCAAAAAATCCCATCAGCTTTCGGGATTACGAATCCGTCGCCGTTTATGTGCAGCGGTGGTGTGACTACCAAAAGATTCTCTCTGAAGTCATGATCCAAATCGCTTGCCTCAAGCATGCTTTGTATTTGGGCGCGGTCTCCAAAGAGCAATGCATGTCCTTAATCCCCACCTATGCCGAGCAAGTGAAAACCTCTCGTGAGAAACTAGCATTATGGCATAGCGAACAAGGTGAGAAACTTGGGTATGACTCTTCCGCCAAACGTAGAAGAAGAAACGGCATTGATTCCGCCGTTCATTTCGTGCCTGGCCTATTTAATAAAGAACGTCGTTACCGCGCTGTTGCCGAAGATACCATCCGCGTCATCAACGAACAGACCAACGTCGAAGAAATGCCCGCGATCACTAAGGAAGACCTCTTCCAGAACGATGTGCAACTCGTCGGCGGGAAAAATAAGGTCTTCTTTGTCACCAAGAAGAAGGCGTAACGGATTAACCGTCCTTCGAACCGGCATCAAAAGGAGTAAGTATTTAGCTTGCGAGCATATTGGTTGCCGTTTTTCCCTGCCATATT
>JAGAHY010000180.1 GCA_017626815.1 Bacilli bacterium | reverse complement strand
GACCACCATGGGGTGATGGAAACGATGTCACCGGCGACCATGTTCGCGGAGTAGTTGACGATCGTGAACATGATTCGCTTGGAGGAATCGCGGAGCATGTTGGCAAAGTGAGCGTTATCTTTCCAGGCATCGAGCTCGTTGGGACCACCGCTTTTCATGAACAAGTTGGTTCCATTTGCGATGCCGTCGTTGTAGCACATGAAGAAGCCCGCGTCGGATTGAGCCATATCCGTGATGGTGTAGCCTTTGAAGCCCCACTCATTTTGAAGTATCTCAACCTGCAAGCCCGCATCGGCGCCCGTCCAGCGGACGCCAGCGCGGTTGAAGGAACTCATGACCGCATGGGAGAATCCTTTATCCTGAGAGACCGCGTATTCAAATGGCAGGAGGTAGATTTCGCGCGCCGCTTGTTCATTAAGCCAGATAGCGATACCGTTGCGACTGGTCTCCTCGTCGTTGAAGGCGAGGTGCTTGACGTGAGCGATGACGCCTTTGCCCTGGAGACCTTGGATCTCATAAGCGGACATTTCGCCCGAGAGGACGGGGTCTTCGGAGAAGTATTCGTTGGAGCGTCCGATGAAAGGAGCGCGGTGGATGTTGACGCCTGGGGCGTAGAGGGATTGCACTTCACACTCGAGGCAATCCTCGGCCAAAGCATCGCCGATTTCCTTTACCAACTCTTTGTTGAACGTAGCCGCCCAAATACCTTCGGAGGGGAAGGACGAATCCGTCGTAGTCTTGGTGACGGCGGTTGGACCATCGGCCGCTTTGGTCTCGGGGAGGCCATAGGTATCGGCGAGGGCGCCGGTGGTGGCCATGTTGCCGTTGGTGACTAAGGTGCTCTGATCGGCATAGGTCATCGAATCGAGGAATTCGTCCCATTTGCCGTCATTCCACTCTAAACCACGGAGGTCGCTGAGTTTCAACTTCGTCGCTTTACCATATTGAGGCATGGTTTGATTGCTCGTAGGCAAATCGTAATTGGATTCGTTCTCGCGCTTCATCTCCGGCGAGCCGATGGACATCTTGCAGCCCACGGTGGGGAAGGTGCCCGCCCAGTTATTGCGGCTCACGTAGGTGACGGAATTGGCGTTATTGAGGCCCGTGTATTTGTTCGGGTCCGCGTGATCAAGTTGATTGGTGATGGCGTAGCCGGTCTGATAGGAGGTCGCATAAGTCGTCTTATCCAGGGCCGCTTCGTTATGGCTGGCGACCATCGCAGCATTGCCCATAGCCCCGCCAAAGCCATTCTTCGCCAAGAAATTCTGAGTGGCCTGGTGGGCGTCTTTGGCTACGGTAAGCAGATAATCGCCGGCGTCGAGGATATAGGTTTTGGCCGCATTCGCGTCGTAAGATTTAAAACGTTCCTTATCGACCTTAACCTGTACCACCTCGCTTTCGCCAGGGGCGAGAAGGCCCGTCTTTTCGAAGGCGACGAGCTCGACGGCGGCTTTCTCGACGCCGTTAGCCACATCGTAATCGGTGTAAGGCTTTTGCAGGTAGACCTCAACGGCATGTTTTCCCGAATAGGTGCTCGAATTGTTGGTCACCTTGACGGTAACGAGGAATTCCTTACCGCCGTTAGAGGGAGCGACCTGAAAATCGGAATAAGAGAATTCACCATAGGAGAGGCCATGCCCAAACGGATAGCCCACGACATCATCGTAGGCGAAGTCACCGACATTAGCCCTGCCCGAAACGGTGTCATAATAACGGGTTTCGTAATAACGGTAGCCGACGTAGATGCCTTCGTTATAGACGCCGAAGACACGGTTGGTGGTATTGCAGCCCATTTCCTTGTAATTGTCGTAAGGAATGGCGAAGTTTTTGCGGGTGTTGAGCCCCCAGGAAGCCATCGCGGGGGAAGAGAAGAGATCGCTCACAAAGGTATCGGTGAGACGCCCGCTGGGGCTGACTTGGCCTGAGAGGACCTTCGGGATAGCATTGATGCCATAAGCACCGACGTTACCCACCCAAAGCAAGGCATCCACTTCGATGCCCGCACGCTTCATGAAGGCGACCGACATCGGGTTGGAGGAATTGAGCAAGACGATGATCTTGCCTAGTTTCCCGGCGTTTTTAAGTTCCGTCAGCCCTTTCAGAAGAGCTTCCTCTTCGGGATGAATGGAGAGATACGTGCCGTCCTCGCCATCGGAGGCGTTGGTGGTCAGGTCCTGTCCTTCGCCCGAACCGCGGGCAAAGGTGACGATCGCGGCATCTTGATATTGGGCCACAGAATCGAGTTCAGCGGCCGAAATCTCTGCAAAAGGCGCCTCATTTATTTTATAAACGCCGGTTTTGATGCGGCCATAGCCCTTGCCTTTGCCATTAACATAGAAGTTTTTGATGGTTTCGTTGACTTCAAAACCATTCGCGCGCAGGGCTTCCTCTAGGGAAGGATAACTGCTGGAGCTGGTCTCCGAAGAGCCGGATGAAATGTAGTTGAAGTTATAGGAGGCAGTTCCGAAGAGGCTGACTCTGCGATGGCCTTCGCTAAGAGGGAGCGCATTGCCTTTATTTTCCATGAGGACAAGGCCTTCCTCCTCGGTTTGCTCGGCGATGGCTTTGATGTGGGCCTTGAGTTCGTCTTTTTTGCCGGCGAAATCACGCGTGTAAAAACTTTCGCCGCTGCCGGAGGTCGTCTTGATGCGGAGGGCCTCATTGAGAGCCAAGGCATTTTCGTTGGCCACCTGTGATCCGGCGAGGGTAATGGCGAATAAGGTGCCGAAGCCAAAGAAGGACCATGTCCAGATTTTACGTTTGAAAAGGCTCATGAAGTTATTCTCCTTTGGGGGCGGGGTTCACGTTTCCCGCTTTCTTTTCCGATAAGGTGATGACCGAGACTAAGCTACAAAGCAAGGCGGCGACGAGGACGATTATCATGCTGATCAGCGAGGCGGAGGGGGCATGGTTATCGATGGCCCTTAACAGGTTGGCGATATAGTTGCCTTGGGTCCCCGCATAGATGATGAGGTCATAGAGGGCGAGAAAGAAGCCGATGGCGCGCACTTCTTTATAGGACGCGAAGAGTGAGACCACTTCCACCCCCGCTCCGACATAGAGCATCGCGACGAGTTGGCTGGAGATGACGGGGTTAAACTCATTAGCCCCCGTCAAGGGATAGATGATGGCGGCGGCAATGAAGAGAAGAATCGTGGCGCAAGCGAAGTAGAGGGATACGTCCTTGAGACGGAATCGGGATTTAACGAAATTCATGGGTTCCTCCCAATGCTATTTGACGTTGTCTTCGTAGGCGTCGAAGGTAAGGGCGGCGTCGGTATAGAACTTCAAGCAATCGACGAGGGGTGCCATCGCGGCCATGGTGCCGGTTTGGTCTTGGCGATCGCTGTTATTGGTCACGAGGCGGACGACGTTTTTCCCTTCTTGCAGGGAGATGTGGGTATTGATGTTGAAGTCGGCGAAGGGGACTTCCGCGCCACTGCCGCCTTCGGCCATCTTGGGAGCGAGGCCTTGGAAGGACAAAGCGGAGGCTTGTTTCTTGGAAGTGAGGGCGATGGCGCTGTAATCAAGGTTTTGCCCGTTAACTTCAAAGTCGTAGTAGCCGGGTTGGAAAGTCATATCGAAGTATTCGCAGGTCAAACGGGCGACGAGGACGGCATCGGTGACCGCCTTATCGGCTTCGATGTCGAATTCGATGTAGGCGCCACGATAATACATATTGGAAATGTAGTAGCCATTGGAAGCCTGAAGGTCTCTGCCGGGGAAGATGTTCGCTAAGCCATAGGTATCGGAAGAATAGCCATGCCCAACTTTTTCGCCGAAGTCATTGGCTAAACCGGCTTCGATATCGTCCTCAGAGAGGTCGGTGAGTTGGGTATATTCGGCTTCGAAGACGTATTCTTGGAACCATTTGGCGTAAACATCGATGTTATCGCTGTATTTACGGTTTTCGGCCCACGCGTTCTCGCAAGCCTCTTCCGTGTACCAGCCCATGAAACGATAGCCCGAAAGCGCGGGGTCGGCGGGCTTAGCGCTGACGCGGCCGCCGGAAGTGAAATAGACGGTTTGGTAGACGTCAGGCTGTCCATCGATGTTCCAATGGAAGGTTGCGGTACGGCTATTCTCGTCGATCTCGACCCACTTGGCGTAGAGGGTGAGGTTATCCGAGATCAACGTTTCAAAATCGAAGGCATTTTCGCAGGTATTTTCCAAATACCAGCCGGCGAAGCCATAGCCTTCGCGGACGACGTTGTTGGGCTCTTGAACGGTCTTGCCCACTTCCACTTCGACAGTAACCGGGGTGGAGCCTTCATAGTTGAGGTCGAAGGTAATGATGGCTTTCTCCACCGTTTCGGACGAGACGGGTGCCGACGAAGGAACTTGCGAACTGCTGGGTTCGCTGGAAATCGAGGCGGAGGATGAAGAGGAAGCCGAGGAAGAAGGGGCGCCGCCGCAAGAGGCGAGGATGGCCGCCATAGAGGAGACGGCGAGAAGGGTTAATTTTTTGGTCATGCTAGTTATTCCTTTTGCCAGTATTTGGCTTGCTACAACTCTAAAGGAGCGCTAAGGCGACAAGAAAAAGAGCGGATACCCGACCGTTCTTCGGGATAAATGCTACCCAAATGGGATAAAATCCGATGGTTTTGGGCTGAATCAAGATGCCAGATATGCCTTGATGTCGCGGATGAGGTTCGCGGTGCGAAGGTCGCGCCCTTCTTCGCTCATGTGATAGTCCGTATCAAAGAAATAACGACCTGGGAAAATGGAGTCATCCATCGAGGAGATGATGGTCGGGACGGTGAGATAACGCTTAACGTTTTCTAACATCGCCTTCTTGTCGGTTCCCTTTGGGTCGAGGCGCGCGACGGCGTTTTGGTTGATGGGCCCGAAGGTGAAAAGGGTCTTCGCGCCTTGGCGCTGCATCGCTTCGTAATACGCGTTAAGCCGGCCGCAGGATTCCGCGTTCACCCAATGCGGAAGGAAACATCCCGCGATATGGTAATCCGCGTCGTCGCTGGAATTGGGGCGAGGCAAGATGAAATCACCGTATTCGTTATAAGAGGAACAACGCGCGTCGAAGGTCTCTTCTTCCCGTTTGGCTGCAAGGTCCAAATATTCATCGAAGGCGCCCCAGAAGTTGCCGATGATGTTGATGTTGACCTTCGAAAGCAGATCATAATTGCCCATGAAGAGGAAAAAGAGACGGTTATCCGCTTCGAGGTTGTGCAGAATCTGGTATTCGCTCATCATCTCGGGGCCGTTGACGAAGAGATCCCCGGGCCCGAGGTAAGGAATCATGGCTTCGAACATCGCGGAAGCGTTCGTGTTCCCAAGCACCGCCATATTGCACATCTCGTATTCATCCCCAAATTGCTCCACCATCATGGGGGAAGCGATCGAATAAGAGCCCGAGCAACCTGCAAAGAAGACGATTTTCTTTTTGTTCTGGCGAAGAATCAGGCGGTCCATGTCTTCGGCAAACTGGGTGTTTGGGTCTTCGCCTAGCCCTTTGGATGGATGGGCGGCGAGGAGATGAAACTCTTGGATGGAGCATTGTTCAAACGAGGCGTTTTCGACCTCGCTTAAATCGTCGTAAAGATAGAGCTTGCCGATGTTGCACTGGCGGAAGGCACCCGCTTCGATGACGCGCAACGACAAAGGCAAGACGAGCGTTTGAAAATCCATGCGCGCCACAAAGTCAGCGCGGATGCCATAGACGGGCTCGCCGCCAAGGGTCGCGGGAATTACGAGATCCTTAGCCGGAAGCGGCCCGAAATATCCCGTCACGAAAGCCCCTTCGTCGCGTAATGTATAGCTAAAATCCCCCGCTGGATTCCAGGCTGCCCAGGCCGCAGTGAAATGAGTCTCTTTTTTATCGGGGATGGTATAACGGGAGCCAAGGCCGATAAGGTCGCCTTCTTCATCCTCCCAGCCGATTAGGGTATGCTGCGGGCGGTAGATGCGGTCAACGCCGATATCTAAGTTCGGGCGAGCGTGATAACGATCGGAACAAGGGAGGCGGAAACTATCGCCTTCCCCGCGCAGAAAGCCGCCCCCGTTAAGATGGTAGACGTATTGGGCTTGGACGAGGTCGAAGGTCAAGTTCACGCGGGTGTTATAACGGATGTTGCGCAAGAGCACTTTGGCTTTCGAGCCTTCAAGAATCTCAAAAGAAGAATCCGCGTAGTCTAACCCCGTCAACGTAAAGCGGCCAAGCAAAGACACCTCCACTTCGAGTTGCCCTCCCTTAGGAACCTCATATAAATATTGGGGCAAGTAATAATGAGGTGCTTCGGCAAAAGCGACACGAACAGTGCTTATTTCATGGGAAACCGATGTGCTCCGCGAAGAAGAACTAGAAGAAAATGATGGCGTATTTGCGCAGGAAAATAACGTCATCACGGCTAAAATAACCCCGCAAACGCAGCGTTTCATTCGCCCACCATCCTTCCGGCGTAGTGCGCCCAGAAATAATCGCTTTGATAGCTGCTAAGGCTCGCTTGAGGCACGTATATTTTGGCTTTGCCCGCCCCTAAGAGCAAATTCCATCCCACCTGCAGTTTAGAAGGGTCGTGGTGCGTGAGATGGATTTCTTCAAGGTCAGGGGAAGAGGAGAAGAGCCCATCATAAAGAAGCGGGATATTTTCTTGAATGGTTACTTTGGTCAAAGAAAGGCAGCCCAAGAAGATATCTTGGCTTAAAGCGCGCACATATTTTCCTTGATGATGGGTGGGTAAGATGAGAGATTGCCGTCTCTGATATTCCTCCCCTACTCCAATTAAGGTTAAACCATCTCCATCAAGGCCATAAAGGAAGCAATCTTCGTCTACGTCTTCGCCATAGACTTCTTGTTCTTCGCGTTTAGGGAGTTCGGGCATTTCCGGGCTATCGTGTTTGTTGGGGACGAGACTACCCAGCTCCAATTTGATCTGCGAGGCTATACGAAGCGTATTCTCTTGGGCCCCCGCCGAATTCAGATGGAAGGATGAATCATAAAACCAATTCTCCTTCATGATGCTTTCCCGCGGATTACCAAGCAATGGAACACCCAAAAGACGGTCAATTTCATCGGCGAATGCATCGATTTTGCTTCGATAATCCTCCTCTAGGCCAAGAACATCCAACGGGCACAAACGGAAATAGAGCGACACGCCTCTATCTTTCAAGATATGCGCGTAGTCGTTAACGTAAGAGACAAAAGAAGGGTCAAACATCTTGATGTCAAAACTTAGGGGCGTGTTCACGTCAAAATAATAAGGCATGATGTTCGCGCTGCGCTCAAACGTCATGTCGCCACGCGCGTTAAAACTCGAGGCAGCGTAGACGCCAGTGGATTCAATGGGTTCCTTGTATTGATGGCGCTCGCTAAGATAAGAGGGCACACCGAGAATCATTTTCGTCTGCTCATCGGAAGATAGGCTGCTGAATATCCGCGTATCCTTTTCAATCGCGCGATACGTCTCGCTCACCGAGAAATAGTTGGATAATGTCTGTGGAAAAAGTTCGGGGCTTAAGACCACGATATCGCCTTCTTTTAAGAAAGGCAAAGCGGTTTCCATCATTAAGCGCGTCCCTAACGCCCCATATAAGCCATAGCCGACCACGTCATAGTCCAAGTTTGCGTGCGCTAATTCTTCTTCTAGCAGCAAACTATCGAGGCCAAAAGCCACCGAAGAGGTCCCGAGAACCACCACTTTCTTCTTTTGGCATGACCTTAGGCGTTCATATTTGGGCAAGAAGGCGCCATAAAAGGTCTTCTGAAAAATATTTTGACCGCAATGATAATCGATGGCAATTGAGGCGGGAACGCTGCTCAAAAGTACCAATACGCCAAAGAAAGCGAAGAAGATCTGCAAGGTTTTTCGTCGATTTCTTTGGGGCATTCTTTTTTCTTCCTTAGGTATAGAATGCCCCACCCCCGCAGAGTGAGCGGAGGCGGGGCATAATTCTAGAAGAGAAGATTAGTCTTCTTTGTTCTTCTTATGGATGAGGAGCGCAGCCACGCTGACAAGAGCGAGGGAGAGCGCGACGGAGCCACCAACGATGGAGCCGCCGCAGCCACCAGTAGTCTTGGTACCAGCGTTCTTCTGCAGTTCGGCGACCTTGGCTTCAAGGTTCGCGACGGCCGTCTTCAAAGCGGTAACGTCAGCGCCCATAGCAGCGAGGTCATCGATTTGAGTCTTGAGGCTAGCGATAGCGTCCGCGAGTTCTTTATCGCCCGCAGCGATGGCGCTGGCCACGCCGTTGATTTGCTCTTCGAGATCGCCGATGCTCGCTTCAAGCTCGGCAACGCGGTCTTCAAGAGTCGGACCTTGCGGCGCAGGTTCGCCAGTGACGATGATATCGAAGGCGAAGGTCATGGTTTCCGTGGTCGTGCCGCCACCACCACCACCAGGGCCACGTTTCGGAGACAATCCCCAGGGGTTGAATCCGCCGCCACCAGAGGATTTGGAGGCTTCGATTTTGGCGACTAAGTGGAAGGTGCCACTTTCGGTGACCGTGCCGGTGATCTTGCCATCTTCAGCAAGGGTGAGTCCTTCGGGGAGCTTGCCCGACTGGAGGCTGTATTTCACGCTGGAGTAGCCTTCTTGGGTGCTGTAGACGTCAGACTTGATCTGCGCGAAGACTTCGTCGTTGACATTGAGGGCGGTCAGATCATCGCCGTCGGGGTCGAAGAAGAAGGCAGGAGCAACTTTGATGCTGGCCTTGACGGATTTGGAGATCCAACCGTCGATGAGGACCGTGATGGTGAAGCTGTAGTTTCCTTCGGCTTTGGGTTTGCCCGAGAGCTTACCGTTATCGTCGATGGAGAGGCCTTCAGGAGCGCCTTCGCCCAGTTCGTAGGAAACGGTGGAATCCGGATCGATGGCGAGTCCGAAGGAATATTCGAAGTTCACGCCGACTTTGGCATCGGGGAGCGCGATGGAGCCGCGTTCGTCTTTGCCGTTGAAATCAAGCTCGGTGTAACCGTTTTCGTAGTTGATGGAGTTAACGGTGGAATAGAGGACGGATTTCGCGGTTTCGCGAGAATAGTAGTATTGGAGAGTGCAGGGTTTCCAGGTCTTGACCTTGACGGACTGAGGAATGCCCGTCTCGGGGTCGTACCAGGTGGAAGGATCGCCTTCGTATTCATCGGGGACGAACACGTTGCCTTTGCCGCCGCGGAGGTCGGTGGCAGCGTCGAACTTCCAGATACCGGATACCCAGTCATAGCCCGCGCCTTCGGTCTTGTATTGAATCTGATAGCCGCAACGGATCATGATATCGAGCGTGGTGCACCATCTCATGCCGAGGAAGCCGTCGGTGATCATGAAGCCCTTCCAGCCCCACTCATCCTGCAACAAGTTGTGGTTGAGACGGTAGTTGGATTGGTTGACGATACCGCAGATACGGCCATAGCCGGACATGCCCGCGCCAGCGCCACCTTCTTGGATGGCCATCTGGAACATCTTGATTTCGTATTGACGGATGTTCTGTTCGGAGGTCCAGACCATGTTGGACTGACCGCCGCGGTTGGTGTCTTGGTCGTTGAAGGCCAAGTGCTTGATCATCGCGTTGAGACCCTTGGATTGGGCGCCACGGACGACGGCAGCGGCGATGTAACCACCCTGGAGACCATCCTGGGAGTAGTATTCGTTGTTACGGCCAGAGAAGGCGGTGTGATGCATATCCATGCCCGGGCCATACCAGCCGGTGCGGCCGTTGAGGATCGCCATATCGCCGACAATTTGGCCTTCTTTTTCGGCGAGTTCTTGGTTGAACGTCGCGGCGATGGTCGGTTCGTCGACCCATTCGAAGAGGTTCTTGTAGTTGTTCGGGCCGTCTTCGTCGACCGATTTGCTCTTGCCCACAGAGGGAAGCGCCGGGGTGGAAGCGCGGGAATCACAGAACAAGGAGATGAGCTCATCATAGGTGAGCTGATTGAGGAAGGTGTCCCACTTCGGGTCATCCCAGCTCACGCCACGCATGTCTTTGAACTTGAGGGTGATGTTCTCGCCAGAGGTCGCGGCTTGCGTCCAGTTCGCCATCTTGGCGGAGAGGTCTTCTTCCGAAATGTACCAAGGATCGTTCGGGTTATCGGTCAATTCCTGATACTTACGGATGTATTTGTCCATGGTGCTGCCTTCGTCGACCTGCTTCTCAGGGTGGTAGTCCTTACGAGGAGTGCGGGTCGCTTCCCAGCGATCATAGACTTCCTGAACGAAGGTGAGGCCGTTGACGGTGATGTCGGGGGCGCCTTCGGCGCCGGCGATAACGCGTCCTTTGACCTTTTCGGGCATGGTGCCATCGAAGTCGGCGCGAGAGAGTTTGGTCATCGCGTCTTCACCATTGAGCATCATGTCTTCGGTGCGTTCGGAGTTATAGATGTCTTTGCCATCGTAGCCGGTGTCTTTGTATTTGCCATTATCGGTGGTGAAGAGGTTGTGGAGCTCGGCGCCAGAGAAGTCGTCGAGGTGGAGGTGCGCATTCGCGTCGAGTTCGAATTTCACCTCGTCGTATTCCAGACGGTTGGCAACATCTTTGATAGCATCGAGGTCGACGTGGCTGGAGCTGGTGGCGCGGACGGTGTATTCGCCAGCGTCGAGCTCGTAGTCGCCTTTGTGGTCGTCATGGTTCAAATCGCGGGCGTCCCAAGAAGCGAAGTCCTGGACGTTGAATTCGACGATGACTTCTTCCGAATGGCCCGGAGCGAGGACATCGGTCTTGCCAAAGCCGACGATGTCGTGGACGGATTTCTCGATTTCGCCGGATTTATAAGGCGCTTTAACGTAGATCTGGACGGTCTCTTTGCCCGCGTAGTCGCCGACGTTGGTGACGCGCACTTTGACATAGAGTTTCTTGACCTTGGCTTCGTTGCCTTTGGATGAGTTGAGATCGTTGGCTTTTAACGAGCTATCGACATCGACGTTGGTTTCGGTCTTGAGCTCGAGGATCTTGAATTGGAACTTCGAATAGGAGAGACCTTCGCCGAAAGCAAACGCGACGTGGTCTTCATACCATTTTTTGGCGGCTTCACGTTGGGAGTCGTTCGTGGCTTTCGTATAGAGATCTTCGTAATAGGTCTCGTAGAAACGATAGCCGAGGTAGATGTCTTCTTCGTAGTCGGTATGGGTGAAGGTAGCATCGCCCGATTTGCCGAGGACGGGATCATCGATGTAATAGGTTTCGCCCTTTTCGTTGAACGAATGGTTGGTGTTGCCGACTTGGGCTTGAGAGCCGAAGTTGACCCAGGTGGGGTCGGCGGTGAAGTCGCGCGGGAATTCGTCGACGAGACGGCCCGAAGGGTTCACTTCACCCGAGATGATACGGCCGAGGGCAGCGGCGCCGGTTTCGCCAGGAGCACCCATCCAGATCATCGCGTTGATGGCAGGATCATCTTTGAGCTCGCCAAGCTCCATCGCGTTGGAGGAGTTGATGACGACGCAGATTTTGCTGAAGTTGGCTTTGACATGGTTGATGAGCTCGTGTTCGGACTTGGTCAACATCAAAGCATGATGATATGTTTTGACGACTTCTTCCCCGGTTTCGGGGTCGACAGCCGTTTCGGAATAGAGAGCTTTGTGCTCTTGGCCATATTCGCCCTTATCCAGTTCGTTGACTTCTTCGCTCTTGACGATGAGGTCGATATCGGAACCTTCGCCGCCGTTGCGGGCGAGGACGATGACCGCGGCATCACCATAAGTTTTGTAGGAAGCCTTTTCAACGCCGCCAAAAGTCACGGGTTCGACGTCGAAGTAAGAGCTCGACATCGCGCCGCCACGGCCAGAAGCGCCGTTTTTCTCATAGTAGGCGTTAAGAGTCGGATTCACGTGGAAGCCGGCAGCTTCGAGAGACTGCGGCACGGTGGTGATGGCGTTAGGCAGGTCCGCCTTGCCCGTCCAGCCATGGTTGAGGCCAGAGGCATGCGCACCGAAAACGGATACCCACGATCCACGTTTCAGCGGCAAATTGCCGTCGTTTTTGAGAAGGACCATGCCTTCTTCGGCGAGTTGCTCGTTCAGCTCTCCAGCCGCTTCAACAGCCTTTTCGATGCTGTTGAACGCCGGGAAGAACTTGTAGCTTTCCACAGCGTTGACGCCAATGCTGCCAGGGGACGCAAAGGTGGCAGCGGCGAGGGCGAATGTGGCAGTACCAAGCATCAAAGCGAGCGGAACTCTCCTTGTTTTGTTGGACTTTTTATTCATATTCCTCCTGAAGTAGCGGCATCTTTACCGGTTGCATGCCGCCTGAAGCCATTTTTCGGCTTGCTGTATGACCGAATGATAGAACGGGTTGCGGCGCTAGCGCGGAATTGGGGGAAGAAAGGTTTGAAGCGGGCTATAACGTGGCGTTTTGGGCTAAAACACGAAAAAAAGGGCTGAACATAGCCCAAAAGGATGAAGGGTTTGCTTAACTGATGAACAACGTATCTTTGGTTAGTTCCAAGTAACGCTTCATGACCTCGTCACGCCGTTGATGGGAGAGAGGAATCTTGTCACCGCTTTTTAAAACGACCTCGTTGCTGCCGATGCTATACATCTGTTTGGAGTTGACGATGAAGCCCTTATGGACGCGGATGAAACCGTGTGGGGAAAGCCGCTTCTCGAGGGTGGAGATCAGCTCGCGGACGTCGATTGACGGGGAGCCGTCGACGAAATAGAACGTCTGGTAATTATGGCTGCCCTCGATATAGCAGATCTTATCGATTTCGATGAAGGTCGTCTCGCGTCCTACTTTCACCATCAGCGTGCTCTTGGATTCGCGCCGCGGCAACACCACGGTGATGTAATGTTTGATAAAAGACACCGAATCGTCGAGGAAATTGGCTTTGCGGATGAAGCCGATGGGATGGAAGGCAAAGCATTCGAAGACGCGGTTCTCGTTGGAGGAGATGAAAGCAAGCGGGACGTTGGGGTCGGCCTCGCGGACCTTCGCGGCAACGTCGATGCCGCTATAAGCGCCCATATTGATGTCGAGGCAGATGAGGTCATACTGCGTGTCACATAAGGTCGAGAGGAAGGTCTCGGGGGAGGTGAAGGCGAAGATTTCGGTCTGTTCCCCCGATTGCGTGAACGCTTGCTTGAAAGCGCCGGCGAAAAGATCGAGGGAAAGTTGTTCGTCGTCGAGCATCGCAATCTTAAGCATCTTCGTCCTCCTGCTTGGGGTTCACGTTCATGACGCAATCAAGGCAGAACGTGCCGTCTTTGACATCGAACTCATAATAGCCGCCGTATTCCTTCACGATGGCCTTGATGATGGTCGTGCCATGGCCATGCCCTTCTTCCGTTTTCGTGGAATGGCTAGGAACAACTTTGGATTGGGTGGGGTTTTTGCACTGAATACGAAGAAGCGCATCACTCGCCACCAGCGAAAAATCGATATAGCCCTGCTCCTGGCAGGCGCAGGTGCCTTCGATAGCGTTATCCAAGATATTGGTGAGCAGCGAGCAAAGATCGTTGTCCGAAATGCCAAGCCGCGGCGGCACGATGAGGCGGTAACGGATTTCAACATGGCTGAGCTTAGCTTTTCGTAATTCCAGATTCATGATGGAGGAGACAACCGCGTTGCCGCAATCGACGAGCTGCAAATCACCATAAGCTTTGCCGGCGGTGGCATCGATGAAAGTGAGGGCGTCTTCATACCTTCCTTGCTCGATTGCCTCGCGCAGGTACGAGAGCGTATTTTTCAAATCGTGACGGGCACGGGTGTTGCGCGCGATGTCTTCTTCGCTGAGCTTCAACATGACGGAAGCGGCTTCATTGAGCTGGTTACGGGCTTGCAAGGCGGCGATGGTACGTTCGCGTTTGCTCGTGTAATAATGCGAGGCATAGGCAAAAAGGTCGACCACGCCAAGCAAAATCAAGACAATGATAGTCCAGACGCGGAAGACGATATCATCGCCCGTACCAAAGCCCGAAAGAAAGGCGGTGGCCAAAACCACGAGGAAAACGAAGAGGTATTGAAGGGCCAGTGTTTTGCGGAAATGGGCCACGTGATGGATTCTTAAGCGCCCGGCGAACAAAAACGCGGGAATCAAAATCAAGAAAGGCAAGCAGAACAAGAAGGAAGCCAAAGCCGAACCACGCGCGACGAATTCGTCGATGATGAGGTTGTAATTATGAGAAACCTCGGTGACAAGGTAACAAAGCGAAAGATAAAAGGTAATGCGTAACGCACGATGCCAGGGATTGCCTCGAGAGAAAATGGCAAGAAAGATGGCCCCTGGAGCCAAAATAAAGAGGATGATGATGGGAGCCATGATACCTGGTGGCATGACGATGGAGCCCGCGGTCGCATAGCCAAGCATTGTCGTCCCAAACGTGATGATGCATAGGCCAACGAAATAAATGAAGTGGGTCAAGACGACCTTGCGCTTCCACTTGAAAAAGCCGGTGAGGCAAACGGCACAGAAGGCCATTATCATGATCTCGACGATCAGCGCAGGACCTAGGAACATCGTGAAAAAATTGGATAATGCCTGCGGGAAAGAAGTCGTTGGGAACGGCTCGGCAGAAGCATCAATAAGAACGCGCATGCTCATAGACGAAAATTATTATACACATCCAGTTTTATTTGGAAAATATTCGCGAAGAAGGCGCGTAATAAGACGTAATAAGATAGAAAATCCTAAGCAGAAACAGCAGGGAAAAGAAGCTTCTTGAATTCAAAACCAGGGCCGATTAGCAGGCAAAAAGCTGATATAAGGTCATTTTGTCCACTTTGCCTGAGGAAAGATGAGGCAATGCGGAGACAATGTAGATAGCCTTGGGGCGTTCGATTTTTAGTAACGCCTTCCACACCAAGGTTTCAACCAAGGCGAAGCTAAGGGCCTTCGCTTGTGGTGCCAACGAGGCGATGAGAATCGGAACCTCTCCCGCTTCTTTATCCTTAACCCCGAGCACCGCCACCTCGTCGAAGCAAGCGGTCTTCAATAATTTTCCCTCGATGGCGGCGGGAGAGAGGTTTATGCCATTGCGGATGATCATTTCCTTCTTCCTGCCAACGATATGGAGACGATTTTCTGCATCGAAACGCCCGAGGTCCCCCGTGTGGAGGAAACCGTTCTCGTCCACCGCTTCTTTCGTGGCCTCCGCGTTTAAGTAATAGCCGAGGAACATCGTTGGCGATTTTACGATGATTTCACCTTCTTCGCCCTGTGCAACCTCGCGGCCGCTTTTATCGATGAGGCGCACGTCACATAGCGGCAAAGGGCGGCCCACCGAGCGGCAGCGCGTTTCTTCAGAGTCGTCAAAGCTGGCCCCGGCGATGGCGATACATTCGCTCATGCCATATACTGGCAAAACGCGTACGCCGAGAGACTGCTCGATGAAGCGGACGTCTTCTTCTAACAGGTTCGTGCCCCCAAGCATGGATAACCGCAATGTGGGGAGATCGATTCCTTTGGCAAGTTTGGCTTTCCCAATGGCGGCGATATAGGAAGGGACGCAATCGACGGCGGTGACCTTTTCTTTCTGGATCGCATTTAGCGTGACGGCTAAGTCCATCGAAGGCGCGAAATAGACGCGATAATGGGCCCATAGACCCATGGCCAACAAAGTGACCCCAAAGACATGGTGGATCGGTAGTAGCATCAAAAGGCAGTCTTCAGGCGTCCCAGAGGCGATGGATAGATGGTTCTCAATATGGTTATTGAAGCCAAACTGCGATAAAGCGACGGCTTTAGCCTTGTTTGAGGAACCGGAGGTGAAGATGATGAGAAAAGGCGCGTGAATATCCGTTTTTGAATCAAAAGAGGGTTCCACCGCTTGTTTTCCCAAAGAAATGGGGAAAGGCGACTTTTGCATGGTACTAAGATTCCATAATTCCCAGTTTCCCACGGCGGAAATATCGTCACCAGCGGTCTCATTGGTCAAGGCGAAGGCGGTTTGTTCTTTTAAGCCGTTGATCTCCGCGGATTCCAGCGCGCCTTGATGAGGGTCGGAAAGCGCGCTGATGGCACCAAGGTAGGCCAAAGCGGCGAAAAGGATAAACGTATCGATGCTGCGGGTCGAACGCAAGAAGACCAAATCGCCTTTTTTCACTCCAAGCGCGGCGAGGGCGTTAGCCGCTTCCACCGAGGCAAAATAGAACTCTTTGGTGGAATAATCGCGCGTCTCATCAGCAAACAGGGAATGGCCGGGACTTTGCTCCATGGCGGTGCGCACTTTTTCGAAAAAAGAATAATGGACGGTGTTCATGGTCGGCTCCTTTTAAAATTGGAAATAGGCGAAGGTTGATACGTCGCCATGGCTTAGCAAATACGCCCATGTCGCGGCGATGATGGCGACCATGCTTAAGGCAAGGACCGCCTCCTTGGCGACGAGGGTTGGTTGGGTCAAGCTCGCCTCGCTAGGAATGTCGCTTTTTCTGGGCCCTCGGTAGACATAATGGTAAGAAAGCTCCATCGTCAAGGCGGCGAGCAGGACATAGCAAAGCGAAGTGACGGAAAAGCCTAAAATCGCATTGCCATCGGGTTGAAAACCCGCGAATAGGCGCGTGAAGGCGAGGCCCGCTTGCTGGATATTCGCGCTGCGGAAGAGGATGGAACTAGGGATGAACATCGCCCAAATTAAGAATCGGCGGATCCAGGCAAAGACGCCATTATCGACGGGGATGCCCTTCTTCTTCGCTTGGCCAAGAAGGGGAAACACCACCAAAATTTCTAAGACGATAAGCACCCCCGCGTAAAGCCCCCAAAGGACATAAGTCCAATTCGCGCCATGCCAAAGGCCGCATAAGGTGAAGACGATGATGGTATTCAAAACGTGGCGGAACTTGCCTTTGCGGTTGCCGCCTAAAGGAATATAGACATAGTAACGGAACCAGCGCTGCAAGCTCATGTGCCAGCGGCGGAACAAATCGCTCATCGAGGTGGCCATGAAGGGATCGTCGAAATTCTGCGAGAGCTTGACGCCCATGATGCGCGCTGAACCGATCGCGATTTCGCTATATCCGTTGAAATCGCAATAGATTTGAATCCCAAATAAGACGACAGCTGCAAGGATTTCGCCCGTTCCCGCGCTTTGCAGGGAAGCGAAAACGCGGTTCACGTAAATCCCGGCAATGTCGGCAATCGCGACCTTCAACAAGAAGCCAAAAAGCAAATGACGCAAGCCGGCGACGAGATCCTCGGTATTAAAATGATGCTCTTCTTTCAATTGAGGTAGCAGGATCTTGGGCGTCTCAATCGGCCCGGCCACGAGTTGGGGGAAATATGAGACATAGAGGGCGAAATAGCCAAAATGCTTCTCGGGTTCAAAATCACCGCGATAAACATCGATGACATAAGAGAGTGTCTGGAACGTATAGAAAGAAATGCCGACAGGCAAAATAATGTCGACGACGGGCGCTTGGACATGGATGGGAAAGAGGTTGATGAGGTCCACCACCGAATTGAGGGCGAAACTAAGGTATTTAAAGCCAAAAAGCACCCCTAAGCAGACGACCAGCGTCAGCACGAGGAAGAGTTTCTTGTGTTTTGGCACTTTTTTTATAGCCAAGGCGGCCCCATAGGCCACAACGGTCGTCCCTAAGATCAAGAAGGCGAGCCACGGGTTCCACATCATGTAGAAAAAATAAGAAGCCGCGAGCAGAAGCACCCACCGCAGTTTGTGGGGCAACAAGAAATACGCCAGCACCGTAACGGGCAAAAACGCGAGGTATTGCCAAGAGTTGAAGGTCATGACCTCGGTTCCTCCGTTTGCTGTTTTCGCCGCGGGAGCACAAAGAACAGGAGCAAGGGCAAAAGGCACACCAGCGCGACCAGCGCCACATCGAGATAATTGCCATCATAAAGCGTCACAAAGATGAGCAGCCCCGTTAACCCTAACGCGCCCAAGATAAAGAAAATATAGCCGCGGCGCGGACACAAGCGCCCCACTACAAAAGCAGTCGAAACCAGGACTACGAAGATCCAAACCCAGGAATAAGAGAGAAATAACGGGGATACTTCCATGGCGCCACCACGATACCATTCGCACCGAGAGAACAAGAAAAAAGGGTATGAAACCATAATAGTTGGGCTGAAATGCAGGTTCGGGAGTTTTATCCTCTTTTTCGTCCCAACCACCAGCGAATGCGCCAATTTCCCTAAAAAGCCCGCAAAACAGCGATATTATCGAAAATGAAGTTAAAATGGGCTTCGGAATGTCGGTCACCGAAGCGTTTGATACTGACGGGGTTGTTGGTTGTCAAACTTACGCTTGTCCTTAAACCTATGGAGTCAACTTCTCGTTTCATTCGGTGGAGTCAGCCTCGACACGCCAACCCGTCTAAACTATTACTTATGTCGATCCAGTCGTATTAATCTAAGCTTTAATGACATTAGATAAATGAGGTTCGCTCCTGGGGTATTACATTCCTTCGTTTTATTAAAAATAATGATATTCAGCCTTTAAAGCGGAATTATTTAAATTATTTTGTTGTTTTTCCGCTTTAACTCTCGTTTAACCGCAAAAATCCTTTATTCAAGGCGAAAACTATTCTAGAAAATATTTCGTCGCCCTTCCGTTGCCTTCTTTTTTCAATAAACCATCCGCCAAAAATCTATTGAGTACCCTAATAAGCGAGTCCTTCGATAGTTTTAGAAGCGTTTCCAGTTCCGCTCTGGTGTATTTAATGTTGGGGTTCAGTAGATCCAAATAACTACGGTCTTTCGAACTCATGGCCTTTCGGAAATCAATTGTAGGCAATATTACGTGAACTCCGAAATCATCGACATCAATGGATGGCTCCGCGGAATAATCGCGATAAGCGTTGTTTGCTCGTTTGATGCCAGTGGCAAACGCTTCAATAATCCCTATCCTGTTAAAGACATTCGCAACGATAGGGTTCCTCAAAATGGAAAAAGCGCCCGCAAGGAAATTTTCCTTGCTCATACCATACATCAAGCCCCCGGGAGATGAGATTTCTATGCGATCTTCGAACATCGATACCTTGGTGTTAATCCTAACATCATAAGTTCGATGCACTATTGCGTTAGAAATCATTTCCCTAAACGCAACCCGCGGTATTCTTTCCTTTGTCACTCTGCTCGATCCATCGATTTGCTCGTATACGTATGTTCTTTCAAACATTTCCATCGCTTTATCGAATTGGGCAATCAATGATGTGCCGCTTAGGGTACATCTCTCTTTGAGGATATCGATCGTATTGCCGAATATTGCAATATCCAAGCCGGAAAAACCGTTGTTATCAGAAACCAACGAGGCCGCATTGTTATAGGAATCGTTCTTTAATAAATTGAGACTTTTCAAAATATCCTCGTTGAAGAATTCTATCTTCAGTTTGGACACGAGTTTTTCCTTGAGGATAGTAAAAGATAAATCTTTATCTTGAATTGGAATCTCATCGAATGTCATGTTGGAGCCCTGAAGATAGAGCCGTTTCAATTCGATGTCATCCACTTCCACCGTCACGGTATCATTCCTTTTATAAGCCTTTCCTTTATAAAGATATGGGGTCGAGAACCCTTTTTTTACAAATAGAGATATGGTTTTATTGTTGTTTTGGACAATCGAAAAAGATGGTCTAACATGGAAGGAATCGTTGATTTGATTCTCAATGTCCAAGGAAAAGGCATTCATATCCTCTATCGGTTCAATTTTTCCTTGGTCGTCGACACCAAACCGTATTTCGCCGTCATTATAATTGGCAAACGCCGAAACGGTTTTTAAATATGAGTCGGTCCGAGAACGTATTAATTCCAAAACTTTGCTCTCAAGCTTCATTTTCTTTTACCCCCCAACATAATAGTATCTTGCAACGTAAATGCAACGCAATTTTTTTCGTTGCAGAATCGTTTGCAACGCATTTTTTCCAAGAGGGACATAACCAAATAGGCTATAAATGAAGAAAAGAAAAATCACCGGAAATCAAGCAATATTCCACGTCCTGCGATTTCTAAAAGAAAAATAAAGCGTCATTTGACGTCTCCCTCAATTTTCTTTCTGATGAACATCCCAGCTTGCAAGGCGAAAGAGTCGATTCAAAAGACCAAAGAAATAGTTCGTCAGCAGCTTAATCAATGGATGAATTGACTGTCTTTACGACCGTTCGGACTGCGGCGCGCTTTTGCATAGGAGGAAGAATGGAATAATGGTCAGGATCCATTCGCCATTGATCAACCCGAGGTAATAGGCGTATTCGTTACCTTTCAGCGAGATGATCAAAACGTAGGTCAAAAGAAAGGCGAGGACCGTTAGAAGGTTCGACCATAAAGCGAAGAAGTTCCCATTGAAATAATAGAATGAGCGACCTCCATAACGCTTCTTGAAATATAGGCGCAGGAAGAACTGCCCATATAGGAGCAAAACGGAGATGATGGAAGCGGCAAGGACGGAAGAAGGGAACCAGAAGCTCACGTAAATGTTCTTTGCGACATCAACGAACAGGACATGGGCGTTGCTTAGGATGGCGCTTGCGATCAAAAGCGACAAAGGAAGCAGGCTCAGGCACCTCCATAAAACGAACGCCCCTCTCCCCTTGTTTTGCAAAAAGGCAGGGGTGAAGGAGAGGAAGAAATGGACAAGGAACAGCAAAGCCACCGCCTGGAAGACGCTGCCTGGGACATAGCCGAAGATGAGTTCGGAGAAGTCGTAACCCCAAGCGCCGGTTAAAGCGATTAAGGCTGTCTCCATTCCCGCGAGGAAGAAGAAAACCAAGAAACTTATCGCCGCCTTGGAGAGGGTCTTGCCTCCGTTAGAGCCCCGGCACGCAATCCATAGCCACAAAAACGGCATGACGCGGAAGGAGGTCTGCAAGAAGGAGAGGAACCCCTCGTTGTAGAATAGGGAAGGCAACCCCACTCCTACTTTCCCAAGGAAGGAAACGGCTAGGAGCAAAAGCGAGAAAACAAAAAGGACGCGCGTCAACGCAAGCAATGCGAAATCTGGAAAAATGAGGGGGATCTGCATGTCTTTTGGCAGTTCTCTGCCCTTTGCAGTCTCCCATTCTTCCGCTTCTTTCGGGTGGAATTTCGCGAGCAAAGAATAGGAAAGGAAGGACAGCCCAACGAAAAGGCCAAGCAGGCCAGTCACGAGCAGCGCTAGGCCAAATGTTTGGGTGAAAAGGGCGACGTTCCTGCCTTTTTCGCGGTCAGGAAGAAAGTCCTTGAGGAAGGTTTTCCCTTCGCCGCAATACTTTTGCAGAATCTCGTCATAGCAATACATGGCAGCGGTAATGTCGTAATTGAATATAGATAACAGAGTCTCGCCGCTGAAATTCCCTTCTCCTTTGACATGGACCTGATAATTCTCAAACTCTGTGACTGGCTCGCCATAATAGAGCACTTCGAAGGATATGACGTTGCCGTAAGTGACGCTGCCGAAATTGAAGTAGCAGCGATGGGAGTCGCTCCCCAAATCGCCGCCGAAGCGATATTCGATGCGGCAGCTTCCGATTTCGGGCTGATCGATGAAGACGACATTGGCGTCATAAAGGCATTCGTTGAAATGAAGGAAGCTACTCGAATCGTAGAAGATGATGGAGCCATTTCTCCCCGTGTGCGAAGCTAGATAATGGTAGCTTGCGTTGGTCGCGATCTCCGTCCCGACCTTGCCGTGTTCGCGCGAAGCTTGGTATAAGGCGGTATAGGTCGGGCCATAGAAGGAAGCGTCGTTTTTGGTCGAGGTGACAAACAGGCCTGCTCCCGTAGCAAGGACGACAGCCATAACCGCGGAGAGGATTCCGAAAACAAAAACCCTCTTTTTCCTTGCAAAAACCGGCTTTTTCTCCGTTTCTTCGATTTCGACTGGATAGTCCTTCTCGCCCGAGAAATCGATTTTCGCTCCATAGAAGGATTCCAGTTTCTCCAGATCCTTGCCCTGAGGGCGTAGGTAGCCTTTTTCGTACAGGTAAAGGGCGGCGCGGAAAACTCGCGCTTGGCGAGAGGCTTCCTTGCGCGAAAGGCCCTTGGAAAGACGGAGCGCGTGCAGTTGCTGATTAAAGGTATACCCGGGCATCTTGCAAAGATTGTAAAATGTTTGTCGATGAAAACAAGAAAGATTCCCTTGCTCCTGCTCCCGTTTCTTTGTTTATCGGGTTGCTCCAACGAACAAGAAATCCCATTCCACTCCAACGTTGAGGATCACGTCTTCTACACCCTCTACAACGACGGGATATTTTCTTTGGACAACGCTTTCTTCCATTCCGAGATCGCCTTGCCAAGCTACGCCAGCGCAATGGCCACCATCTGCAGCGACCGCGATTATGATGAACGCGCCTGCTACCTCACCGAGCTATGGCAGAGGGAAGGCTTTTCCTCTTTTTATGTCAGCGACACCTTCAAGCAGAAACCGGGTCTCGATAGCATCGGATACGCCTTCGCCCACAAGGAAATCGCTTCTTCCGATGGCCCGACCCACCTCTTTGCCATAGCCATCCGCAGCGGAACCTACGAAGGCGAATGGGCAAGCAACATCACTTTGGGGCAAGAGGGCGACGTCAAAGGCATGTCCGACAGCGCCTCTACCGTCTACGAAGGCCTCCTTTCCTACCTCAATCAGGGAGGCTATGCAGGCCATGCCAAATTCTGGATAAGCGGCTATTCCCGCGGCGCAGGCGTCGCCAATCTCCTCGCAGGGCGCCTTTTGGATGACGTGGAGGAAGGGGCGTTCCCCTCTAAGATCATCTCGGGAAAAGAAGATGTCTACGCCTATTGCTTTGAGACAATCTCCGGCGTCTATGGCGAAGGGAAGGACGTCCACGGGACGCTTTATCAAGGCGTGAAGAACATCCTCAATTTCAATGATCCCATGCCCCATATCATTCCTTCGAGGTGGGGGCTCTCCCGCTATGGGGAAGACCTTTATTACCCCGACCGCCTCACCGAT
>JAGAHY010000179.1 GCA_017626815.1 Bacilli bacterium | reverse complement strand
TATCAACCGACCCTCGCGACGGAGATGGGCCAGCTGCAGGAGCGTATCACCTCGACGAAAGACGGTTCCATCACCTCCGTCCAGGCCATTTACGTTCCGGCGGACGATTTCACCGACCCCGCGCCTGCGACAACCTTCTCTCACCTCGACGCGAAAACCCTCCTCGACCGCAATATCGCCTCCTTAGGCATTTTCCCCGCGGTTGACCCGTTAGAGTCTTCCTCCAACGTCCTTGACCCTAACATCATCGGCGAAGAGCATTATCAAGTCGCTCGGGGTGTGCAGCAGTTGCTCCAACGTTATAAAGAATTGCAGGATATCATCGCCATTTTGGGTATCGATGAGCTTTCCGATGAAGATAAAGCCATCGTCAACCGCGCCCGAAGGGTCCGTAACTTCCTTTCTCAGCCCTTCCACGTCGCCGAAGCCTTCTCCGGCACCAAAGGCATTTATGTCCCTTTGAAGGAGACCGTCCGTTCCTTTAAGGCTATCCTCTCTGGCGAATACGATTCTTATCCCGAATCCGCCTTCCTTTATTGCGGCACCATTGAGGATGTCGTCACCCATGCCAAGGAGATGAACTAGGATGAACACCTTCCCTTTGAAAGTCTTAAGCATGAAAGGCGTCGCTTTCGAAGGCGAAGTGTTTTCCCTTACCGTCCCCACCGAATTCGGGCCGACGATGATCGAATATGGCTATACCAATTTCATCGCCGCGCTGTTGCCTGCGGGTGTCATGAAGATCGTGAACGGAAAAGGAACGACCTATTATGCCGTCTTTGGCGGCGCGGTCGATGTCGTAAAAGGCGGCGCGACCACCGTCTATGCCGAGGAAATCAATGTCGGATATGAAATCGATATGGCCCGCGCGATGGCCGCGAGGGACCGCAATCTCGACCGAATCAATTCGGGCTCAGACGAGATCGACATGGTGAAAGCCAAAGCTCATTTGGCCAAAGCGTTAATCCGAATCTCCGTGAAACGCCTTTCAGAGGGCGAACTATAGATAAATCTTAACAAATTGCATGAGCGTGCTAATATTCAGGCATGAATTTCATTTTTGTTTCACCTAATTTCCCTGTTCGTTACTTCAAATGGGTGGAGTCTTTGCGCTCCCGCGGGTTCAATGTTCTCGGCATTGGAGACTCCCCATATAACGATTTAAACCCCCGCTTGACGGCCGCCTTGACCGAGTATTATTACGTCAACGACATGTCCAACAATTACGCGATGGAAGAAGCCGTCGCCTATTTCCAGACCAAATACGGTAAGATCGATTTCATCGAATCCAACAATGAGTGGTGGCTGGAAGAAGACGCTAGGCTTCGTGAGGCTTTCCATGTGGATACGGGTTTTCATCCTTCCGATATGGCCCATATCAAAGCCAAATCCCAGATGAAGGAATACTTCCGCAAAGGCGGCGCAAAGACGATGCGTTACCTCGTGGTCAAGGGACCTGAGGATAAAGAAACTGCCCTCAAATTCATTGAGGAAGTCGGCTATCCCGTCTTCGTCAAACCGGATATCGGCGTCGGCGCTTCCGATTCTTATTCTCTTAAAAATCCTGCAGAAGTGGACTCCTTTTTCGAAAAACAGCTTCCAGAACCCTATATTATGGAAGAATTCATCGATGGCCGAATCGTGTCTTTCGATGGCATCTGCAACTCCAAAGGCGAAGTTGTCTTCTGCTGCACGGACCATTTCCCCATCCCCATCGATCGCATCGTTCACGATGGCTTGGACCATGTCTATTACAACATTCCTTTCTCCATGCCGATGATCGATGTCGACCCCGTCGAGTTTGAGAGAGTCGGCCGTGGCGTCGTTAAAGCTTTCGGCATCAAAAGACGTTTCTTCCATATTGAGTTCTTTGTCCTGAACCAAGATAAACCTGGCCTTGCCAAGAAGGATGAATTCGTCGCTTTGGAATGCAATATGCGCGCTCCTGGCGGTTATACGCCTGACCTCATTGACTATGGCTCCTCTGTTTCCGTCTACGATATCTATGCGGACATCATGGCTTATGATGAAGTCCGCGTCGATTTGACCAAGCCCAAGAAAATTGCCGTCGCGTCGCACCGCAAGGATACATTCAACTATCTTCATTCCATCGGCGAAGTCACCGAAAAATACGGCCCTCATATCAAGATGAGTGGGCGTTATCCCGCCCATATTGCCGTCGTCATGGGTGACTTCTATATGTTCGCCGCCTTCGATACCTACGAAGAGGCTCAGGAGTTTGATCGTTATTTCCGCGCGAAGAAGTGATCAAAAGCCATAGTAATCTCGGATCATTTCCAAGGAGTCATCACGCTGGTCAACGACGTCGAGGCTCCTTTTCTTTTGGCCTTTTTCGATGGCGAACAAGGTCTTTTCATTACCATATTTTTCGTTGAATTTAGCAAGCTCATTTTCGGTCATTAGCTCAAAGTCCAAGACGGCCGTAATCTTTTCCGAAACCTTGGCTTTCGGGTATATATTTTCATAGAAGAACGAGGGTTCATCGAGACCGTTAACATAGGCCAAACAGTCGTTCTCTTGAACGAAGGATTCGAATCGATCCCATGCGGAAAAATGGTATATATAGGTAAAATTGAAGAGGTTTTTAAAGAAATTGTACAGGTTTTGCAGGGGATTTCTTTCTGAATAGAATGAAACTGGATAGGCTTTTTCCGCGTTTTTGAAAAGAATCATGTCCGGGGTATGGTATTCGCCGTCGAGCACATTCGACAAGGAGGGGAACTCGGCACCAAGGTCATTTAGCATGTTGCATTTTTCCGGGATGTTATCCGGGGTGAAGTGGACGCTATACATCATGACCTCAGAGTCGAGTAAGAAATTTAGGATATCGTCATGGGCGGCTTGGCAGTTACGGCAATTATCCTGATGAAGGTAGATGAGAAAGGACTCGCCATTATCGATGTTTTGGATAAAGTTATCTTTGGAAAGTTCCCTCATAGCATCTTGATAGGCGCGGCCTACACCTTCGATCCCATAGTTATCACCGTTCCTGGTTAAGTAGGGGCGGTCGGGGTCGTTTTCAAAAGGAAAAGCCTCCCTTGCGTTGGAATTGTTGGATGCGCTACATGCCACTAAAGCGGGCAAGAAAGTTAACCATAATGTTCTTTTCATTCGGCGTCCTCCATGATGGAAGCCTCAAAACGCATCAAGAAGGCCCGCTTATACATTTCGGCAAGCTTCGCTGTCCGCGAGTCATTTAGGCGGAGGTTTTTGCATCGGTAATAATAGTAGTAATACGCTTGGGCAAACGCGACTAACGTATCCAATTCTTCATACGTGTAGCTATTGTTCTGATCCAGTCGGTTGTAGGTTTGCAAACAATATCGTGCCATGGAGGAATCGAGATTGTTTTCCGCCACTAAAGAAGCCACATCGAACAGACCGACATTCAATCCGACGGAAGAAAGGTCCATCAAATAGACGATTTCTTCTGTTTGGGCTAAATGACTCCTTTTTAGATGGTTATGACAGGCTACTAATGGAAAAGAATCGAAGATTTGCTTAGATTTTAACAAAATTTCATTTTCGAATGATTCCGGTAAGGCGGCTTTTGCACGCTTTTGGAAATAACGGAAACGTTCTAGCGGAAGGAAAGGATAATCGACGAAAGGCGCGGCGTGAAGCAAGGAAACCGAAAACAAAATGCTGTCGATTTCAAGACGCGTTTCCAATAATGTCTTCTTATTCAGCATCTCATCGTGGGCGACATAGCGTTCGAGTTTATGGCCCTGCGGATGGTAGATGCCTATCTCCGGAACCGGCACAGGATACTTCTTGTCGATAATCTGCCGATAGAACTGGTATTCATTCACCATCCAGGGATTCAGCTCTGGAACTTTGCGCTTGTAGATGCGGATGAAGGCCGACCAGTCAGCAACGAAAAGGTCCCGATCGGCGTTTGAATTCACCTCGCGTAGACTCTTGGCCGGGGCTTTGAGAGCTTGCTCTGCCAAATCCAATGCTAATTTCAGGCTATCCATTCAAGCCACCTTTCTTTAACGACTCTTCGTAGGCTTCAAGGGCCTCATTGGAGATTTCGCGGATATAAGTGCTGTTATAAGAAGAAAGGATGACTTGCCCTTTAACCGAACCTTTCCTGATGTTCTTATGCTCGGTATATTGAACTTCGCCATCGAGTCGGTCGGAAGCCAATAACGCGATTTCGCAAGCATGCTGGATTTGAGGGTTGCTCGGATGCTCGTATGGCAAAACCACGTGAGCGCCAGTGGCGTCTTTGACGTGAAACCATAAATATCCTCCTTTTGTCGCATATAAAAACGATAAAAAATCGTTTTGCTTCGCGGATTTTCCAAAATAGAAGATATCCTTGCCGATCTTAGCGACATAGGGTAACGGTCCCTTGACGTGTTTTGGGTTACTTGACGTTTTCTTGGAGGAAGATTTCTTTTGTTTATGCTCATCGAGCAAACGAGCGAGCGTTTCCTCCTCGCAAACACTGGAGAATTCTTTTAGTTGTATGTTTTCTTGTAGTTCTTCAAGAGCCTTCTTTTTGTTCTCTTCGCCTAGGGCGATGGCGTTTTTCGCCTTCTTGGTTCGACGGAAGAACTCATTCGCGTTTTCGGCCGGACTCTTTAACGGATCTAAGGCAACCGTCTCGCCATAATAATCAAAACTAGCCGAACCTTCTTGAACCGACTCGGGATAAGTGAACAAATAGTTTCCGTATTGGTAGTCATCGAGGTGCTTTTTCCCTTTTTCGATATCGGCGTCGATCTGGGCGATCTTGTGTTTCAAAGATTTGATCTTGGCGTTAATCATCCGGAAGAAGTCCTGATAGAGGTTGTTCTTGCGGGACTGTTCCATC
>JAGAHY010000178.1 GCA_017626815.1 Bacilli bacterium | reverse complement strand
CTTCGTCGTTGGCTTTTTGCTCCGCGATGGATTCGCTGATGCGCCGAGCAAAAGCTTCCTTAGGGTCTTCGATGGCGAGTCCCGCGACGCGTTCGAGGGTGGATTTCTTCGAATCTTTGTAGGCCACATATTCGTCGGAGGCTTTCTTTAAGGCATCCATGTTGCCATATAAGACGTGACCCGGGTTTTTAAAGGCGGCGTAGACTTCGTCGAAGTTCTTGCCTGCCGTGGACCTCGTCCCGAAGTTACGGGCTAGAAAGCCTGGCTTGGTCTCTTTCTCTAGCTTTTGGAAGATATCCCTGCCCCGGCATTTGGCTTCCATGCGGGCTTGGATATTCAGGATGTTTTGGCCTTTTTCTTCCGCGGAGAGGATTTCATAGGATTTGCCCGGGCCAAGGGTCTTGCTTAGGCGGTCACAGTTTTCCTTAAGGGCGACCTCCTTATCATCTTCAAAGTCCTGACTTTCGATGTCGCGGACGACTTTATCGGCTTTGCTTTTGAGGTATTCCCCGGGGTTACCCATGAAGAATTCGTATTCGATGTCGTCTTTCTCTTCTTCCGCGTAAGGATAGACCGGGTATTCGTTCTCATCGAAATAAATGTCCGCGGGGTCGACGCCGTCTTCGTCGGTAAGGAGTTTATCCCTAAGTTTTTTGGACTCGTCGATGAGCTTAAGCCTGGCGAGGTGGACGGCTTCCTCGAAGCTATAGTCGGTCGCTTGTCCTTTGCTGCCATGGGAAAGAAGATAGCGCACGGTGAACTGGAACTTGTCATCGAAGCCTTGGATGGCATCGAGCTGCTGGTATAAATCCGCGATAGAGACGTATTTGATGTTCTTGAGTTGTTCTTTCGTAAGATTGGGCATAGCGGATACCTCCTTCGGTTTGGGTATGGCATTATTATGCAACAGCGCCGTCACAAAGTTGCCACATCACGTAAAATGAGAAAAGATACCGATGGAATCCCTCGAAATATCGATTTCGAATTTACAGTCTCATTTTCCTAGAAATCCGCGTTTTATTAAGCAAAAGCGGCGCCTACATGACGCCGCAAATGAAGGTAATATAACGTTAATTCCAGTATTCGATGACGATCTTATCGAAGAGCCGTTCCACCTCCGGGGAAGGATGGACGTAACTTTTAATCATCTTGTCGATGACTTCCTCGGGCACCCATTTCTCCTTGGATCTAGCCTTGTTGTTGCGGTAGACCACCGAATAGTCATGGAACTTGACCATGTAGTGTTCGAGGTAGTCGTAACCTTTTAAGCGGTCAAGGAAATACAATCGGCGTTCATCGTTAAGGAAGGTGCTATCGATGATGACCGTGCAATCTTCCTCCCTGGCGAGAATCTCGTTGGCCTTACGGATCATCTCATCCCAAGCCAGACTCACGGGCTCGGTGAAAACCAAATAACTGCCCGTGATGGATTTGCGGGTGTCATCGGTGTCGATGATGTAGGTATTGGGATGGTTTTGGGCATAGGCGCGGCTCCAGGTGGATTTCCCCGAGCCCGCCACGCCAGCCATAAGGATTAGCTTTTTCATATTGCGGAACGTTCTTCGTTGAATGGATTATCTCCCCATTAAGTTTGGCATGGCTTTGGCAAACCGTCCATGACAAGTTACGAAGCATCAAATGGTTTATCAAACAACCATCAAGGAAATATCAAACAACCATCAAACAAATTTTTCCAGTATTTATCGATGTTTTTCCACTTTTTTGGCTAAAAACCAAGAAACTCATCAAAGAAAAACCGTGATCCATGAGCCAAATCCCCAAACCAAAATGAAGTTGGATTGGGTCACCATACAGAACCCACATCCTAACCGCCTCCGCCATCTTCCTATCTCCTATCTATAAAATGAGGATGACGGAATTCGTAAAATCATCTCAGAAAAGGGGACACCTCTTCTTTTCTCGATGCCCGTGCCTCTATGATGGCCAAGACAAAGCATCCCAATCATCGGCTGTCTCAAAGAAAGGAACAAGGATGGAAACCCCCATCCGCAAGAAGGATAGGAAAAACCATCTGAAACCATGGAAGACCCTCACCTTTGCCTTCCTACCCCTAGGCGCTTTATGCTCGGTTGCCTCGACCAACGCCTCGTTCAAGACGCTTTTGAATACCAGCCTCTGCATCGACGGGGTCTTTGTCTTCTCTGATGGGAAAGGCGGTAGCGAGTCCATAAAAGCGGTTTTGCCTCCGTCAAGCGGCGCGAAGAGTACGAAAACGCCTCCGCGAGCAAGTCAAGGCCTTAGACGCGACCTAATTGAAAAACGAAAACGGCGTCTTTTCCACCCTTTTGCTTTGACCCGATTTTTCGCGATGAAAAGAACTTTTATGCCACTCAACGCGTAAAATCTAGCCAAAACCCTCAAATTTTACGCGTTGAAGAGCACTTTTACCCCGTTCATCGCGAAAAATTCATCCTATCGATGGTCTCTATTGGAAGGATACAAGACGCGGTTGTTGGTTTATGAGAACAAATGGTCCAACGTTAAGACACGGCTAAAATCGCTTTGGTATTCGCCGTTTTTAAGGCCAAAACTCGTCAGCAGGACCGTTTGAATCGATTCCCTCTTTAATAGATAGGAAGAAAGAACTTCTTCCCGTCGTTCCAGTTTCAGGTGTTCTTCTTTGTCCATCGCGTATTCGTTCTTCGACCATTTGATTTCAAGCAGGTTAACGACGTTATCCTTTCTCCGCAAAACTAAGTCGAGTTGGGCTTTGTTCCCTTCATCTTGGCCGATGAAAGGATGGCAAGAGGCGGCGACGCCGCTGATGCCAAGCGCGTGTTTGATCTGCGCGACATGATTAAAGCAAAGTAGCTCGAATTCGAAGCCAAAATGAGTTACCGCGGAGGGGGAGGAAGCATGGTTTGCCCAATATCCGGCTTCTTCGCGATGGGGTTCGACTTGTTTTAGGTAAAAGTAGCAAAATGGGTCGGATAACTTAAAGCGCGTGTTGCGTTTGCTTTCGCCAAAGGGGACGTATTCCTCGATGATATGCGAACGTTCTAACCCGCGGAGCATGTCGTAAAACGATCCTGACGGACTTAATTTCGCTTCCTTAGCGATTTCATCAGCGTCTAAGCCCACGTTCCTTTTGGACAAAATGCGGACGATGGATTCATAGGCGTCGGGGGAAGCAAACTGGGAGGAAAACAGACTGCGGAATTCATCAAATAATGGGGCGTCGCCGCCAAAAAGCAAGCGGTCGATGCCCTGCGCCACGGATTCCCCTGGCAAGAAATAGTTCCAATAAAAGGGAATGCCTCCAAAGGCCATGTAGACTTGGGCGACTTCATAGGAAGAGAACGAAACCCCATTCGCATGGAGTAGGCGCGAGCATTCGTTTAGGGTAAATGGCTTGAGCAGGATCTGATGAGTCACGCGGCGGTAAAGTCCTTCGTTATTGTCGATGAGGTGGTCCAAAATCCATGAGCTCGCCGACCCCGTCACGGCCAAAAGCATGTGGTCGCGCGTGCAAAGATAGTTGTTCCAAAAGGAGCTTAAGGCATCCAGAAATCCAGAAGAGGTCGTGTCCATCCACGGGAGTTCATCGAGAAAGATGACGATGCGGCGCTTCCCCGCGAACGTATCAAGGTAACGTTGCAAGCTAAGGAAAGCCTCTCCCCAGTTCGCAAAGCCTTTAGAAGGCGGTTCCACGCCACAAGAAGCCAAACTCATTGCGAAAGCGGCGAGCTGTCGTTTCAATTTGTTTTTCGGCGTCGCCGCTTTCGGAGGCAAGCCAGCATGGCGAAAGACAATATGGTCGCGGTAAATGTTATCAATAAGGAACGTTTTCCCCACTCTTCTGCGGCCATAGACCACGACGAATTCCGGACGGGGACTATTCAAGGCCATCTGCAATTCACGGATTTCCGTTTCTCTGCCAATCATCATATCCAAAAGACTCCTTCCACGAAACTAATTTTACGCGATGAAGAGCACTTTTGGTATGCTCAACGCGTAAAATTTAGCAAAAACAATCAAATTTTACGCGATGAAGAGCACTTTTACCCCGTTCATCGCGAAAAATTGAAAGATTGAATTTAGTCTTTTAGGCCATTCCCCCTACCCCATTCCTCCGTTAAAGAAAAACGGATGCCCAGTCAATAGGCACCCGTAGAATCCCTTGGGTAACAAAGAAACAATCACGCTTCTAATTCGCTTTGTTTAATCTCGTTGGGGTTCTCCTCGACCACGGCTTCCTCTTTCTGGGGCTCGTCGTTGACGATGGTTTGTTCTAAGCTTTGCTGGAACTGTTTCTGTTTTTCTTCGTTTTCGATGATGGGCTTAGGCTCGGCGACGGGAACGACTTTCTTGCCGTTAACGGCCTTCTCGACATTATCCATATAGGGCTTCATCTGCTTGTTCTCGGCGATGGAGTCAAGGACATTCATGGCGAATTCCGCGCGTTCCCTCTTGCCCTTAGGAAGGGCTTGCAGCCACTGCTCCCGCGGCATGTCTTTACCATACTTGAATTCCGGGATGACGTGCTTTAAGTAGGCGGTCGTCTTCTTCTCAAGGTCCTCGACATTGCCACTATGGGCCCACTTGGCATCGCGGAACTCGTTCAGCGAGTTCTGAAAAGCTTTGTATTCCTTGGATTGGCGGCGGAACAAGGTGCCGAAAAAGCCGCTATTGATGCGTTTTAAGGAAGCGTCTAGGGTGACGTCTTGCTCCGGCGTCTTCTTGCTTAGGCGGGCAAGGATATCGACCATCTCGGGCCTATCTTCGTATTTGCCTTTTTCCGTGGGACCGGAGACGTTGACGATGGTGGTGAGGATATTGGCGTTGGTCTTTAAGTTGACGTAATATTGGACTTCATCCGGATCTTCGATGGCTTCGTAGTTCTCTTTGCGGCTATATAAGGCGTTCATCTCGCGGGCGATGGCTTCCATGGGGTCGCGCAAGAAGGCTTTGACGCGGGCTTCCGCGGGTCCTTGGAGGTTTCCGAGTTTCCCATAATCTAAAGGATTCTTGCTCTCGGCGTGCTGCTTGGCCGCCTGGGCAAGAAGCTCGTTACGGGCCGTGTAGACCAAATCAAAGAAGTCTTCCTTAGTCGTGCCGCCGGGTAGGCCATGCCTGGCCAAATAGCCGATGATGGCCGGGAACTGGTTGGCTTTGTTTTGGGTATACCGAGGGTCGTTGATCAAATCGATCAACCCTTGTTTGGTGCAGGTTCTTAGTTCTTTCTTTTCGGCGCGGTTCATAATCTCTTTCCTCCAGGGTCGGCGTCATCATACAGGGTAACCTGCCACGGATGCGCCACAAGCGGAAAACGGACGAACTATTCTATCGTCTTTAACCGGTGCGTTTTTTCACACAAGTTGCCCAGTCGGTCTCTTATCTCCCATAAGGAAGCGCGAAGATCTCAAAAGCATAGGTAACCCCTATTGTGCTTTTTTGAAGATGGTGAGTCTCATTTGTCTGTTTTCCCATATTTGGATAGCACCGGATTATATTCCCGATTTTCAGAAAACGATTGTCATGTGGTTGGGCACTTCTAACACTTGAAAACCACCAAAACCACCGCCGCTACCCAAAACCACCTCTGCTACCTAAAACCACCGCTGCTACCCAAAACCACCTCTGCTACCCAAAACCACCACGAGAAAAGAAACGCCCTTTACATTTATTGGAATCGGCACATATATCCTATTTATATAGAAGATATAGGGAGGGCATAGGCGTTTTCACCCACGGGATAGATGGAACTCGTGGTGCAGATGATCGCGTTTTTCCCCTGCGCGAAGTGGCTATTCTGAAGCAAAGCAAAGCCAGCGATGTCCTTCTTCCCATATTCTTCCCCATCTTTGCATTCCAATAAGGTCAAACGTCCTTCGCTTAAAATGACCAGATCGATTTCCTTGTGGTCGAAGGTACGGAAATAGTAGAACGAGGATTCGGCGTCCTTTCGGTTGTTCTTATAGCCGATGATGATTATTGGTACGGAAGAACGTTTCCTCGGGTTCGTGATATTACGTAAAATCTGGAGTTGAATTCCAATTTTT
>JAGAHY010000177.1 GCA_017626815.1 Bacilli bacterium | reverse complement strand
TGAAAAGGCCCTTAAAGAAGCCGACTTCAATATGTATAAAGATAAGCGGAAGTTCTATAACCAATAGGAAATCTCATCATCTTCAAATGCTTCCGGCGGCAACGTTTTGGAAACTTTTTCGTTAAATCGGTGCTAAAACCGCGATATTTTGAAAGAATCGATCGGTTATTTATGTGCATATGACTCACCTCTTATCTATCAAGTGCTCGGTAGATTCGATAGTCGACTGCAAAATTGCCGAAAGCATAAATAAGTCGGTCTACTAGTGAATATGGATTATCATGCAGAAGGAGTGCGAAAGGAAAAGGAGGCTGCTGATCAACCCGTAGGTTTCTCTACAGCCCCCACTTACTTTAATGACAGGTTTTCGCCGGCAGAGACCCTATATTTTCGGCAATGGATTAAAGACTTTCACTCTGGCGATGTTCTTCTTGCTGACATCGAGGTTATCGAGTTTCCATGCGGAGGCGTCTAAGCCCATGGTTTCGGTGTAGAAGGAAGCGCTGTTGAGGTCGGAAACCGAGACGCCGGTAGCCACATCGATAAACGCGCTGGACCCCGTTTGAAAGGTCTGTTCTTGGTTGTAGTAAAAGCCGGAGTTCTTGGATTCGTTTGTTGGGACGATTCTGCCGATTGAATGAGAGGAGAACCCGGAGGCGGTGATGTCTCCGACAGAGAGACAGTTCTTTAAAGGATAGGCGTAGCCGCTTGTACATCCCGCTAGACCGCCAAGGCCGACTGCCGCGGAAGACTCGCCGAGGTGTGTGACGTTGATATCGACATCGGTGATGATGTTCGTCACCGTTGTTTTGTAAGATGAGCTGGTGGAGCCTTGTAAAATCCCTGCGAGCGCGCCGACATTGCAAGTTCCACCTGTTGTCTGAACGTTTATCGTTCCACTGATGGTGATATTCATCAAATCGAGCGTGCAATAATTGCCCGATGCAACGCCCCAGGCAAATAGACCTCCGGCTTCCGAGGGATTAGTTGCGTTGATGGTTATTCCCTTAAAGTTGATGTTTTTAAAGGCTACGTCGCTTTTCACTTGCTTGAAGATGCCGGCGTACACTGCGTTGGTGGTTACACTGATATTGGATACCGTATGGCCTGCGCCTTCGAGCGATGCCCTTAAATCGTATGGCTGCCAAGGAAGGCCCATCATATCTAAATCGCAGGTTAAAACATAGTAGTAGGCGGACGCGTCCTTGGCCATCTTTGCGAATTGGCTCGCGCTACCGATGCGGTAGGGGTCGTCCTTCGTTCCGATCCCACCATCATAGGTGGTGGCGATGCTGCCGTCCCAAATGCTTTGATGGTTGGGAGCATAGACGTTGGAATAGATGCCATAGACAACGGTGTCTTTCTGGATGTTCGTGAAAGTAGTGTCCCAGCCAATGAAGTCGTAACCTGGGACCTGAATGACGTTGCCGGTGGGGGCGGTGGCGTCATCGCCTTCTTTGACGACTTGGTGGGAGATCAGGGTGTTTAGGCCGTTATAGAAGTCGACGGTATAGGTCTTTTCATAGATGCCAAAGACATCGAGGTCGCTGGTCGCGTGTTCGAAGTCTTTGTCCCATTCGCCCGTCCAGATATAGCCTTCGACATACATTTCTTCTGCGGTTGGCGGAATCGGGGTTCCTTCGCTTAGCTCGGACATAACCACTTCTTTCACGCAATCGTTTACGGCGTTGAAGAAGCGCACGCTCCAAGTATTGGCCACGTACATCGTTACCTCGAAAGTCACCTGGAAACCACGATAGAGGAACGAGACGACAAAGGTGCCGGCTTCGTTGAAATACTTTTGGTAGATTTGAGGACACATGTCCTGAGTGAGGGGAACCACATCGGTGGTGCCGTCGGTATAGGTGATGACGATTTGAATGCCTGCGTTATCAAATTCGCCGACGAGGATCGGCGCGTCGGGCACGTTTACGGTGACCACGGATTCGATCGTTTTGGCGTTTTGCGCATTCATGCCGCAAGAAGCTAGGACGACAGGTGCGGATAAGGTGCAAAGCAATAGACGGAAGAGATTTAACTTTTTCATGGGGACTCCTTTTATGCCTATGGTTCAGTCGCATTATATGAAGCGCAATAGGGACCAACAACGGCAAAAGCGACCTCCCTGTACGCCTCATACAGGGAGCCACTATTTTCCTCATTTCGTGGCCGCTAAAACCACGATGAAATTTGGCGTTTTCCTTAAAAAAGATGTCCAAGAAAGGTATTTACTTCTATGAGTTCGCTGGTAAATTGGTTGTGCTTTGGGAGTGTGGGAACGTGAAGGAACAAGCCAATTTCCTCAGGGAGTTACGCATGAGGAAGGGACTAAAACAAAAAGACGTCGCCTCCGCCTTAGGCTTTTCCATTCAATTGATCTCCGCATGGGAGAAGGGAGGTTCCTTCCCAGATGCCTTCAGTTGGAAAAAAATACTGGATTTGTATGGGATTTCGCTTTCTTCTTTGCTTTATGAAGACCTTAGTTTGGCCTCTACAAAAACCGATATGGAGTTCCGCCCCGAAGAGTTTGCCGCCCGTCTCGAAAGGCTGCGGAAAAAGAAGGGGCTCACGCAGGTAGAACTCTCCGCGGAGCTTGGCATTAAC
>JAGAHY010000020.1 GCA_017626815.1 Bacilli bacterium | reverse complement strand
GACCGTTATGGCATCTATAACGATTTCTACGTCCCCGTCGACGTGACCATCCATTACAATGACCGTTATTATCATTATGATGAAGTGGGCCTAAGGATGAAGGGCAATACCTCACGCAAGAAATTCTTTGAGCGCGGCTCCTTCTTTGACATGCCTCATTTCAAGTTGTCCTTTAAGGCAACGTTTGACGATGAAGTCTATAACGATTCCGCATTACGTTCATTCAAACATGATTGGAGCGATGATGCGGCTGGCAGGAAAGCCCGCAAAGACCGGAACTTCGCCGGATTAGAAAAAATTGACCTCAAGCGCGTCCCCAGAAACATTCAAGGGGAAGATGCCTGCACCCTTCGGGAAGCCTACGTCTATGACGCCTTCCGCGAGCAAGGCCTCGAGGCCCCGAGGGTGACTTTCGGGAAAGTGTGCTTGGACTTTGATGGGACGACAACCGAAGGCGACTACGAATTCATCGAGCCCATCGACAAAGAATTTCTGAAGAAGCGTTATGGAAAAGCCGGTGCTCAGGGCGACTTATATAAATGTGTCTATAACAAGATGGGCAAAGCCAATTTCACCCGCGATAACGCGATTGACCGTTCCACGTTGCAACCCATCAAAAACGGCAAGATCGGCGTGGAGGACAATTACCGCGGCTACGTCCCTTCCTACCAAAAGAAAACCAACGACTCCGCGATGCAGGAAAGCGACTTCACCTCGATGTCCAACTTCATCGCCAAGCTATGGCAAGCCGTCTATGACAATGCGGGTAAAGAAGCCCTTGAAAGTGTCATCGACGTCGAGCAATTCCTCAAGTTTTCCGCGGTCTCCTTCTTGCTTGGAAACTTCGATGACCAACGTTACGATTACAATAACTTCTATCTCTATTTCCGGCCCGAAGACGATAAAGCCATCATCTTGCCTTATGACTGGGATTGGTGCTTAGGACATGACCTGGGACATCACCTCGCCTCTTTGGACCCCTTGGATTCCTGGACGCTTGATGGGGATACCAATAGCAATCTCTACCTGGCGACCCTCATCGACAATGAGTCTGTTTCCTATGATTTGTCCGATTATCAACAACGCTATCTTGACCACATCGAAAAAGTCAAAGACGAAGTGCTAAATCCTCAAAAATATGTGGATTTTGCGGCGATTTATGGCTTAGACGATACTGTAGAGACCGAAACCGTTCTCTCCTATATGCAAGAAAAATCGACTCATACGTCGTAAGGAGGCCCCATGGCACAGCATCAATTAACCCCCGGCCCGCTTCTCAACGAACACGGCAATCTCTGCGAAGGTGGCTATGCCTTTTCGCTGGTCAAACGATATGACCGCGACGCCATCAAAGTCGGCAAAAGCCGCATCAAGGAATGGGACTATTATTATATTGGCAATGCCAACTATGGCATCGCGTTGACCATCGCCGATAATGGCTACATGTCGATGGCTTCCATCAGCGTCCTCGAGTTTGGCGCGCGTCCTTTCGCGGACACTAAATCCGTCATCGAGCTTTTTAGCTATGGAAAGCTCAAGTTGCCCCGCGACTCCCGCATGGGCGATTCCATCTATGAAAATAAGAAGAAAGGCGTCTCCATGCAGTTCCTTCATCAAGGAAACAAAAGAAGGCTTCTTTGCTACATGGAGAACTTCGATAAGTCCAAGCGCACATTCCGCTGCGACATCACCTTAATGGAAACCAACGGCAAAAGCATGGTCATCGCCACCCCATGGGAAAAACCGCGCCATTTCTATTACAACCAGAAAATCAATAATCTTCTCGCCGGAGGCTATGCCAAAGTAGGGGACCGCTCCTACGATTTCAATAATGATTCCTATGGCGTCTTAGACTGGGGAAGAGGCGTTTGGACGTATAAAAACACCTGGTATTGGGCATCGATGTCTGGAAGACAGGACGGCCATTATATCGGTTTTAACCTCGGCTATGGCTTTGGGGATACGACTCGGGCGAGCGAGAACATGCTCTTCGTCGATAAAGAGGCGATTAAGCTCGACCGCGTCAAAATCGACATCCCGATGAAGGCCTTAGGGCGCGACGACTATATGGGGAAGTGGATCTTCCGCTCGCCGACTAACGAGATCGACCTCGTCTTTACGCCAAACATCGACCGCCATAGCGACACGAATCTGCTGATTTTGCGTTCCAACCAGCATCAAGTTTTCGGCACTTACGATGGGGTCATCCGCGCGGGCGAAAAGGAATACCGCATCGAGAACATATTCGGATTCGCCGAAAAAGTATACAACCGTTGGTAAGCTTTAGCCGATAGCATCGTGCGTTTTCCGCACATTGCTTCTTTTTCTATTGAAAAAGGGAAACTATGTTGCTTAAATTAGCCCCATGGAAGCGCATACATGCGCAATAAATTAATAAGCGGCGTTTTTAGTCGCGAAAGGAAACCTATGGACAAAAGCAGTGTGATCTTCGGTAACAAGATCCCCGAGAAAGTGGTCGCGAAAGCCAAAAAAGGCCAGGCCAAGTATCTCAAGAAACATGGCGATGACCGCAACAAGACGTATCATCTCGCCCTGAAACCAATTGAAACCTTAAAGGACTTGGGCGTGGAGAACCTCGTCCTCTCCGATAAGCCTCTGGAAATGCCCAAAGATGCCGTTGTCGTCGGCAATATCCGCATGGGTTTTGGCCATTACCGCATTTCCATCGCCATCGCCTCCTGCGCGAAGGCCCTCGGTTATCAACCCGTCTGGATGGACCTCGCGAGCTTTGATGCCACGGGTTCCAAGATGATTCAAGATCAAAACGCATTGTATTCCTTGGCGTCGAAGATCTCCCAAAAATCCAAGTTGTTCAACCATTTCTTATGGGAACCGCTCAACTCCGAAGGCTTCCGCAAAATTACCTATAACGCGGCGGATCAATGCAATAGCGAGCTCCTCGCCCCGTTATATCACGATTTGCCCAAGGATGTGCCCTTCGTCGCGACCCATGCCTGGCCCGCCCAAGGCGCCATTCACGCTGGCCTCACCCATGTCGTCAACGCCATTCCCGATAACTGGCCGATGGCTCTTCACCTTTCGGAAGGCTCCATCCACGTCGTCCAGACCCCGCGTGCCTATTTCGGTTATAAAATGCTCGATGGTTTCGATAAGAATCCATTAAAACCCATGGGCGAAGACGACTTGAAACTCGTCGGTCACTATGTCGACCATGAACTGGTTGAGAACGTCGAAAAAGACTGCGAAGCCCGTATGGCAAGACGCGATAACGGCGAAGCGATGCGTATCCTTCTCTCTGTCGGCGGCGCGGGCGCAGGCGAAAAACAATTCCTCGCGATGCTCCGTCACCTCTTGCCCTTAACTAAGGAAGGGAAAGTCGCTCTCTTCCTGAACCTTGGCGACCATAAGGGGATGTATGACAAACTCACCAAGCAACTTCCTGAGTTAACGAACGCGACTAAATTCTTCAATGAATATGACAAATTGCTCGCTTTCTGTGAGGACATGAAAGATGTCAAAGGCGTCTATCTTGTCGAAAACGACGATATCTTTGAGGCCGTTTATAGTACTAACATCCTCATGAGGCGCGTCGATTTGCTGGTCACCAAGCCTTCCGAACTCGTCTTCTATCCCGTCCCGAAGGTCTTCCAGCGCCATATTGGCGGCCATGAAGTCTATGGCGGCATCTATGGCGAACAACTCGGCGATGCGACCTATGAATGCCCTGACGCCAAGAGCATGAACCGCATGCTCGATACCCTTATCGCGGACAATGTCCTCTATAAGAGCCTTTGCAAGAGAATCATGCAATTGAAGAAGGAAGGCGTCTATAACGGCGGTTACGAAGCCGTCAAACTCGCGGTCAAAGGCCGTTAATTGATTCATTAAGAAAAAGTCATCGGCGAATTCGTGCTGATGACTTTTTTTCTGTTAATCGGCGTTTTTAACGATGAAATGCCTCTCTAGCGTTTCGCCCATACAGGTGATTTTGACGGTCGCTTCTTGAGGAGATTTGACCGGCAGACTGCGTAGATAGATGGTGCTTGCGCCGCCATAAAGGGAGAACAACTTCGGCCCATAAACTTCGATGGGGCCTTCTGTTTCAACGATTACGGGATCGCTGGCATAGGGCATGGTTGTACCATATTGGTCCTTTTTGTAGATGTGTAGGCTTAAGCAATCATATGTCTCCTGGTTCACCAAAGTATCGCGGGTTAAGCTGATATCCAGGTGGAAATCGGTGGAGGGGCCCCGAAGCGCGGTGGCTATCTTTTTCCCATCCCGGAACGCCTCAAACCGCCATAAGGTGGACCCTTCTCCCCAGGATTGAATGTATTTGGTATAAAGCTGATAGACGTCAGGGAAAGTGAAGTGGTATTTGGCCATGAACCTCGCCATTAGCAATTTGTCGCGCAGACGAATATTCTCGAAACCATTTTGGGCATAATAATTGAAAGCGGCGACGATCTTTTTGCCATCTTCCTCGGAAATATTCGGTTCATCGAACAAATCGCCGATAATGTCATCAATTAAAATGGGCGGATGGGGAAGATTCGGGAAAGACTTGGTGTCCGGATAGAAGCGCCCAACCTTTCGATTATTCTTATATACATCGACATAATCGCCGTTGGTGAAAGCGTAAAACGCTGGGAAATGCGCGGCATTATAATCGCCAGGAAGCATAGAAGTTCCTATATCGAGGACCGGTGCCTTACCTTGCGATTTAAAGAAATACGCCGCGAATTTGGGGTTGCGGAAGATGTCGTAGACGCCATGATGGCAGATATGATCATTGGAGCCGAAGTCCTTGTGCGTGTTATAGTCGAAGGCACACCAGGTGATGGCGCCGCAATAGCCGGAATCGGATAAGACGTCATTTAAGACACGCGCATGGCGATAAGCATGCTCCGCTCTTTTCGCGGTCTCATCGAAACTTTTTGTCGGGAACATATGGCCGTTGCTTTCCGTGATGAGAATCGGTTTCCCCTTCGCACCTTTGATTTCCTTAGAGGGGTCGACGCCATGGTCGAGAGGGCCACAACTGAAATCGTTATAGCCGTAGACGTCTTCCAAACAATGGGAATCTTTGAAATTTCGCACGCCGATGCTTTGCCTGGAAGGGTCTAAAAATACCTTTTGCTCTTGGATTTTCGAATAAAGCTCATCATTATCATCGGATTCATCAATGCGTAAACCATATGCGATTAAACAAGTGTGGCTGCGCTCTTTTAGGATCATTCGCTTAGCAAAGTCGACACAGTTATTCACCCATTTCGGGTCGTTACCGATAAATTGCCATCCTGGAATCTCATCGATGACCAAAAGACCCAAACGATCGCAGGCGTCCAAGAAATGTTCGCTTTGCGGGTAGTGGGAAGTGCGCACGACATTGATTCCGGAATGCTTGAGCAGAAGCGCGTCTTCCTCTTGCAATGGCTTTGGGGCAGCTGGGCCAAAGTAAGGAAACGTTTGATGGCGGTTAAGGCCAATCAAGGGAAGACGCTTGCCGTTAAGGAAGAAACCCTGCGGGGTAAAACTGACGTCGCGGAAGCCAAAGAACTTGGATTCGACGACATTGCCAGTAACGGCTTCTAACCGATAGAGATAGGGGTCGATGATGGACCACGGATGGACGTTAGGGATATGAAAGCGCTCTTTGTCGCTTTCTAGGACTAGGCCGCCCTCGCGGTCATATACGCGATAAGCGACATGACTATCCTCGCTTAACGAAGTCTTAACAACGACATCCCCAGAGGCACTGGCGCGAACAAATACATCCTTAATATATAAAGAAGGATAGGAAAGGAGACTGACTTCGCGGTATATTCCTGCAAAAGTCAAATAATCCAAGACTTTTCCAAATGGAGGAACGCTGGGATCTTCGCTGCCATCGACATAGACGGTTAAGATATTGCCCTTGGGGAGCAAAACTTCAGAAACGTCAATTTCTACGGGCAAGTAACCAGAAATATAATGGCCTAGGCTTTTACCGTTAAGATAAAGATCAAATTGCAGCATCACGCCCTCGAATCGAAGGACTTTAACAGGAAGGGG
>JAGAHY010000019.1 GCA_017626815.1 Bacilli bacterium | reverse complement strand
CTTGATGGATACCTTGAGTCCTCTTTCAATTATTTCTGGGTGGGCATTTCTTACAAGCATCATATCCTCTTCACTGAGGTTTCTATGTGAAATACGCGAACCAGGACGAATTGTAATTGTTTTTTTGAATTAAACAATCACCAGCATATTTTTCGTTTCTTAAAATAGAGCAAATAGTATTGCAGCCCCATGTTCAGCCAGTAGGTAGGGGAACTACCTTGTTTTCTTCAAGATAGCGGATTATTGATGACATTCATTAATATTCTAAAACATTTATATCAAGAAGGTTCCGCAGTTGGGGCAACCACATGCGGAGAACATGCCATCAGAAAAAGCCTTGGCTTTTGCTCCACATTTTGGACAAGTCATTTCTGGAGTACCACATCCACCAGTAACAGCGGATAATTGCTCGTCATTTAATTCAATACCTTCTTCTTTGGCAGCCGCTAGCAATTCTTCGTTATTTTTGCACGCTTTTACTTTAGCGATTTGTTCTTCGGTTAAACCTTTTAATAATTCTTCTTTCATAACAACTTTTCTCCTTGCTTGCATTTTATCACAGGAACACGATTATGAAAGTATTTCATAGCCTCTTGTACCCTTATTTCATTTTTTAAAAAAACTGTATTTTTCCGGCAAAAACAACATAAAACTCCACTTAAAGTTTTAATTTTTGAAGACAGATTATACAATTGCGTAGGATTAACCATTTACGCTTTTTCCCTATTAGCATTGACAAAGTGGGGGGTCTAGGTAACTAAAAAAGGAGATCAATGTCGCTTTCTAGCAGCACACCAAATTGATGATGATTAATTACGCATTCACCGGCTTTTGAAAAGCTTAGTCCCGTCTTCCGACGAGTAATTGACTAAGCGTATTGCATCACATTTCGGGGCTTAATCCCGATATCCATTTATGCGGGATAAAAGAAACCTATTCATTGGAACGAAGGTTCTCGGCGAGTTCGAGCTTATTGATTTTACGTAGGGAAAGCAGATGGCAAATGGCGATGGTGACGATGACAAAAGCCAGTGCTGTCCCAATCAAAGGAAAGCTGAAGATAAAGGGGTAGGTTTGCCTTGAGGATGAGGCGAGGGAAAAGAGAATGTGGCTGCTCAACACATTTAATGGTATGGCGATGATGCTGGCGAGAATCAATTGGACCAGGTTTTGGAAAAGGAAAATCCGCGAGATGACGCTGACTTTGAATCCGAGCGCCCGGAATAGCGAGAACTGGTGGATCTGTTCTGCTAAGGCGTTTTGATTCATGATGAAGAGAATCACCAAAGCGATCGCGAGCGCGAAGACGATCATGATCCACAAAAAGAGATCCAAAGTATCAAAGATACGATGTAAGTCCGTCTTCAATGAAGAGGTGAAAACGATTAAGGACCCATTGGTCTTTTGGCTGACCAATTCGGATAGCCGATTCTCTTCATTGGTGGTTATTAGAAGGGAGGAGTAGTAATCGACTCCAGTGGCTTCTAGCTGCGTCTTGGAGAGATAAGTAATAGGGTGATAATACTGATAGGAAATGCCGATGATTTCAATGGAATTGCCGTTGATGGTCACCTTATCGCCTCGCTTAACGGATAGGTCTTTCGCGTAACCTTTGGGAATGATAATTCCTTCTTCAGGCAACGCGATGTCACCATATCCTTCATCGTTTGGAATGAGGATCATGCCTTCATTCAAGCTAGGGTCAAAAGCCAGGCATTCAAGAAATTTGGCGTCCCCGTGATCATTGGAAACCTCAACGTAGGTGTAGTAGCAATCCAGGATGCTGCTTATCGATTCCTCTTGCCGCAGAGTTCGATAAGGGAAGGCGTGGCCTCCTCTTGAAGATAAACTTGACAATCGTAGTTCATCCGCCCATCGCAGCCTTGTTCGATCAACGCTGCCTTGGATAAGTAGAAGCTACCGCAAAGCAAAATCATCAATAAAGAGGCGGATATGGTAAAAGCGGAGATGAAGAATCGCCTTTTATTCTGCAACATGGAATTAGTCGCATTTTGCGGAATAAATGGCATTTTTGCAAGGGTATTTTCAACTTTTTCGGGAAGTGATTTCCGTTGCGCCTCGTTATTTAAGGCGGCATCTTTAGGCGTGATGGAAAAGATTTTGATGGAAGCAAGGGCAGTGGCGAGGATGCCGACGAGAATCAAGGAGCCCGTGCTTAGCAAGACAATAGGAACGCGTAACGAATTCCCGATTAAGGGGACGCAGTAGGTCTTGACCATCGCCGCGGCAACCATCGTGGAGATACCATAGCCGATGGGTATAGCGAACAAACTGGCGATGACGGTTATCAGCGAAGTAAAGGCCAACAGGACGCGGATGATTTGAATTCTGGAAGCGCCATTGGCCAACATGATGCCGATATTCCGCGTCGTTTGGCGAATGATTTGGCTGATGAACAAGCCTACCAAGACCATGATGATGACGTAAAAGAATATCGGCAGAAAGAGAAATGCGACGCCTAATTGTTTGTTGACGGACTGCATGTATTTGCGTGGCGGCGTATCGTCGCCTTTCATGGAAATGAGCGGTTTGATTCCTTTTTCTTCCAAATAACGTTCAGCCTGGCTTAAAACATCATCTTCGGAATAGCCTGGCTTATTCTTTATGATCATTTCGTTAGTTATCATGCTGGCGAAATCACGGGAAAGACTTTCCGCATCAAAAGAGTCGAGGTTCGTGGTTTCCACAATCCTTGTTTTTAAGCCGGGTAAACTCGCGATAAGTGGGGCCAAACTTTCGAAGACGTTATTGAGGTCATCCTCAAGGAAATAGAGGTAGCCATAATCGTAGTCATCACTCCAGACATAAG
>JAGAHY010000176.1 GCA_017626815.1 Bacilli bacterium | reverse complement strand
GTAGGCATAAATGCGTAACCGAGACACACACATCATTTAAACGAGCGACTGACAAAAGAACTTCACTGTGCGGACGAATGCCATTGCCATTTCGGATTACGAACCCAAAAGATCGCACTCGATTTGAGTACGCCGATTGAAACACGCAATGATTTAACACGTATTTAATGATTGCGTGGTTTTTTTGGAATGGGAGTCACTACTGGAAAGATAACTTGATGCATTAATGTCAGTTGACAAAATAAGAAAGAATTACTACGCCATATTTTTTACGTGAGTGCGTGTCAACTTTCCTATTTTCATGAGAATGAGGTATCATATAGCCATGGAAACTAATTCAGGTTCTATTAGACAATAAACGAATTTTCTTTTAGAAAATCTTAAAAAATTTGTAGTAGTTATTTTATCAATCTTGAAATATTTTCTATAATTTGAAATTTTAGTTTCTTTTATGAATTAACAAATTATATGATTCAAATATTTACTCAAAAATAATATTCGCAGCATATAAGTTCTCAAAATTCGATCAGGATATAATAATTGTTTTAAAATAGAATAATGGTATCAATAGTGGTGCGAATCACTTTGAATAAAATCCGTCAATTAATACCCAATAAATTAATCCAATTATTTCATTATATTCTTTCTGGCGAACCTGTTAATCGAACGCTCAAGTTCGTCTAACGAATGCGTGAATTCTAGGTTGATCAAACTCTTATTTAATACATTAAATTTATTTAACAAATAAAAACATTTTATTATTTAGCATTTATGATTTCCTATCTTCTGTGTAAGAAACGCGTCTTATAGTAGGGCGTTTCGTTGCGTTTCCAACCTAATGGCTTTTTATGAGAAGCCTATAAGAAATGTACATTGGCGCGATTGATATAGCCTGCTTTTCGATTTAAAGCCGGGAAAGCGCTTGACTAGCGAATTAGGGCAAAAAAAGAGGCGTAACTACGCTTTGCCGATTTCGGTTTCAGTCTCGTTACGTCCCGATTAAATCTTCTTATTTTAGTTCTTCTATTCCGTAGAGGACGTTATTTAACAATGGCATGCTGTAACCGTGTTCTTTTGAATTCCCTACTATTGATGCTTTAAGTATCTTGATTTCCCTTTGCAGCCCTACGTTTTTGCCTGAAATGGTCTTTTCGAGCTTTTGAAAGTACCTGTCTGGAATTGCGGAACTGACACCACCAAATATTACGGCCTCTATATTAAGAATGTTGGCTATTGAAACGATGGCGAATCCAAGCTTATCCATCATATCTTTTAAGGCCCAGTCTATTCTGGAATCATTTTTCTTTTGTTGCATTTCGCAGAACCCAATAAAGTCCAACTTTAGTTTTGTTATGTCTTTCATCTTCTTTTCCATCGCTTGCGTGGAAACGTATGACTGCAGACATCCTCGGTTTCCGCAAGCGCAGGATAGGCCGTTATAGTCGATGGATACATGGCCAAAGGATGGACCAAAACCAGATTTATTTGCGATTACAACACCGTTTTGAACGATCGAAGACCGAATCTCAGGACCAAGGCTAATATAGATAAAATTAGCGAAGCCCGTCCCGGATCCGAAAAGTGCTTCCAAAGATGCAGCGGCATCGGATTCGTGCGCCAAGAGCGATGGGAGCTTGTACCTTCCTTCCAAGTATTGCTTAATGAAAAGCTTTTCGGCGGAATTACCGGTCATAGATATAGAACCGTCTTCATGTGAGATAAGCAGTGGGGTGATGACACAAATAGAATGGATGCGTTCGTTAATTGATGTTCTCAGAATAGAATCTATGGATTCGGAAATCTTCTGATAAACAAACGCTTCTGTGTTTTCAGTAATGTCGAAGGAATGGGATTGAATTACGTTGGAGAGAAGATCGCAAAGAACTACTGACCCTTTATTTGTGTCCAAGTAGACTCCGATTATTTTAGGCGCTTTTGAAGATAGGCAAAGTTCGGAAGTAGGGCGCCCTTTTCCAGATGTGGTGGTCGTTAATTCTTGAAAAATATCCTGGTTAAGCAAGTCTGAAACTAGATTCGTAACGGTCATTTTGGTCAGACCGGAAGCCTCAGCAAGCTGTAAACGAGTTTTAGCTCTTCCCGCCAGCACTAAACGTAGTATGGCGGCTTTATTGTGAGTGCGAATGACGTTAGAATTATATCCGATATACATAAATAAAACCTTTATACTAATATGATAACACAAAACAACTGATACTAATAAATAAAGGAACTTTATAAAAGCCAAAACTAAATTGATTTGTACTAAAAATATACATACATCAGATTTCAATTTTTCCATCTCATAATTGACTATCCACTTGAAGAAGTCATTCGTTGTATTTTGATAATAACAATAATGTCAATATATTTGATGATAATACAAATGTCTCATTGTAGGTTGGAAATGATATACAAGTTATCAACGATTTCTATCAGGATTAATTCAGCTTGTAATATTTCACCTTTTCATAAATATAAAATGACAACTTTTAAGATGAAATCATCTACTCTCTGTTTCGACATATTCGAAAACTTACATGAAAATTTTCAATTGGAAATAATTGGACGCAAAAATATAGTTAATGTTTTCATTAATATTCTCATTTATGGTATTCTACACTATCAAATTTTGAATTCGCCAGTTTTTATCGGCATTTTTCTCAATCATATATATTTTCTTGCAATAAATATTCGCTTGTATTTTTACTTTTTTCTGTATTATTACCTGCTTTTATTCACTCTGCCGTATAATTTTGCGGCATGAGAAAAGCTTTGATTTTTGACCTGGATGGGACATTGTGGGATTCCACATTGCAAGTTACTGAGGCGTGGAACATTGTTGGCAAGACATATTTTGGCCCTGGCTACTCCTTAAGCCATGCCCTCGTTTGTTCTTTGATGGGCAAGACAATGTCTGAAATAGCCACAGTACTTTTGCCGAAAGATGCTGATCCTGATGTTGCTCAATCTTTTGTTTCTGACTGTTTTGCTTTTGAAAACGAATACTTATTTAGTCACCCAGGCACTTTATACCCAAGTGAAATCGAAAGCTTGAGAGCTCTTTCTACGGTCTACGATTTATATATAGTTTCCAATTGCCAAGCCGGTTATATCGAAAACTATCTCAAGATTGTTCCAAACGGTTTGTTTTCTGGCCACATGTGCTGGAGTGATACAAAGGATGAGAAGGCAGTTACTATTCGCGCCTTAATGACTTCTCGACATATAGTGGAAGCGTTGTATGTCGGCGATACGGAGAAAGATGAGCTCGCCTCCCATAAAGCTCGTATCCCGTTTATCCATGCCTCTTACGGTTTTGGTACCGCTTTATCCCCAGAAGGTTCCATACACAGCTTAATTGAACTTGAGCATGAAGCCAGAAGAGTTTTTGATGAAATGGACCATTAATCTTCACCTGTTCCTCAGGCAATTTGCATTTATATTTTTATGAAATAAAATATGGATATGGACGAAGAAGTTATTGAATACAAAAAATATTTGAAAGCCTCGCAAATTGAACATGTGAAGGAAATGCTGGAGGGAATCCAATCGAGAGACGTAACGATGGACTCCATTGTTGATCTCATTGATCACTATGTTGTTATCAACAATACCGCTGACCCGCGTTATACGGCGTTTTTAAACCTCTATAGGGCGGCCTCTATCGCATCGCCCTATGCCGATGACAAACAATTCAATCTACTCGCGCCCTTTTCGACACTGACGGGCAGCATTTCTTTCTGCTGCTTTTTGATTTTAGTTGATGTATTTACGGAGTCCGATGTCCAGGGGTTTGGTCCAACCTTCCCACCTACGGGGAAACGCGGTTCGACTCCTCAGGCATAAAAATGAAATAATTGTTGCTTTGCGCCAATAAATTGCAGTTTTAGTGTAAATCGTCTGCTAGGACTATTGCTTTTCATTAGTTTATTTTGAGCGCCAAGATAGGCGCAAAGCTCCATCCTCAAGCAAAATGCGCTGTTTTTTTGCCCGTTTTGTTTGTTTGTGTTTGCTTTCTTCGCGCGAGCGTCTAAACTTTGATTATCCAAAAGATGAGTTTATCGACGATACTTGCGCCCATGCTCTCGCTGTTTCGAACATTGGCGGTGATCGCCCATGGACTCGGTGAATGAAAGGAGAGTCGATTATGAAAAAATCGAGAGTCGTAGCTGGACTCATATTCAATCTTTTGATCGTTGCAGCTGCCGTGGTTGGCGTGCTCAACGGGATTTTTGGTTTCCTCGGTGCGCAAAAATTCAATGATCCGATGGCTGCCCTTTATGACTTCAACGCTGTTTGCGGCGCGTTTGTTGGTCTAATTGGTTTGCTTGCGGTTATCGCTGACTTTGCTTATCTCGGTGGCAAAAAACCTACTAAATTTCTCACGGTCATGAAATTAATGGCTTTCACCACTGCGTGGGTGACGATGATTGTCAACCTCGCCGTTGTGGCGCCGAATCAAGCCGATGGGTTCAACAAAGTATATGATTATCAATTCGCTTTATATTTTGTCATCCTCTTACCGGTCCTTTCTTTGGTTTCCTTCATCGTGGAAAACAAAGCAAGGCTTCGCCTCCGTGCCGCTTTCTTAGGCATGCTCCCTCCGATTATTTATTGGGGAACCGAAATCGCCTTGGTTAATACCAAGATCATCACCGACAACCTCGGTGGAAATATCCTCGCCCTTCAAGAAAACTACTGGGTCAACGTCGCCTGGTGGGTTGGCATTGTCCTCGTTTCCTACCTCGTCGCTTTGCTCCTCATCCTTGTCCACAATAATGGCAGAAAAGAAGAAGTTGAGGCGAAAGAACCTGTTAAAGAAGCCGCTCCTGAGGCTGAAGAAAAGCCCGCAGATAACGCCGCTGAAAAGCCTGAAGAAAAGGCTGATAATAAGGCTGCTGAGCCTGCTAATCCGACGGCCAAGGCCAAACCGGGTGAAGTCGTCGTAGAAGAAGTCAAAGACGATAACGCGGCTAAGGCCAAAGATAATAAGACCGCTGCGCCTGCCCCTGCACGCGCTCCTGCTCCCGTTTACGTTCCTAAGAAGTCCTATCAGATCATCAAGACCGAAGATGAAAAATGGGCAGTCGTTGCTAACGGCAAAGTTGCTATCCGCGAGTTTGAATCTCGTTCTGAAGCCTTAGCCTTCACCAAGGGCTTAATTGAAAGCCATGGTGGCGTCGCTAAAGTGCATTTCGTCCGCGGCAAAATCCTTTAATAATCTTAAATTGCGCCACGGCTAAAACTGTGGCGCAATTTTTCAATTCACTATTTATTAAAACCCGATAATATTCATAAAGCAGAAGGAGAAGAATTATGGCAATTGCTAAAAAACCTGCCTCAAAAGCCGCCCCAAAAGCGGAAAAAGCCCCAGAGCCCAAGGCCAAAGCCGTGGGCAAATATGAAGTGTTCCCAGAAGCGAAATTCTACAAATATCGTTTAAAAGCGAACAACGGCGAAATCCTTATCGTTTCCAATCCCTACAAGACGAAAGAATCCGCTATTGCCGGTATTGCTACCTTGAAGAAAAACATTCCGCAGGGCAATGGTAAAATCATTCTGGACAAGAAGAAATACGCGCAATTCCGTATTTTCACCGGGAATGATTCTCGTTTAATTGCCGCCGGCGAAATCTATCCGAATGCGGCTGGCGCAGAAAAGGCTCTGGCATCGGTTAAGAATTTCTTTGACACCGATCGTATCGAAGTTCTCGATGAAATCCCTGAGAGCGAACATCGCGAATGGAATGTCTTTGTCGACGCTGTTCAGCCCCTCAACAATGGCAAAATCGTGCTGGAAACCACGGAAGACGGCAAATGGCAAGCCAATCTTCTTGCGAACAATGGTAAGAAGCTATTTACCACAGCGACCTATTCCTCCAAGAGTGCCTTGAAATCTGCGTTGGATAATCTTCGCGAGAAATTGATTGATGGTACCAATTTAACCGTCGCCAAGGACAAACAAGACCGTTACCAGTTCCGCCTTTATGCCGATAATGGGATGCTTCTCTTGATGGGCGAAACCTATGCCAGTTTGGAACTTGCTGAGTCATCTGCGTTCTCTTCTCGCAACTTCATCGGCAACGCCAAAATCGCCGAATAAATAGATTTATAAATGAAAAAACGTTCGGTCTATGTACCGAACGTTTTTTAATTTCGTAAGGGTTTTGCGGAGTTATAGGACGATATCCATGACGTTCTCTGGGTTGGCATACGCATCGTATACTTCGGAAAGTGGGATATCATTGATCAAACGTTGGATGCATTCTCCAAGCATGCCCGCTAACGAGATGACGGTGATGTTGGGCATCTTCCTGAAGCGTTTCGGTAATGGGATGGAGTCGGTAACGATGATTTCGGTAAACGGCGCGGTTTTTAAGACCTCATAACAGGGATCCGATAATACGGCGTGGACAGCCACGAGACGGACGCTTTTAGCGCCAGCATCTAACAAGGCTTGGGCGCCGAACGCCGCGCTACGGCCTGTGTCGATCATGTCGTCGACCATAATGCAATCTTTGCCCTGAACGTCGCCGATGATGGCCATAACTTCAGGTTCTAGCGTTCTGCCACGCCTTTTATCAATAATGGCGATGGGGCAGTTGCCAATGATTCCGGCTAGATCTCTAGCGCGTTTTACGCCTCCGTGGTCCGGTGAGACGACGGTAAGGTTCGAAATGGGTAAGTCTTCCCTGGCCAATGCCGCTCCAAGTAGCGGCACAGCGGTTAGGTCATCAACCAAGCAGGAGAAGAAGCCTTGGATTTGCGCCGCGTGGAGGTTAACGGTGACAACACGATCCACGCCGGCGGTGGTGAGTAAGTGCGCTACTAGCGCCGCTGTGATGGGCTGACGCGGTTTGGCCTTGCGGTCTTGCCTGGCGTAGCCGAAGTAGGGGACGATAAGGTTGATTTCCTTCGCGGACGCTCTTTTCAAAGCATCGACGAAGATCAAGACTTCCATCAAATTGTCGTTCACGGGTGGACAAGTGGACTGAATGATGAAGACTTGTTTACCACGAACAGTGTCGACGGGCTCTACGAGCACTTCTCCAGATGGGAAGTGATGGATGGCGCGCTCACTCAACGGGACGCCTATATGCGAAGCGATTGACTGAGCCAATTCCTCATTAGCTGAGAGGGAGAATAGAACGGCATTTTCGAGCATTTTTTTCACCTCGCAGGGAATTATACTCCACTCTAAGATTGATTGCTTCTCTATACGCGAATATAATCCATTCATGGCTGAAATAGTTTTATCTCAAGAAGAAATCGCTGCTGCGGTAAAGCGGATTGGCGCTGCGCTGACTGAAGAATTAAAGGACGAAAAGAAGCCTCCGGTTTTCCTTTGCGTCATGAAAGGGGCTATGCCTTTTTATAGCGATCTGATTAAGTGTGTTGAGCGCGATATCATCTGCGATTACGTGCAGCTTAGTAGCTATGAAGGCGGGCTTTCTACCACGGGCAATGTCCGCTTGCAAAGGGAATGCCAGACCGACCTCACCGGGCGCACGGTGGTCATTGTCGACGACGTTGTCGATTCTGGCCTTTCGATGCAATTCATGGTGAATTACATTAATGAAAAATACGCAGCCAAGAGAGTCCTTGTCTGCGCATTGTTCGATAAACCAAATTCTCGAATTTCTGATGTAAAAGTCGACTATTGCGGCAAAATTTTGGAAGAGCCGAAGTTTCTTGTCGGCTATGGGCTGGATTACAAACAGCTCCTCCGCAATGTGCCTTATGTTTACGTCCTCGAACCTGAAGACGTAGCTAAATATGATGCGATAGAGGACTAGAGCAAGGTCCCGAAGACACGGTCGCCCGCATCTCCTAAACCAGGGAGAATGTAGTCGTTTTCATTTAGCTGACGGTCTAACGCGGCAATATATAAAGGTACATCGGGGAACTCTTCATGGAAACGTTTGACGCCTTCTGGGGCGGCGATGATGCAAAGGAAGCGAATGTCTTTGACACCGCGGTTGCGGAGATTGCGGACCGCATCGATGGCGGAACCGCCGGTGGCCAGCATCGGATCGAGAAGCAATACGCTCATTTCGGTGACCCTATCGGGGAAACGGGAATAGTATTCGTGAGCGATATGAGTGCCGTTTTCGCGGTACATACCGATATGACCAATCGGCGCATTGGGCAAGAGGGAGCTAACACCGTCGGACATGCTTAATCCGGCTCTTAGAATAGGCACAAAGCAGATGTTGGCTTCGTCAAGAACTTCTTGGGGAGTAACTTCAAGAGGAGTCTCCACGTTAATCGTATGGGTAGGCTGATCGCGCAAGGCTTCATAGGCCTCGAGACGGGCGATTTCGCTGATGATCAGGCGAAATTGTGCAGGCTTAGTTGCCACATCGCGCAATTGGGCGATTTTGTGGCTGATGAGGGGGTGGTTGAGCACGTGAACGTTTTCCATGATTGTTCCTTTCTTCGTTGTTATAAAAAAATACCCCCTTAGTGAGGGTACTTAATTAACGATTCGTATGGGGAGTGAAGGACTTCTCGCCCTTTGAGATCCGTCAATTCGATGGCGGTGATGGTGCCGACGACTTCGGCTCCTGCTTCGGTGAAGAGCTTCTCTAAGGCACGGATAGTGCCGCCGGTGGCGAGAAGGTCGTCTACCAGCAGGATTCGCGTCCCCTTTTTGACGGCATAGGCAGGAATTTCCAAAGCATCAGAGCCGTATTCCAGAGAATAGCTGACTTTCATGGTCTCGCCCGGGAGTTTTCCGGGCTTACGGGCCATCAAGAATCCTTTGTTCATCGCTAGCGCCAAAGGGGCACCGAAGATGAAACCGCGGGATTCTGGTCCAACGATGATGTCCGGATTCCACTTCTCGGCGATTGTCTTCATTTCGTCGATGGTTTCCTGAAAAGCGTCGGGATTGCTAAGTAAGGGCGAAACGTCCTTAAAAGAGATACCCTTCTTAGGGAAGTCTTCTTGTATGCGAATGTACTGCTTTAAATCCATGCCGATAGAATTGTACTCAGGAAAACAGTTTAGGGAAGAGGTTATTTCTTATTCTTCGCTCCTCGGGTATAGTTATGCGCATGGAAAAGAAAAAATTAGAACCCCTGACGAAAGTTAAAATCATGTTGGCGGTGGAGTACGGCATTTTCGCTTTAGTGTTTTTGGTCCTTGGCATTCTCTTTTTAACAAAGATCATCCAAGTCGCCGAATGGAAACGTTACGCCTTCACCTACGTCACCCTCTTTGGTGGCGCCTGGATTATCACCGATTTCTTCTGGACGCTACTCTCCCCGAAAAGACGCGCGAAGAATTCGATGCTGGACAAAATCTTGATGCTTCCGGTCGGGCCCGTTCTTGTGGTCTTTGATATTTATGCGATCACACAGGGCTGCGCGGAAACCTTGCCGTATTACCTCGTCATCGGTATCGACTTCTGTTATATTGCCGCGGTTTATTTGTTCCAAACCGTCTATCATTGGTATCGCCCGATTCCAGCGGTTATCGAGGCGGCTCTTGAAGAAGAAAAAGAGAAAAACAATATCGAAGCTCCAAAACAATAATTCGAAAATATTCCCGTTTTGCTGATGAAAAAAGAAAAAATGCCCGAACTGGGCATTTTTGATTGGCTTTCGTCAGCGTTTGGCGTTCGGTCCAAAAGGATTGGGGATGGTATCGACAATGTCGCCTTTACGATTAAGAATCAATTCGTCGCCGACGGCGTTATAGTATTTGTCACCGACCTGATAAATGTGGCGTTGGCCACAACGCGGGCAATAATCCAGACGGCCAAGATATTTCTTCCCGCAACGCATGCATTGATATTGTTTCATGGTTAAATGATAAACGCTTCGAGAAGAATAAACACCATTTTCCTATGAAAAACGGACCATTTCACGCTTTGATGCCACCTGACACGAGATAATCGCTTCGTGGGGGTGGCAAATCTCCTGTCATTCAGTATCATTAAGGACATGAAAAACATCATCGAAATCGCAAACCCTTGTTTGCATTGTCCCAATGCACGCTGCAAAGCGTTTTGCCCTTGCGGCAATCAAATTCCCGATATTCTCGACGCGGTGAAAAAGAACGATTTGGATCTAGCGGCAAAATTATTGTATACCACAAACCCGTTTCCTATGCTGACTTCGCTTCTTTGCGACCATCAGCGACAATGCCGTGGACACTGTGTCCGCGGAATCCGTGGAGAGGCGGTGGATTTCCCTTGCGTCGAGTATACATTAAGTCAACGGTTCGCCTTCCCATATAAGCCTGGTGAGCCTAATGACAAAAAAGTGGCTGTTGTCGGTGCCGGCCCTAGCGGCCTCTCCGCTGCTACATTCTTGTTAGAACAAGGCTTCAGTGTCGAAGTCTTTGAAAAAGAAAGCGGCTTAGGCGGCGCCATTTTAAGTGGCATCCCCAATTTCCGTTTTGATAAATCGTGCTTAAAGCAGATTGAAGACAATCTTCGTGCCTTAGGGGCGGCCTTCCATTTTGAAACCGTTGTGGATAAAGCGATGATGGCAAAACTAAAAGGCGATTTCGATTATGTCTTAGTCGGCGTTGGCGCAGAGAAAGAAAACCGTCTGAACGTACCGGAGTGCAGTGGCATCTATAGCGCCCTCTCCCTTCTTGCCGATGCCAATTTGAAGAACGATAGCAACGGGCTTGAAAAGAAAAAACACGTCATCGTAATGGGCGGTGGCAATGTGGCCATGGATATTTCCCGTTATTGCGCCCGCCTTGGCGTAAAGACAACGTTAATATACCGCCGTGACGAGGCTTCGATGCCCGCACAGGTTCATGAAATACAAGAAGCCAAAGAAGATGGTGTCATTTTCTCCACTTTGACTAATGTTTCTTCATATAAGGTCAACGATGACCAAAAAGCTCTTGAAGGGCTGCGCTTAGTTCGCATGGAGTTGGGCGAGAAAGACGAATCCGGTCGGCCGAGCTTCCACACTATAGAAGGCAGCGAATTCGACGTCGAATGTGATGCGTTTATCATGGCTATCGGGGAAAAATCCGATGTCGCTTCTTTAGTAGGCGAAGATGAAATCTCCGATCGTCTATTGCTGATTGGCGATTGCTCCTATGGCGCGAAAAATATCGCCGCAGCGATAAAATCGGGCCGTGAGGCCGCCCAAAAGATCATTGAGGCAAATCGTTAATTCTCTTTTTCCTCAAAGATGCGGTTGCGGAACATTGCAATCGTCGGCGAGGCGATTAATAGCAGCATCCCAATAACGAGGCCTAAGCCAAAATACCATTCATAGAAAAAGAACGACATAATCGCGATGACGGCTCCACCATAGTTAAAGAAGGCCGACACCGTGATGAAGTCGCCTTTTTTCTTCAAAGCGATCAAGGAAAATACCGCGCAGAGGATCAAAAGGATGAACATCATGATGCGGAAGAAGATCCTAACCCATTGAGCCAGTTCATCCTCATAAAGAGTTTGCAAGCCACTGCAAAGGTTCCATACCTCGATAAAGAGCAAGGATGCGGATATCAGGCAGACGATCGCCATACCCGCAATGACGAGGAGCAGTTGCCAAGGTCTGGTTTTCATGCCTGACCTCCAAAATAGGCGTCCATCAGTTCAGAAGTGATAAAGTCGAAAAGGCAAACGCCGCGCTTATTCATTTGAGGGAGGGTTTTTATTGCCCAGGGATTGATGATCTTGGCAACCGATGGTGCGTAAGAAGGTGGGAAACCTTTCCGGAAATAACCGCTGAAGAAATTCAATCGATACGTGCTGTCTTTCTCCGAACAAGCGAGAATTGCAGCCTTTTTTGCTTCGATATCATCGATAATATACTCGTCTTGAATATAGAAATCATCCAGCGAGAAACTGCCGCAGTCTTGCCATTTGTCGGCCATGTTGACGCCTTTGTTCCCGTCATCATAGCGGGTGAGCAAAACCATCTTTCCACGGACTTGTCCTAAGGTTTGGGGCATGGTATCGCTCGTATACCAGAACTCGTCTTTGAGGTAGGTGTTCAGACATTCTTCGAAGGAGAAGGCCGGAGACTCGGCTTTATCGTCTTCTTTGACGGAAATGAAAAGGGTTTCTTTCGGATTCTCCTTAAGGAAGCTTTCCAATTCTTTAACCACGAAATCGAAAGACTCTTTTTGGTCTACAAAGCCGTGGACGGCCCGGAGCTTGTTTCCGATCTGTTTTAAACGCACGTCAAGGAAGCGCACGCCGATTCTAAGTTGCTGTTTCACATCAAGACTTTGGCATTGTCCGCTGAAATCGGCTAAGCCATATAAAGCTAGTGTGTCGTGGGTTCCAGGGATATTCAATTGCGAAATCTCTGTACTATCCGGCAACTTGGACATCCAATCGACACGGGCGACTTTGCCTTGCTGGCCGATGGTGTTGGTCGTGCCAAAAACCGCGGCCACTGCGCATAAAGCCAACAAACTAATACCACATGTAAACACAACTTTCGCTCGTTTCATCGCCATTATTATGCAAGAAGTATACTTCGTGGGAAATAAGGCAAGCATGAAAATTCGAAAATTAGCACTCTATGCTTGAGACTGCTAAATTTTGCGTTATCATATAGTTAGCCTAGAACGCTAGGCAATGAAAACAAGGAGGTAGCTACTATGCAATTCAACCAAATCCCTTCCTACGAAAATGATCCCGACGTCTTAAATAAGTTCGGGCGTGATATCAACGAAGCCGTCTCTAAAGGAAAAATCGATCCTGTCATCGGACGTGATGAAGAAATCCGTAAAGTCATCCAAGTTTTGGCACGTAAAACCAAAAATAATGTCGTTTTGCTGGGAGAACCTGGCGTTGGCAAGACCGCGATTATCGAGGGCCTAGCTGAACGTATTGTCAAAAATGACGTCCCCGCGACCTTACAAGGCAAGCATATTTATGAACTCGATATGGGTGCTTTGCTCGCTGGCGCGAAGTTCCGCGGCGAGTTTGAAGAACGTCTCAAGGCTGTCTTAAACAAAATCAAAGAATCCGACGGCAAGATTATTCTCTTCATCGACGAGATTCATTTAATTGTTGGCGCTGGCCGCACGGATGGTGCGATGGACGCTTCGAACATGTTGAAGCCTTTGCTCGCCCGTGGCGATATCGACTGCATTGGCGCGACTACGCTGAATGAGTATCGGCAATATATCGAGAAGGACCGCGCTTTGGAGCGCCGCTTCCAACCCGTCATGGTAGGCGAGCCTACTGTTGCGGATACGGTTTCGATTCTGCGTGGCTTAAAACAACGTTTTGAATCCTATCATGGCGTCGCCATCACCGATGGGGCCATCGTCGCCGCGGCCACGCTTTCCAATCGTTATATAACCAATCGTTTCCTGCCCGACAAAGCCATCGACTTATTGGACGAAGCCTGTGCATTAATCAAAGTGGAAATTGAGTCCATGCCCACGGAGCTCGATGAGAGCAACCGTAAAATCCGCCAGCTGGAAATCGAAAAAGTCGCTTTGTCCAAGGAAAAAGATGAGTCCAGCAGGCGCCGCTTAGAAGCGCTTGAAGCGGAACTATCCTCGGAAGAGGCAAAGTTCAAAGAGCTGAAGCAACGCTGGGAAGACGAGAAGAACGAAATCTCTGAGGCCAAGATCATCAAGGCCAAACTAGAAAAAGCCCGCTTCGATTTATCGGTCCGTTTCTCCGAAGGCAACTATCGCGCCGCCAGCGAGCTTCAATACAAAACCATTCCAGAGTTGGAATCGAGACTCCGTGAACTCGAAGTTTCCTCCAAAAAGGAAAAACTCGTCAATGAAGTGGTGGACGAGGAAGAAATCGCAAAAATCGTTGCAAAAATGACGGGGATTCCTGTTTCTAGAATTGAAAAAGGTGACAGAGAGAAAGTTCTCGATTTGAAGAAGACGCTGCAAGCTCGCGTCATCGGACAAGATCAGGCCATAACGCTGGTGAGCAATGCAATCTTACGTCAGCGTGCTGGCATCAAAAACCCCATGCGTCCAATTGGCAGCTTTATGTTCTTAGGCCCGACTGGCGTTGGCAAAACCGAGGTTTCTAAAGCGCTGGCTGAGGCATTGTTCGACGATGAGAACAACATCATCCGCATCGACATGTCCGAGTACATGGAGAAATATAGCGTCTCTCGTCTCATTGGCGCCGCTCCGGGATATGTCGGCTATGAGGAAGGCGGCCAGCTGACGGAAAAAGTCCGCCGCAATCCATATTCGATTGTCCTATTCGACGAAGTTGAGAAAGCTGATCCTGAAGTCTTCAATTTGCTGCTTCAAGTTCTTGACGAAGGCCGCCTCACCGACTCACAAGGCAGACTCGTTGACTTCCGTAACACCGTCATCATCATGACCAGTAACCTAGGCTCTGAAGCCTTGCTCCATGGCAAAGAAGACGAAGTCGGCGCTTTGTTACGTCGTACGTTCAAGCCCGAGTTCCTGAACCGCATTGACGAAATCGTCTATTTCAAACCCTTAGGCATGCTGGAGCAGCGGCTCATCGTCGATAAGCTACTTCGAGAACTTTCCAAACGGGTCGAGGAGCAATATTTCAATATCGTCTTCTCGGATAGGGTCCGCGACTATGTCATCGAATCCGCGTTCTCGGAAGAATTCGGCGCGCGTCCATTGAAGCGTTTCATCCAAGATAAAATTGAGACTTTCCTCGCTGAAAAAATCATTCGCGGCGAGATCTCCACGGAAACGAAATACGTGGTGGACGTCGTGGATGGAAATATCCGCATTAACAAGGCGAATCTATCCTAAAAGTATAAAAAGATAAGGAAAAGCAACGGTCAATCCCCGTTGCTTTTTCTTTGCTTTGGATTTTAGTTCAGCTTATCGACGTTGTCTTTGAGCCAATCCTCAATGACGTTTTTCGCGGCGCTCATATAAGGTGCGGCGATCGCAAATCCTTCTGCCAAATCGGCCGCCGGTGCTTCTTTGCGGATGGTCTCGATGGAGTAGAGGAAGCGTTGTCCACCATGGGTCACGAACGGAATGATTTTCTTGTTCGCGAGGTCGTGGTCCCTGAGGAAGGACACGATAGGGGCGGGCAATGTTCCCCACCAATTCGGGTAGCCTAAGAAAATGACGTCGTAGGCATCGTAGCCATTGGGCCCGTCGTTAATTAAAGGGGCTGCGCCGCTTTCATATTCTTGACGGGAGCGAGCCAGGGTTCCTTCATAGCTACGGTCGTAGGGAATGAGCGGCTCAATTTCGAATAGATTGGCGTTAAAGCCGTGCCCTTGGAGGGCTTGTTGCAGCAACTTTGCCGCGACTTTGGTATTACCTTCGTCGCCTAAATCGACGATTTGGTCATCCACGAGGTTTTCACCACCGTGAGAGAAATAAGCAATGAGAATCTTTTTAGCCATTTTGGTCTCCTAATGTGCCTGCATATTGTAGCTAAAGCGGTACTTAAAGAGAAGTTTTTCGCCCGAATTTAGTTCTTTCTAAAAGAAAAGAGTGACCTGTGGCCTTTTTAAGCCATATAATGTTGAATATGGAACAAATGGTGACAATTGAGGTCCTTCAAAAGTCGCAGAATACAAGGCCCAGAAAGTGGATCCCGGTATTTTGCTTCATTATGTTGTTGATCACTGCCCTCGGCGCGGGCCTACAAGCGCTTTATCTTATCCCAGACAAGGCAATCGCACGCAAATTCTTGGATTTGCTGCCACAGATTGGTTTTGTCTTCAAAAACGGTGACGTGAGTTACACGATTACCTTTGAACAATTCACGGGCTTTTGCATTTTGCCGGTGGCGTTGCTTCTGGTGAATCTCATCAACATGATCGCCGCGGTCAAAATCTGCAAATACCGTCGCGCCTATTGGTGGCTTGGCTGGATGCTTATTGCTGCCTTTATCGTGATGGTCATCTACGTCGCGTTCATGAATTTGTATTATTTGGTTCCCTTCATTCAGAACCTTATCCACAAAATGCCAGAGCGCATCCTCAATCTCATGATTAAACTCTTCTACTATGCGGCGACGGGATATACGGTGCTGTACTTGCTCTTCTTGCTCCTTGGCATCTTCTATAATGTCAACTACCCCTCGAAATATGAGCGCATCTATGACCTCCGCAAGAAACGGATTAAGGCCTATACCAATATCGATGAGCGTTCCGCGTACAAAAAACGCTTCTACGAAGATTATCGTGTCGGGAATTGGGACAACATGCTCTATGAGCTCCATAGCACCGAAATCGAGAACATGGGCAATGAACCGCTTAGCCCCGATGCCTTCGAGTGCATGGTCAATTATTCCAACCAATCGGATGCTGCGATTAACCGTGCCGTTTATAATTCCTATGCTTCTGAAGGCCGTTACCTTGAATGCCGCAGGATGTTCGCTGATCTCAAAGACGTCGGCGATAACGTCAATCGCGGCGCGACGGTCAAGGTTCCCGGTTATCGCCCTGTGCCTTACCAGCAGGCAAGGCCGCGCCAACCGCAACCTCTTGTCGTCCCTCAAAAGCCGGCTCCTGCAAGGCCCGCACAGCCTCCATTAAGACCCGCTAGCCCCCGTAAGGCCAAAGGCAAAAATTGGGGACCGGACGATATTTAATCCCGAATGAATCCGGACGTCAAAAACGGCGTCCTTTTTCTTTCTTTAACCAAAGAAAAACCCGAGTTTTGCGCATGAAAAAAGCCTTGGATGTCTTAAGGCAACCCAAGGCTTAATCGTTATTCGTTCAGGGCTTTCTCAAGCTGATCGACAAGCGATTCCATGCGGTGGATAACCGCGAGGTAAGGGGCTTCAGTGGTCAAATCGACGCCAGCTTGTTTCACCTGGGATACCGGGTAATCGCTGCCACCGGATTTCAATAAGGCGATGTAACGGTCGAAGGCGCCCTCTTCTTTATTCTTGACGCGTTCATAAAGAAGCATGGAAGAAGTGAAACTGGTGGCGTATTGATAGACATAGAACGGCGTGTTGAAGAGGTGGGGGATATAGGCCCAAACAAGGGGTTTTAATCCTTCTTCCTCAATGTCGATGCCATAGTACTGCCGATATAGATCGACCATCACCTTGGAGGCAACTTGATAGTTGATGGGTTCCCCGTTTTCCACTTTTTGGGCCATGAGGTATTCGTAATGGCCAAAAAGGGTCTGGCGGTAGAAGGTCGAGACGATTTCATCGATGGCCTTCTGAAGCAAATAGATGCGGTCCTGCTTGGACAAATCTCCGCGGGTGAGCAAATAGTCAAGGAGATTATGCTCGTTGAATGTCGAGGCGATCTCGGCCACGAAGATGGTATAGTCCTGCTTCAGGGTCGGCTGTCCTTCTTCGGCGTAGAGCGTGTGCATGGAGTGGCCGGACTCGTGGGCGAGGGTAAAGACATCGTTAAGCTCGCCGACGAAATTCAACAAGATGAAGGGATGGAGGTCGTAACCGCCATTGGAGTAGGCGCCGCTACGTTTTCCTTCGGCCGGATAGACATCCACGTATCCATCTTTGGTGACTTCGCGGGCTTTGGCTTGGAAATCCTCGGGGAAACCTTTTATGGAATCATAGAAGAGCTGTTTGGCCTCCTCGTAGGTGTAATGGGTTTCGCTTTCGGCGAGATGGAGGAAACGATCATAGGAACGATGCTTCTCTAAACCGAGGGCTTTGCGGCGGAGCTCAATGTATTTTTGTAGCGGCGCGGCATGGGTGGAAGCGACGCGAACTAACGTATGGAATACGTCGCAAGGAATGTTATTGCCCGATAAGTGGGATTCCAAAATAGAGGAATAACCTCTGGTTTTGACGTTGGCAAGTTGGCGTTGAAGGGTCAGGTTATAGATTTCGCCATAAGTGCTCTTGTGGTCGTCGTAATAAGAGTAGAGGGCCTCAAAGATGGCTTTGCGGTCTTCGGGCTTTTTGGTCTTGGCGATTAACGAGGACCAGTTGGCTTGGGTGACGGTGACTTTACTGCCATCGGATAGGGCCGCCTCACGGTTTTTGCCATCGGCGATCGTGAGTTGAGCATACAGGTTACGAATGCCACCGCCGACGGGAGAGAAGGCGCTTAGAAGCTCTTCTTCACGGGTGGATAAGACGTGTTCCTGCTCGAGGAAGAGTTGATCCAACTGGAAGGAATACTCTGAAAATTCAGGGTTTCTGCGGAGAAAATCCTCGCATTTTTCTTTTCCGAGAGCGAGGACTTCCGGGGAGAAAAAACTTGCTGCGGCGCCATAGTTCTGCATGGCGATTTGGACTTTGGCTAAGTCCTGGGCATTAGCGACATCCTTTTTGTTTTGGTCGCTGCGCATGGACGCGAAGTAGTAGCAACGGACGAGCAGCATGTTCGCTTTTTTGTCTAAGCGAAGATACTCCGCGAGTTTGTTTTCGTCGTGTAATGTGCCTTTAAAACTGGCGACGACGGGGATGAGGGCTTTGAACTCCTCAAGAGTGGATAGGAATGCCTCTTCATCTTTAAAGAAGACGGACAAATCCCAACGATCATTGGCCATATTGTGACCTCCTTGCCCATGTAGTTTATTCTCAAGAATAACTTTGACAAGAAAAATGCAGTTGCGCTGTGCCATAATAATTGCCATGAAGAAGAACATCCTCGCACTTGACCTTGGCAAAGGGTCCCTCGGCATGGCCATCTCCCGCAGCGGATTATTCGTCACGTTGTTGGAAAATTTACGGTTTCAAGCGACCCATTATGATGAAGCCCTAAAAGGGGTGGCTAAAGTCATGGAAGAAGAAATGGTGGAAAGCATCGTTATTGGACTTCCATTGTTTCCCTCTGGTGACCCCTGCGAGATGACGCCGATCGTGGAACGTTTTATCGGCATGCTAGAAAAGCGGTTCCCAGGCATCCCCATCACGAAGCAAGATGAACGCAACAGCACCGTCGAGGCGGCGGCTTTGCTTCATGAACAAGGCAAAAATGCGAAGAAGCAGCGCAAGACGATTGACTCGGCTGCGGCTGGTGTTATTCTGCAACGATACTTAAGATCGATCGGCCAATACGAAGATTAAGGCTTAGCTTTCCACGTGGCGTTTCGATAGTTGCTGTTACTATTGGTTGCGCCATAGGAGCCGTTCCATAGAGAATTTGCGGTGCCGGTGCGCTTGGTAAGCGTCTTTGATTGATTATAGTAAAGATAGGCGCTGGAATCGGAATACCAGGCTTCTTGATAAGAGCCAGTTTTGATGTTTTCGACGCTGAAATTCAAGGTGGCCTTAATTATGCTTCCAAGAATCGATGTGTTGCCGGTGAGAGAATAGAGCGCTTTCCGGGTATATGATTTCTTGTCGGAGCCGGTGTAACTCACTGTTTTGCCGGCGATCGCAACGCTTAAATCATTGAGAATTCTGACATGTGCCAAGGCATCAAGTCCAATGTTCAATGACCAAGTCGGTTCGGACAACGAAGTGTTTTTTACAGCGAAATCTTTGATGATATCTTCGCCATGGAAGGCTTCCGTGGAAGAACCGGTGTCGCTTCCAATCCTATCGGTTACCATCGAACGAAAATTGAGAATATATTTCAATAACCAGTCCATTAAGTTTGCTGAGAAGTCTTCTCCCTTAACACGGACATGTTCTTCATTAACCTTTGCGCCAAGACCAAATATGCCTGAATTTTTTTCTAATCGATGTAGATATACCTGTCCAGAGGCATCCGACCCCGTAGTTTCATAAAAGATATTTGTGGTCGTTTCACCGTTGGTAACAATCTTTTCGGGTACATATACGGACCCAAGAATCTTGACTATTGTTCCCTTAAGGAAGATGTAAATGTCCATAGAGATGCTGATGTCATAAAGCCCTCCTAGGAGCTTCATGTCCACGTTCCCTTTCAAGTGGTATGTGGTGTAACTGTTTAACGTATCATCCGTCATGCCGATGCTTATCGTTCCTAACAAGAATTCCAGCAGTGTCTTCATGGAAGAATAATCCGTAAACGCGGAGAAACTATGATCGGAGAACTGGAAGGGAAAAGTATCAAAAGCAGTGGATCCTAAGGAAATTTTGACATAAATCTCACTTTGGCTATCGTTATCTAACGTGGTCCAAACTTCAATAGTTTTTGGCTTGCTATCAGCGTCATAACCGAGCTTGATGGTGAGCCCATGGTTTGGCTGAATGACTCCTGGAGCGATTTCAAATGTAGACTCATTAGTCCCTATTTCGGCTTTAGAAAGAATTTTGGAAGACAGGAATTCAAAATATTCGCCATTGAGTAGCTTGGTTAATAGCGTCTCCGCGGAAAGGCTGGAAACGAGGTTCGTGAGACGTTCGAAACGGACATCGGTTGAGGAAGTCAGTTCATTGATGACACCTAAAACACCCCCGATGGAATGGACGGAGAAACGACCTTTCAGACCATTCTTGTTCGTGGGCTCTTTTCGGTTCTCGTCTTTGTAATCGCCTGAGTCCGAGACGGGAATTGTGTTTTGAGAATTGTATTCGAAGAACATCGCGTTGACGTTCCCACTTCCTTTCATGTCATTAAGATCGGTGTCACTTTCCGCGCCTTCTCCGGTGAAATCAATCTTCAGGGAATGATCGTTAATATAGTTTTCCTTGCGGTCAGTAAAAACCATTTGTCCAGTGCCGATTTTCTGCGCGAGGTCAAAGGCTAAAGAACCCTTGAAGGAGAAACCTTGTTCCTTTCGCCCAAAAGAATAGGGGGCAGAGGTCACGATGGGGGAAGTGGTGCCGGTCTTGAGGATATAGCCTTCTAACTGAACCTGGAGTTGGTCGCGCTCGGCGATGGCTTTGATTTCTTCATCCCAGCCTGGAAGATGCGTCAACTCTTCATATCCTTCTGCAGAAAAAATCGGCTTTTCATAGGGGATGATCTCCAACGTGCCATCGAGGTGCAATGAGGTGTGGGAATCATTTTCCCCACGTAAACCGACGTGGTCAAAATGGATGTTCCCTAATGGCGCGTCCATGGAGGTGCCATTAAGCGTCACCGTCGCGACGCCATCCATATTGGCTTGGGAAAGGTCGATGCTAATCAGAATCGAGTTCGTGGACGTGTTAATTTGCGTGATGGTGGAAATGACGTCTTCGTAATGCTGCTCGTCGATGTTTTTATAGATGCTTGATCCTTGGATGGCGTCAAGCGCGTCAGCGATGCCATCAATCGTGGACAAGACGCTGACTAAGAGCTTCTTGATCGTGTCGTTTTGGATGGATTCATCGCCAAGGGAATCGGTTAAGGTCGATAGCAATGCGGAGGCGATGTCTTGCCTGGTGCTGATTTTTAGGATGTCATTGACGTTTAAATAGAAGTTGGTCCCCGTCGTATCGTCGTCCGTCTCGGTGTGGAGAAGAATATCTTTGGTAGAACCACCCTCTTGGCCAATTTCAACACCCGCATGGACGCCTCCTAGTGAGGAGGAAGAGAAATCGAGCATCGCGTCCAAATTCAAAAAACACCCCTCAGAAACAGCGTCTTTTGCAAAATGCTCGTCATCTCCAACAATCTCATCTTCGATATGGGATAAAGTGAACGAGGCATCGATGCCAAAAGCTTTCCTTTTCGCGTAGGTCGCGATTTGGCGGAATAGGTCAAGCGAATCGATGAGTTCCTCATAGTCACTTTCGGGGTAGGGCAATGTCCACGATGTCGCCGCGTTGGGCTTTAGATCCATCTGGAACCTTAGCCCTAAAGAATCCGTTAGGGAAACATAATCTTGATTGCCTTGCTTGGCCATGGGGAATTCTAGGCTCGAGAGAACGTAGTCCCCTTTGTGGCAAAGTCCAATCTCAAAGGTCTTGTCCCCGATGGGAAGAGTCCATAAGAACCTTCTCGCATCATATTCCTCGATACCATCGAGCGAATCCAAAACGGCGTCCCAATCGACGATGATGGAGGAGGGGGTGTCGCCATTAGCAAGTGTGATATGTTCAATTTCGAGGATTCCAAGGATTTCTTCGATAATGTAGTCGAGGTCGCCGTATTCAAAATAGGAGATACCGTGGGTGGTTTCATCGATACCACCGTAGTCGAAAGCTTCGAGTCCCGTGACGTATTTGAGATCATAGGAGGCACTAGAATTGTTCCCCGCGTCTAGGGAAAAATAAAGCTGATCATGTAGGAGGCTTAAGTTTAATTCCCGATAAAGGTCGTTATAATCCAACGGGAGATCGACTTGTAGACTAAGGCCATGTAAAGAAGCACTGTCCAATTGGATTTGCCCGCTGCCTCCGCGTAAAGAAATGCTGTTCTCGAACCCTTCTTTTCCGGGAATGGAAAAATCGAGGGAGCGAAACTCAAATCCTAGGCCGCCTTGAAGACCATGGACAAAGGAAAGCCCCATGGGTTCGACTATCTGATGGGTCGTCGATTCTTTGGGTTCTTCTATGGCTTCAACTGGCTCGAAGGAGCACGACGTAAAAATCATGGCGCAGCAGATGGATGCTACCTTGATGAAGGGAGTTGTTTTTAAACGCGCGATGATTCCCATGTACGGGCGCATTATACGTACGCGGGAGTACGAGAACGGTATATTTCTACAGAAAAGTCATTCTCCAAATCGTAGAAATGGCAAAATATCAGGGATTTGTCGGTTATTTTTTGGTTGCGGTTTTTTTCTTTGGACGGAAATTACCCCACAAAATCAAAATGATTTGAATGGGAATGCCGACCACGAGAATGTACCAAATAATCTCAGGTTCGTCGTTATAGAACTGGAATTGGACGCAGAAAGAAAGCAGTAACGTCCAGGCAAAACTAGAGAGCAGAATAACCATGAGCTTACGGTTATGGTAGTAGTGCCAGCATTCCACCGCGGCGAGGAAAATCGATACGGGAATCATCCACACAAAGATGACCCAAAGACCTTTATGGGCGGGTTCTCCGGCAGGACGGGTTTTGAAAGGATTATAGTAACCAGAGAAGAAGACGCAGATGGCGACGAGAAAAACAAATGTCACGGTCAAGGCGATGACGATGATTTGGTTACGGAAACGAATCTTTTCATCCTCTTCTTCCGCCTTGGCAATCTTCTCCAGGTCTTCTTGGCTTTGCTCGGCGACGAGATAATCGATGGTCACGCCATAGAAGGCAGCGAAGTCTTTTAAAATATCCACGCTTGGCAAAGAATAGCCCAATTCCCATTTGGAAATGGACTTATCGGAGTAATTGATTTCTTTGGCGAGATCTTGTTGCGTAAGGCCTTTGGCTTTCCGCAATGAGGCAAGGTTTTTTCCGACGATGCTAGCGAGGTTTTCCATAACAAGTATTCTAATTCGTTTCTTTTGGAATAGGTAGGAAAAACGCCCTGCCGTTGGTGGGGCAGGGCGTTGGGCTTTTAGCGGTAGAGGTTGCCGGATTTGGCGCTTCCGCGGGTCGCGAAGTTATAGCCATACATGTCGGTAGGCTTGCCTTCGAGGTTGTTCCAGGCTTCGTCTTCTAGGTCGTAGAGAAGGCCTTTGACGGTGATTTCGCCAGAATCGGCGACTTTGCTAACGAAGTTGTTCGCATAGGCAACGTTTCCGCCTTTCTCCCAAACGTTTTCCATGACACCGGCATCGGTGATATTGTTGAGGAAGAGGTCGACGTCGACTTTGACGAGGGAGAGACTGCTGCCTTGGCTGCCCTTCGCGGAGCCATCCGCATGGATGCTGATGCCCGTTAAGGTCTTGAAGGTGTTGCTGTGGTTAGTGACAGTGCGGCCAGAGAGGGTGATGTTCGCGTCACCGAGGACGGGGATACCAAGCATGCCGCCCAAGTCGACGGAGATGATGTATTGGTCCACGTCACCGACGGTCTTATGGCTGAGTCCATTGAAGACTTTTTCGATTTCGATGGCGCCGCCAGTGACAAGACCAGCGCGCATATGCTTACCCGGAGCGGCAGGTCCTTGCGGTGCAGCGGGCTCTTCCTTTTCAAGGAGAGTATCGAGAATGCCAAGACTATATTTGCCTAGCCAGCCAAGCATGTCGGAATTGAATTGTTCACCGGTTAAACGGACGCCATCGCGGACATTGCGGACGCGGCCATAGCTGGAATCACGGGTGAGGAGGACTTGCCCTTGAGGATCGATGCCATTGGCGTAGTAGTAGATGGCGGAATCGCGCACGCCTTCGGCTTCATGAGGACGGAAGTAGGTGCTGTTATCAGGCCCGTTGACCCCACGGATAACGGGAATTCCTTCAAGGTTTGCATAGATTTTGGTCTCTGCGCCTTCAACGGAAGCATAGGCATCAAATAAGCTGAGGTTAATGTCGTGGGCGCCGATGGACACGCCGAGTTTTCCTTCAATGCCGTAATAGGAGATACCGGAGACGGTGTAATTGCCATTCTCGTCTTGAGCAGCGGTGGTGCCTAAGGTCAAGGTGCCGACGAGATAATCGGCGAGGTCAGCGACAAAGCCGATGTCCTTGAAGTCTTTGGTGGATTCAAAGTTGCGGAAATTCTTTTCGATGCCTTCAATCAATTCCACAGGTTCATTCTCTTGGACGGCGGTTTCGTCTTTAAGAGCAATCGAAGCGATGTCCTTGATGGCGACTTTGAGGTCTTTTTCGCCAATCTTGAGGCCGACTTCGATGGACTTCAATCCACCTTCTTCGACGGTGCTATCATCGTTGATGAGATTGGGGTCATAATTGACCGCGACGTTGATGTCATTTTCCATGCCCAAGGCTGCGCCACTAATCACAAGGACCGTGTTGCCGTTTTCATCATGGAGATCCGCACGGGAGATGATGTCGGTTTTTTCCAGGAGGGCGCTATATTCGCCTTTGGAGATTCTCGAAAGCAAAGAGGTGCCGGTGGTCTTCGCCAAGGAAGCGGTCAAACGGCTGAAGCGATCATCAAAGGCGTTAAATAAGCCTAGACCTTTGTCAAGGAGGCTTTCGCCTTCTTTTACGAAGGAATTGAACCCTAGTTTGGCGGTTAAGGTTTCTTCGCTGAGGGCATCCAAGTCATCGTTGGCAGAAGATTCGTACGCAAGGGCGACCGCGTTATAATCGTCGGTCATATCGATGGCAATGCGATGGTTGGGGACGATGAGATCCGTGAGAGTTTGGTTCATGCGTACGTCGACCTTACCTGCTTTTAGCTTCTCGTCGAAAGCGAATGCGAGATCGCCGTCGACGCGGAGGTCGCTTTGCTCTTCGCTGCCAAGAGTGACGCCAAGTTTCGCGGTGAATGATTTGTTGTTGACGATGTCGGTGACTTGCTCGCCAATGCCTTTGAGGTGACTGAGCGAGTCATAGTCGCTGTAGTCTTCGTAATTGTCTTCGCTATCGCCGACTTCGAGGGTTTCGGGAAGCGGGCACTTGATCTTTTCATAGTCACGGGTACCGATCTTACCGTTTAAGGTGAAGGAGGCAAACTGGATATCCTTTAAATCGATGCCTAAGAGGCTACCTTTGGAGGTACCGTCGATAGTGACGGAGATGTCGCCGCTAAGGCCGATAGGAGCAAGAGTCAAATCGACGATGATTTTGTTGTCTTCGTTGCGGAGACTCTTGATAAAGTCCAAGGCGGAAACATAGACGCCGTTTTTGACATCGGTGATAAATTCGGAATCGAGGATGGAATCCAAGGACATGCCTAAGGACTTCATCACTTTGTTGACCTGATTGAGAGTGTTCTCGCTTTCACTCTTTTCTTCGGTGGTGCCTGCTTCGCTTGTGAAACTAGAGGTTAAATCGCCGAAGAATTCATCGAGATAGACCCAATCCGTATGGGCTTTAAACAGATTGTTGTTGATATCGAGATAGCCGTCGCCATTGGCTTTATCGTGATCGTAGAAGTAGGCGACGTTGATATCGTGGCGCGCCGCGATATTCTTATTTTCGTCCACTTTTTGCACGGAAATCTGGCCTTTTGCTGCATTAAATTTGCGATTAGCAAGGTCGGCGTCCGCGGAAAGGGCAATGCGCATAGAGTCAGCTTTGGCGTCCTTCTTTACGTGGGTGCGATCACCGGCTTTTGCCGCGGTTTCGTAGCCCAAGTCAAGATTGACATCGAGACCGAACTGCGGGTTGGCGACATAGGAAGCCACGTTTTCGATGAGCGCCTTGGAATTCACCAGTTCACGATAACTATCCGCGTTGTTGGGGACGAGGGTCTTGTTCCATTCGTCGTGGGCGAGGGCGAAGTCTTGGACGTCGGCGGACACGCTTAAGCGCAGGCCTTCTTGGATTTCCCAAGCGTCAGAGGTCGCTTCGACGATGTTGTATTTCTTCTCTTCGTCCTCCTCGTTTTCAACGACAGTGTACTCATATTTAGCGGGGAGATCGACACCGGCGAGATTATAGTCTTCATCGCCACGCAAGCCTAAACTTAAGGTCTTGCTGCCTAAAGGAAGATTCCAGATGAAATAACGCTGTTCTTTCACCTCCACGATTTCGTCCATGGAATTCATGATGTCATCCATGGAGATGCCGCCGGAAGTAGTGGTTTCCTCGGAAACTTGGTCGTTGTTAGTCTCTTGGGCCTTGGGGGCTTCCTTTTTGTTCATGATGCTATCCAGCCAACCTTCAAGAGAGACTTCGATGCCGCCTTCGCTGAGGATGTGAAGGACATCTTCGATGAGCCAGTCTAATTGACCATATTCGTACTGGAGAATACCACCGGTGAGTTCATCCTTAATGAGTTCACCTTTTTCGTCTATGAGATCATAGGGACTCAAGTCGACATGGTAACGAAGGTCCCAGTTCTTATTCATTACCTTGGCGTCATTTTCTTGCTCTTGGTCGAATAGATTGAGGTAGAGGTTACTGTTGATCATCGAAGCGTGGACGCCGCGTTGATGGGGACGATTGGTGGCGTCGCTATAGGTGACCGGGGCGGTTAACGAAAGGTTGATGCCGTGCAAGGACAGCGAGGATAACGCGAGGTTAATCTCGGTACCGGCGGCATCGATGGTGTTGGTATGACCGTTCTTGCCATCATATTCAAAAAGGAATTTGTTGGCGGTGATGTTCATGCCCGCGGAAGCGCCATTGGCCATGTTGGCAATGAAACGCTCTTTGGTGGTCATGGTGTGTTCTTGGATAATTTCTTCTCCGCCGCGATTTTCATATTCTTTGATGACGGTCTGCGGGACGAAGGCATAGGCGCTCCCGGCAGAGACGGCAAAGACGGCGAAGAATAGGCCTAAAGCGACGACTTTCTTCTTGCCACCAGTGAGTTTTGAGGCGGCTTTTGCAACAGTTTTAAGCTTTTTCATGATCATTTCTCCTATTCGATGGATGAGGGGTATGGGGGTAGCTGACTTCCGACTTCAGGGAAGGGGAAGGGTGGCGACTCATGATAGTAGGCGGTGGTTAGGCTTCCGACGGCGGCTGAGCCTACGCCCGCGCTAGTGACGGCGGTGTATTTCTCTTTGAAACACCCTTTGATCAAATTCAGATCCTTATCGACCCACACGGTGATGTGGCAATAATCGAAGGTCGGCTGATATTTGAGGCTGGAGATGAACTGCATTTGTTTCTTGTAGTTGATCGTTCCATATATGGGGGATAGTTCCGCTTCCAATGTGTAGCCTTCATCGGTGGGGTAGATTCCTGTTTTCGCCTCACCCGAGGGGCTTTCGTCCGTGAGCATTGTTTTTGGTGATACGAGATAGACCAGCGCGTTAGAGACATAACGACCCATTTTTTCTTTGTATTCGTCGTTGGTGTATTCGACTTTTGGATGGGCGGGGAAGTTGTCATCTTGCCCGAAGTAGGTTGTGGTGGTCTCGCCTTCTTGAAACATGCGGTCATAGACTTTGACAAAGTCGCTATAGGAGAGAGATTCTTCGAAGAACCGTTCTTCGTCGCGGACCGTAGTGGAGAAGATGCCTTGATTGACAAGCCCTGCGGCGAAGGAACTGCCGACGCCTCGAGACCATGTGTGCTTCTCTTCCCCAAACCGGCGATAAGCGACGTTAATCATCTCATCGACCGTCAGGGCCTTATCCCAAGGGGTGCCTTTGGCTAACGCCGCCTCGTATTTCTTCATTGCGGCATCAATGTCTGGGGAGTAACTATTTCCCGAGACACTATATTCGACGGCGGTGGGCTTGAGCATTTGGGTGATTTCAAAGCCAGCCGTCCCGCCCGCTAATAAGGCGGCGGCGACGATGGTGGGGTAGAAGAGTGCTTGCAGGGAAATCATCGTTACTGGCTCCGGGGGGATTATTCTCTTTGTGCGTGCGCCACGCACTCTACTTAGCTCTATCTAGTTCAAAGATTGCCGTTCTCCAAATCGTAGAATCACCGATTTCGTGGATAAATAATGGGTTTTTCGGATCATAATGTCGGTTTTCTACAAAATGGAGAGAGCGAGAAATGAATTGATTTCTGCGGGGGAAGGGGCCTAATGGGCAGGATAAAGAAACGTGTGTTTATACCGTTATCGTTGCTAGGGTGGTAAGATAATCCCAAGCAAAGCCAGGTCGATAAGAATAAATCGAGTTGCGCTATTTTCGAAAGGACTACACCATGGCTGAATTAAGAGTCATTAAAGTCAAGCAGTCTGTCTTGGCAAACAACGATTCCCGTGCGGCGAAGTTGCGCGCGGACTTAAAAGAGAAAAAAGTTTTCTTTCTTAATGTCATGTCTTCACCAGGGTCGGGCAAGACCACCTTATTGATCAATTTGATTAACCGCCTTAAAGATAAGATTAGGATCGGCGTCATCGAAGCCGATATGGATGCGGTGGTGGACGCTTCTACCGTGGAACGAGAGACTGGCGTGCGTACGATTCAGCTCAACACTTCGGGCGAATGCCATCTTGATGCGAAAATGACCAGCGAGGGCATTGAATGCATCGGCGCCGATGACCTCGACCTCGTGATCTTGGAAAATATCGGTAACCTCGTCTGCCCCGCGGAATTTGATACGGGCGCAGATATGTCGATGGTTCTTTTGTCCGTCCCTGAGGGCGACGATAAGCCGCTAAAATACCCTTTGATGTTCACCCGTGGCAATATCTTTGTTTTCACCAAGATGGACGCGACCATCGTCTTTGACTTCGACGTGGAGAAAGCCAAGCAACGAATTCTACGTTTAAACCCCCAAGCCACCTTCTTCCCGTTAAGCGCGAAAAAGGACCATGGCGTCGATGCTTTAGCGGATTATTTGCTGACCAAAGTACAGCAAAAAATGAAGTGAGCGGAAGTGGTAGTTAGACAAATTATCCAACGAAAGAAATATCGCGAAAAAAGTGTCGATGCATAGGGCACTTTTTTCTTTTTGTTGGCGATTTATGTATTTTTCGGTTAAACTAAATATAGACGAAGAAATCGCCACAATCATAAAGAAGGAGGCTTTATGTACGACATTGATACCTATGTATTCCATACCCACTGCGGCGTCTGCAAAGTGCTGTCAATAGAACCCCTTTCCGGTGACGATTCCGGCGCATTGTACTATGTGCTCGCCCCATTCCATGGCGATGATAAAAACAATATCGTTCGCGTGCCTGTAGATAACCCGGCGTCGCTTCGTAAACCCTTGAGCAAAGAACTCGCTATCGACCTCATACATAACTGGCCGAACATCCGCGAGAACCTCTATGTGACGGACTCCAAGCAACGCAAGATCGCTTATGAGAACGCGCTTCGCTCTGGCTTGGTTGAAGATTTGGCGGCCTTGATGGAAGGCGCCCTCCAGCGTAAAGCCCGAGATGGCCATCTAAATTCGATGGATTCCCAATTTCTGGCAAGAGCCCAACCCATCGTCTATGGTGAGCTAGGGTTCGCGTTAAATATGCCCGTTGAGGACGTTCCCAACTACATTCGCGAGAACGCCAAAAACAAATAGTTAAATAACAATGAATAGAGCCAGGTGCGAAGCCTGGCTTTTAAAAAACCCTGAGCGCGGCGCTCAGGGTTAATGATGTAATACTGTAACGCTTAGGCCTTGAAGGAGCGGTAGGCGCCGTAGAGGGAGATGACTGCGGCGAGGAGCGAGAAGGTCGCGCCAAGAATCGCGCCAGTGCCAATGACGACGGATTCCGCTTCAGCGGAAAGCTTGTTAATGCCCGAGAATAGACTCGGAGAGAGGAACCACATGATGCCGGCGGCGACAAGGCAAATGGCGGTGACGCCTAAGCCGATAGCGCCGAGCTTGCCGGGCAAAATAGCACCTACAAGCGCGAAGAACGCGCCAATGCATTGAAGCACAAAGGCGACGATGAGGAGAGGAACCGCATCAAATCCGGATTGTCCGAACATGACTTGGAAACCGCTTCCCAAAGTAGAGGCGTGTCCCGCGGAATCGGAAGTGCCGAAAGCGGTGGCGAATAAGACGAGAATGGAGACGATCGCGGCCACGGTGGCGACGAGTCCTAGTACGATGTTGACTTTACGATTATTCATAATATAAAAACCTGCCGTGCATAAATATACCCTTCTCGATGGCAATGGGCAACATTAGAGTTTTACTCTATTACGCTTTAGTTACGCTTTCTTTTTCTCTTTTGGTAAAGGATAATGATACACATGAAGAAAAAATTGCCTATTTTGTCTATGTCTGCTTTGGCCTTGATGACCCTTGCCGGATGCTCTTTGTCCAAAGGCACGCTGTACTATACGGTCAATATTTATTCTGACTACGAAGGAATGGAAGAAGACCTCGAAGTCCTCGGCCATTACAATCCCAATAAAGCAACACTGATTGGTTATTGCTATGCCTCCGCCAACGGAAAAGCCAATGTCGGCGCGATTGCGACTTACAACCAATCGGAAGGCAAACATTATGATTACCGCCATTCCCTCCGCACCCCGGAACGTGGGTATGAATATATTTTCGATTCCTTCCAAGGTAACTATACCGGCGAAGAACACGAAGTCATCGATATCACGAATATCACTGCAGACTGCGACTTATTTTGCACCTATACCTTAGAAAAGCGTTCCTTTTCCGTCAGCGTCAAAGATGCTTTTGGTGGCTTATATGGAGAATATTCCGACACGTTGCTTTACGAAACCAAAGTGGGGGAAGTGGATGCGCTGAAAACCTTATTGGAAGATTTCCCCGTCCATGATGAAACAGGGGAGCGCGACCCTTATTATCTGACCTACGAGAAAGCGGGTTGGGACGTCTTCGTTTATGATGACGATGGCAAAGTCGTTGACCTTGATGGCGATGTTCTTGAGGATCAAAAAGGCAAGACGGATTTTATCCCTTATTCCGAGGGCGAGGATTTCGCCACCTTGGTCGAGAACTATGCGATTCAAGGTGAAACGGTCTTCCAAGCCGCCTATGACGAGGGAACCAAAAAGAGTTACACCGTCAATCTTTCGTACCAACTACGTGAAAATGATGGCTTCGAACCAACGTCTAAAGAAATCTTTAAGTATACCGATATGGATGCGGCGACATTTAACCTGCCGACTTCGCAATCTGTCGTTTATGGCGGCGCGTTAGACGAAACCGCTTTGGCGATACCGGGCTATGTCATTGTCGGGCAAGGCCGGAACGGCGTCATTGAAAAATATGGCGAAGACACCCCGAAAGCAGGTAATGTAGTCGACCGTTCTCGCGTCCAGTACGACTGCTCCATCACCATCTTATATAAGAAAGTGGATACTATCTCCGTCCGTTTCCATGCGGATGTGAGCAATTTCGACCTTGTTCCCGCTAATGACGATGACCATTCCTATACGTTAGATGTCAAAGCCGGCGATGGCGTCGTTCCGCCCGACTTACTGAATACGGATGCTTTACCCAATCATAAATTCGTATCCTTATGGTCGACGGAGAAATTCGTTAATGGCGTCATTGACTATCCAACTTACGATATTACTGAAGTTGCCTTAACCTCTTCGGGAACCTTGGACCTCTATCCGGTGATGCTTCCGAGAACCATCACGAGCACCAGTGGCCTCAGCACTTTGGAACTCGATGTTGGTTTGCATGGCTATTTGTTGAAAGAAATTACTGTTGCTGGGACCGACCCCATCGACTATGACGATGCCGAAGTGACCACGATGGTCTTGCCTTCTGGCTTCCCTTACATCGGCGTGCGTAGCTTTGGCCCTTCCGAGACTTCTTCACGGATCCGTTCGGTGAAACTCTCTTCGATGGTCACCTATCTCGCTCATGGGGAATTCTCGCGTGCAAACAATATCGAATCCGTGGATTTGCAAAACACAAAAGTAACTACGCTGAACGCCTATACCTTCAAGAACTTGACGAAATTGACTTCCGTAAAATTACCTTCGTCACTAACGAAAGTCGCGACGGACCAGTTCTCTAATTGCGTGGCTCTTACGGATGTGAGTATCTACATCGATTTGACTGCCGCGGAAGTTGCGGCGCGTGATTTTGACCCGAATTGGAATTCCGGATTCACCGTCAACTATAAAGCGTAAATCTCAAAATCCCCGTAATCTGCGATGAAAATTGGATTATTGGGGATTTTTCTTTTTGCCCTTGATGATGAGCCAGATGACTGGCGCAAGCGTTAAGACGCAGGCGACCATAACGACGACAAACATGAAATGGTCCGGCGCTTTTGCCGTAGACCCGGTGGAGGGGTCGAAGACTTCTTTTGTCTGGAAGGCGGCAAGCGAAACGTTGGAACCGATAATCATGGGGAGCATGACCGCGAATACCATACGCGTCGATTGAAAGGCCCCGACGTCGGTTTCGGGCGTGCGGTCGCGGATCTCCGCGCCTAAGGCGGCGGTGCCGACGAGGTAACCGCTGATTAAGAAAATACCCGCGACGACATCAAAGGCAAAAGAATCGCCAACCAGGAATAAGCCTAATGCCCCAAGGAACATCACGGCTACGGCCGGGATGAGCACACGTATCTTGCCGATACGGTTGAGGAAGATGCCGATGATTAAGACAATCACCGCGGAGACGCCAAAGATGATGCCCAAGGCTAAAATGAAGTCCAGACCGTTATTGCCCATGAAAGGAAGATTCTGCATGTAGACCATAATGTAGGGCATAAAGGCATCGACGCCGATGTTAAAGAACATAAAGGCTAATAAGGCTATATAGAATAATGGATTTTCTTTGATGGTTTTGGGGAAGAAGCCCTTGACCATGTGCTTGAGATAATGCTCATCGCGGCAGGGCTCCACAGTGTCTTTGGGTAAGAGAAATAGCGCGATGACGCCGACGACGCTGGTGAGAATGCCAAAGATTAGGAAGAAGATGAGCCAACTTTGGCTGACTTGATTGGCCCAAACGTCATTAGGCGTATCCCCTTGAGTGCCAGGGATGCCTAAAATCATTCCTACGCCCAACATCATGGCTAAGGAAATCAATGGCATCACCGAAAGGACGGATTCCACGAAGGGACGATTCTTTTCATTGGTTTGATCGGTGACAAATGCGTTAAACGCGGCGTCATTTGAGGTGGAGCCAAAAAACGTCATCAAGCAGTCGACGACGACATTCATGATGCCGACGAGCAAGATGCCTTTGGCGAGATCACCGCCAGCCATATGGGACATGTTGGATAACGACATGACGCCGAAAAGAGAAACCGTGACGCCCCAGATGATGTAGCCAGCGGCGATGAAAACCTTGCGCTTGCCCAATTTGTCGGACAAAGCGCCGATGAAGAATGTCGTCAAGGTGGCGACGACGCTACTGGCGGCAGTCATCCATGTGATGTGGCTGGCATCGTGGGACTGGGAATAAACCCATAAATTAATATAGTTATTTTCAATGGCCCAGGCGATTTGCCCGAATAACCCAATTAATAAAATGGCGGCCCAACGACGTCCACCAAGTTTTTCTCTTCGCTTGTTTTCCATAATTTAATGATACGCTTAGCCAAAAAGATGGTTAAATAATTGTGCAAATGAATTTCCAAGCTATCCCCGTCGTCGCCTATATATTTTTTGGGCTATTCCTCCTTTTTAGCATTATCCATTTGGTGTTTTGCTATTTGGAAAACGAGAAGTGGAGGAAACTCACCAAGTGTTTTACGACATTAGCGTTAGGCATCGCAGCCGTCATCACAATTCCCCAAAGCCCATTGGTGTACCTTGGGGTGTTCTTTGGGATGTTAGGCGACTTCTGCCTGCTAAAGAAGCACAAAGTATGGCCTTTTGTCGGGGGTATGGTTTCGTTCCTGATTAACCATATCTTGTATATCGTGATGTTCATGATGCTTTGTGGGCCACTGCATTATGGTTTTTATGTGGCGACGGGTCTATATGTCGTGTTGTTCCCATTACTGTTTTACCAAGTTGGACGGAAAATCATCCACCAAAGGCATTTGGCTTTCGGCGGCACGTTTTATTTCGCGTTTCTGGTTTTGGACTTCATTTGGGCCGTTATCGCCTGCGCGCAGGGTAATGTCGACTTCTGCTTATTGGCTGCGTTTGGGGCGGCGTGCTTTATCATCAGTGATATTTTCTTGGCCTATACGCTTTTTAAGAAAAACATCAAACGTCGCGACTTCTATATCATGGCCACTTATCTATTGGCCCAAGGGCTAATCGTGGTGGGCTTTGTCTTTACGATACTTAAATAGCAAAGAAGAGTTTGAGTTTCTGCAACGCTTTGGCGCGGTGCGAATATTTGTTTTTCGTGGCTTCGTCGACCAGGCCAAAGTCTTGGTCGATTTCGTCGCAATGGAAAATAGGATCATAACCGAAGCCGTGGTCTCCGGATGGGGCATTAAGAATGCGCCCGGGGCAGATTCCTTCAAAATACAAAGGCTTGGCGTCAGGGGATTCCACGTAGCAAATGCAGCAGCGGAAGTGGGCGGAGCGGTCTTTTCCTTCCAGACGGCGGAAGAGTTCCTCATAGGCCTGCGGGTAGCCTCCGCAGCTTTCGGCGAAGCGCGAAGAAAACAAACCGGGGAAGTTATTTAAAGCGTCGATTTCCAGCCCGGAATCATCGGACAGCACGGGGAAGGGAACAATCTTGCGGAAAGCATTCGCTTTCAAAAAAGAATTCTCGCGATACGTCGTGCCCGTCTCTTCGACATCAAGATCGATATTCAAGTCTTTCGGTGAATAAATAACAAAGCCCATCGGGGCAAGAATTTCGCGGTATTCGGCGAGTTTTCCTTTGTTGTTGGTCGCGAGGAAGATTTGTTTGTTCATGAGACTTCCCTCCTATGGGGCATATTGTACTATTGCGTGAGAAGGAGGGCTAGCAAGGCGCGTTAAAATGCAATTTAATGGCTGTTTTGCGATAGATTTTAGGGAAATTATTTAGAATTTCAAACGACTTAGCCGCCATTTTTTCGCATGAAGGCTAATCTTTATCGGATGAAGTTTAAGATAAGATCCCAAATCTCGGGGTCTTGTTCGGTCATTTCCCCTATGGGCTTATCGGAGAAATACCGCTTTCGTTCCTCAGGGGTATTTAAATCACCTTGGCGAATCAAAGTATTGTACTGGCCTATCCATGCGTTCATTTTCCCCAAGGCTTCCGACGAGTAATTCGGATTATGTTTTTTGCCTTCGACGATCTTAAATGAAAGGTTTGGATTATTTAGCTTCATGACCTTCCTTGTGTTGTTCTTGAAATGAACTACCGCATCATCGATAGAGTGAATGAAAAGAAGCTTGTCCGTGGTGTTTTTCAAATATTTCCAGTTATCGATGCTTCCGTATTCGGGGTTGATCTTTTGCTCGTATCGTTTGGCGATGTTGGCGAAACATCTCAGCTTCAAAAAGCCAAGCAACTCATCGCTGATGCCGACAAAGCCTGAGATGATGACCGCCTTGGTGATGGATGGCAGTAGGTGAATCACATTTAAGGAGGTGTAGGCGCCGAGGGAGTGGCCGACGAGGATGATTTCTTCCTTCAAATTAAGAAGACTTAGCAATTCGATGATGTCGCGAGTTGGTTCGTTGATGGAAAGAAGCGACTCGCCCGCGGAAGCGCCGCAGCCCGTATAATCCAGGGTCAACACACGGTATCCGTTCTTACATAGCAATTCAATTTCGGTCAAATAACCCGTATGCCCTGGGCCTATGCCGGGACACAGAAGAACGATCTTATCCGTTTTGGCGTTGGCGTAGGAATAAAAGAAGTAGTGAATCTCGATGCCTAACGAGTTTTGAAATGTTTTTTCTTCGCACGATAACCCCACGAAATCGTCCGCCGAATAATAGGGGATGGCCCCGTCTTTGTCGAATCTTTGAATGAAGCTTTTCTGATACAATTTAACAATAAATCCCATAGCTCTATATTTTAGGGCATAGCGAAAACCCGTCTATAAAAGAAAACCTCTGCATGAGCAGAGTGTTTCATCAACTGGAGCAGGTGACGGGAATCGGACCCGCATAACCAGCTTGGAAGGCTGGTGTTCTACCACTGAACTACACCTGCGCTTGGCGGACCATACGAGATTCGAACTCGTGATCTCTTCCGTGACAGGGAAGCATGTTAGGCCGCTACACCAATGGTCCAAGCGGGCTTAAATATAGCACAATCGTGGGATAAGTCTAGAAAAAAATGACCCCGATGGAATTCGAGGCCATTCATCAACGCGAATCTTTACCTGCGGACGAAGGACTTCAAACGGGGCAAGGGCATGTAGCCAAGGCCACGGTCAACCAACTCGCCATCCTTGCAATAAAGGAGCGTGGGGATGGAAGAGACGCCATAGCGCGCGGCGAGGTCGCCAATTTCATCAACGTCTACTTTCAAGACGGTCAAATCGGGGTTTTCTTCAGAAAGTTTTTCGACGACGGGGGTGAGCATGTTGCAGGGGCCGCACCAGGTGGCAAAGAAGTCGACAAGGACGTCGCCTTTGGCTAAGAGCTCGTCAAATTGTTGGACATTTTGAATGTGAGTGATCATGGGGTTGTCCTCCTTACGAGGAAACTATATCGAAAAAATGAGGAACAGGATAGCCAAATGCACTGGATAGAATAAATAGGAGAAAATACGGAAAGGTTTGGAATCGTATCCGCGGGCGCCCGAATAGAAATAGATGGGGATAATCGCGAGCAAGCAATAGCTTTGCATTTGCATTAAATAGTTATCATAGGGGCGGAAATCGTAAGTGTAGCCGATATAACTGATACCCCAGAAAATGACTAAGACGAGGAAGAACAGCGAGACCCCGATGATATTCACGATCTTTTGGTAACCTTTGCTTTCTTTATAGGCTTCCATTGTGATGCCAGTATTCTTGATGAAGGGTTTGGAGACCAATTCCCCAAGGGGACGGGCGTAGAAGAAGCCAACCCCAATGAGCAAGCCAAGCAGGCTATAAGCGGGGCGGAGATAATTGGGGAACCAGTGGATGGTGACGGAGTTAGCGTATTCGTAGACCTGCACCCCATAGGCTAACGCGGCCAAGGCAATGGGCAAGATGGCCAGAGTTTTCTTCCAGCCCTTGCTTTTGAATAGAAGAAGCGTGAGCGCGAGCAAGGAGAGATCCGCAAAAGCGTTGCCCGAGAGCTGGTCGGCGGTGAGATTGCTGCCCGGGATGGCGTAGATATAGATCGTCAAGACCAAAGAAATGCCAATGTGCATGGCCAGTAGACGGAAGAAATACTTCCACCCGTTTTTGCTGAAATGGATAGCCTCGGCGCAAAGTAACGCAAACAATGGCATCGCGCATCTGCCGATGCAGCGAAAGACATAGGCCATTTGATATAGACCTGGATTGACGCCGAAATACCGATTCATCAGAAAGAACCCGATATGGTCGAGAAGCATCAATCCAAAAGCGAGGAGTTTAATAACGAAACCGGAAAGGATTTGCGGCGTTTTTTGCTCAGGCATGATTCGCTCCTCCAATGATAGTGACGGTTAACGAGATGAGATTATTTAGCGTGTGCGCGGTCAAACTTGAGGCTAGTCCGAAGCGATCATAAAGGAAGGCCAGGGCTAAACCCGCACCGATATAGCCGGGGATATTGGCGAACTCCATCGGCAAGGAAGCGTGTAGCGCGGGGTCAAATAAGGCGCTCCAGTTGAAGTGGATAAAACCAAAGATCAACGCGCTGCCGACGTAGCCGATGACCTTACCCGCACGGCAAAGGAAGCTAAATAGACCGACGCGGTAGCCGATCTCTTCGCAGACAGGCCCGATGACGCCAAAGACGAAAAGAGAAGCGGCAGGGTAGGCAACGCAGAAATCGCGGATAAGCTGCTCGTTATGGTTGACTTCAGGGGGTGCGTAGCCCGCCCAAGAGAAGATACCCGATATCATAAGCGAATAGAGTTCATTTATCCCTAGAATCACGCCCGCGCCAATAAGTCCAAAGACGAAGGGTTTCCAACTTTTGAAGCTTTCGATAAAACGGGGTAGTCTTTTGGATAAGACGATGATTAAAGCAAATACCAACAAAAGGATGGAGTAGGCTAGCGCTTGCAGAAGGAAAGATGGGCCAAGGCTGGTCGACCATTCCGTAAGGTCGGCTAGGGTCGCATCTGGGTGGCCTGCGATATAGGCACTTTGGAAGATGACCGCTAAGAAAACACCAAGCAATTGGAAACCGGCAAAGCCAATCAAAAAATAGGCGATTTGCATGGGAATTTTGTCTTTTATTTGGTGCTCAAAGGCGTAGAAATCACGCCGATTTGGATCGGAATAGCCACAATGGGGGCAATGGTTTTCAATGGGGTCGTGGTCGTGCCGACAGCTGGGACAAGTGGTTTTTCGGAAATAGGTTTTCATAGACGCGCAAAGTCTATCACGTTCCCGTTAGCCTTGGCAGGAATATGAATATTTCCTTTGCGCAAGCGTGCGTATTATTAGATAATTTCGACATGAGCAATTTAAATCTGAACCAAAACGACATTTTACAATACGTAGACATCGGCCTTTACGTGCTTCTTGGGGTGTTCTTCGGCGGCATGCTTTTAGCCTTCTTCCGCGGCCTCTTCCGCGGTTGGAAGCAAGGCACCTACCGTTTGATCTTCCTGGGGCTTATTGCTGGTGGCCTTTTGTTCGGTATCCCCTTATGGGTCGATATTCTGGGCAATTTTAATCTCACCGCATTCTTGCAGAGTACCTATACCATCACGATGGATGGCAAAAGCGCGACGTTCCAAGTGGGCACGACCTTCGAGACGCTGCGCAACGGCATCTATGCGGTGCTCCACGATATTTTCGGTGTGCGCGCCTCGCCCGACGCCATTGCCAACTACGCCATTGCTCTTGCCGGTTCCATCATCCGTTTGGTCATCGTTTTCTTGGTGGCCATCTTCACCGAGACGATTGGCTCCCTTTTGGTTTGGATTCTCTGGCACCTCATCTTCAAACGCTTCTCCAGCGTCGAGCACCGTAAGCCCAAAGCCCGCGTCATCTCCGGCCTCGAAGACGCGATTGTTTGGTTTAGCTTGCTTGCCCTTTCGATTGTCCCATTTTCAGGTTTGCTCAATACCATGCATAATAACGGCGATCTTCCGCCCGATGAAGGCGACGAGACCGTTCAATTGATCAACAAAATCATCGACACCTACGATAAATCCATTTTCAACAAATTGTTCTTTGAATGGACCAAAGGTGATGGCGGCGAGACCATCGATACCCAAATCGCCGAGTTCTTCGCCGATAACACCTATACCTACAACCAAGCGGACATCCACGCGAACGTCGTCACCGAGTTCCGTGTTTTCTCCAAACTGGAAGGCTCGTTGGTCCAGTGGATGTACGCCGAAGATCCGAATAATTCGCTTTCCGGCAGCATCATCAATACCGCCATTGCCATCGGCGAAGTGCTTTATTCTTTCGCCGATACGCAAAACCTTAACACCGCCCTTAACGGCGTGGTCCCGCTGACTTTAGATGTCGCCCGCAATATCGATTTCATCATGAAAGATAACGCGGAATTGATGCCAAATGCTTCTCCTCTTGCCCTCAAGAAGGCCTACCGCGATGTCGCGCAATCCGAATATGTCCTTGCCGCCCAGGATATCTTCCAGGGCGAGACGTTTGTCCCGATGTATGATTCGCTTTGCGACTATGACGCTTTGACTTTGGACCTTGTGCGCGCGGAAATCGATGCCGAACCCGCTAAGAAAGAAGCGGTCAACGAGATTGTCTCTGGCTATGTTCTCGACCAAATTGAAGCCAATCCCTTATTCGAAGAAAGCGATGCCCTCGTCGGCCTTTGCGATTTGCTCCCGAAGAAGCAGGGCGTCTATGATGAATCCTTGATTCGCGAGATTGACTGGTGGAAAGAAGCCAACATTTTCTATAACGCCGCCACTGGCGTCAACAAAATTGCCGATGACTCCGCCCCAACTAGCAGCAATCCCTCGTCTTTGAATAACCTCTTGGAAACCTATGAGCCGATTTTCCTCAATGCCCTGGCCAGAGATCCGTATGGCTTAATCGAAATCTTGATTGGTCAGCGTGACGAGGCGGGCGAACCAATCGTGGACGCCAAGGGCAATAATGTCAGCGGGCTTTGCCTCCTTGATTCCGACTTGCTCGCCAACATGTTGCCGGTCGCCCTCGAAGTCGGCGGCTATGTCATCGACGAGAAAGTCATCCAAGGCGACCGCGACCTTTCCGTCGCGGATGAACTCGCCACCCTTAGCGAAGAATTCTCCGGCAGTGGCACCAAAGATATCCGTACCAACTTTAAACGTGAATTCGGCCACATTTTGGACGTTCCCGGCAAAATGGCGCAAACCGATTATGGCAAAAACTTCATCAAGAATTTCCGTCAGCATCCAGGCATCGACTTCGCCGAAGATGGCACCATGATTGGCATCTCTCCCGAGATTGCGGGCACCCTCCGCGTCGGCATCACGGAAATTGATAAGTCAAAGTTCTTCAACGCCGTCGTACCGACAATCGCGGACCACTTTGTCACCCCGATGTTAGAACCGGACAAGGCTCTCGGTTCCTTCGGCATTACTAAGATTGCCCTATATGAAGACGAGGAAGGCAACCCCATCCAATATGGCAAAGAGATTTCCGATGTCCTTGAGCTCGGAGTCTATTGCAATGACATCATCCCCATCGTCGGTGGGATGCTCGGCCAAAGCGAAACTGGCGCCAGCGTCGACCCGATGGCCATGCTCCGTTCCTTGATGGACCTCGAGAACGAGCAGAACAACTATCAATTGACCCACTTACTTGACATCGTCACCCGTTCCAAGATTCTTAACCCCGCCGTCGTCGATGGCGAAAATATCGTTCGCAACACCAATATCGTCGGTGTTTTGAACAGCTTGTTCGACCGACTTCCGGAAGACGTTGCCAACGGACTTTCCATCGAAATCGATGATGTCTCTGGCCTCGTCCTCACTTCGCAATGGGATGGCGCGACCTTAAAAGAAGAGAATCGTGGCGAGAATTACTACATTCTCCAAGTCATGTCGACCATCGTGGATTCGGGCTTGCTCGATAAAATTGATGTCTTACAAGGCGGTGACACCAATGCCACCGTCCGTGCGCTCTCCACGTTACACGTCGATGAAATCTTTACTTCAGTCGGTCATTCTTCCATCATGCGCAAGGTTGCTTCGGGACTTTTCGATAACCTTCTTTTGACCAAAGTCATCGATCCCAAGGATGAACTTCATGCGGAAGCTCTCGGCGTCACATATAAGAACTTACTCACTGCCGAAGACTGGGCCAATGAAGGCTTGGCGATGCAAAACATCCTCGACCTCGCGACCAAAGGGCTCGACATTTCTCAACTCGATGTCACCAATCCTTCGGTCATCAAGTTGTTAAAGAGACTTTCCCAATCCGGCATGTTCTGGAGCGCTTTCGATGAAGATGGCGCCCTCCGTCCCGCCGACGAAGAAGGCAAGGTCGAAAAAGTCTATGTCTTCCATAAATTCATCTTGGATAAACTGCTTTTGACGCTAGATAAGCAGGATATGCTAAAGCTTTTTGTCGATTACCCCGATCTCACCATCGAGCTTGATGGCGTGACCGATACCATCAAAAACCACGTCAAATCCCGTGAGAATTGGAGTGGTTTACTCGACGTTAAGAAAGAACTCTGCACCGTCTTTAGCCGCAGCATCATGCTTTTGGATTCGCCGCAAGAATGGGAAAGCGAATTCGATATCCTCGGCAGCGCCTTGAATTCCCTTAGCGCTCTCGGCGGCCTTGATCAAATCCAAAACATGAAAGCTGAGGATTTACCCGCGATCTCCGCCGCTTTGGATACCCTTTCGGATTCCGTGGCCTTTGGCCCGGTCCTTATGGGCAATGCCTTAGCGACCGCCCTAGAATCCAATGCGATGCCCGAACAGCTTCGTGGCACCGAACTCAATACTGGCTGGATGTTCCGCAATGGCCGTGATTATGTCGAGGCTTTGGAAGACCAAGCCGCGCAAAGTCAAATCGACGCCATCGTCAATGCCCGTAAAGCGGAAGTAGGGGCTTTGCTGAACTTGCTTGACCTCGCCGGCGAAGAAGGCGCTTTGGACATCAATTTGAAGACCCTCAATGTCGACGCGTTCCTCCGCCCCGTTTTAGAAACCTGCTATAACTCCAAGATTCTTAATCCGACCGCTCAGGCCGATATGTATTCCATCGACTTCCCCGTCCCCGATGTCACGGGCTTTGAATCCATCATCTTGACGATCATGGAAAAAGCCGGCGTCTATCTGGACGAAGATGGCCAGAAAGTCACCTCCCGCGACGTCCCTGTTCAAGGCTCCACCCTCACAATGACGGGCATCGTCAATTCCGTCACCGATTGGGACGCCGAGAGCGAGGCTATCTGCGAGATGATCATCACTTTGCAGAATTCTTCCTTCGTTGACGATGAAGGCAACTTTGATATGAGCCCCATCAGCGGCGACCTCGCCAATTATTTCGCCCGCTCGGGTTCTAGACAAGAGCTCCGTTACATGCTCTCTATGTTGGAACAAAGCGAAGTCTTCTACCGTTGCTTACCGCCGCAGCTCTCCGAAGCCATCAATGGTGGTTTGGGCAACTTACCCGACAACTTGGTGAAAGACATCAAATGTGCCGACTTCTTCTATACCCAGTGGAACGATGGTTCTTTCATCGACTTCAAGCCTTATAACCAAGACGAAGTCGACCGCTTAATCGACATCTTAAGCAACCTCGCTCCGTTAGTTGGCGCCGACCTTGATAACGTCGCCGTCTTGGATATCGATTCCTTGTCCAATGCGCTATCCGCGATGGGACAATCGAGCATTTTTAACAAAAACATCAGCAAATCGGCTACCGTTTTCAACGATGGCTTCCATGATGAAATGACTTGCTTCCAGCTCTTCGTCTCCGACATGGTCCTCGTCGACAAACTTTCCGATTACTATTTCCTCACCGATTCGGTGACCCATCTGCCCGTCTCGCCCAAAGATATTGCTAACGCGGCCAACTATGGCACCGCCGAAAGCAAAGCGGCCCACGAAGTGAAAAACTTAGTGCCCGCGATCAACGCGGAAGAAACCAACCGCGCCGCCATCGCCACCGCCGTCAATACCTATGTGGCTGGCGAATGGGTCGACTGCCTCCGCCAGATGCAATCCACTAGTTTCGAGGGCTTCTTCAACGGCACGCAGGAGTTTGAGGACCTCACCGAGGACAACCTCGCGACCTTGCTCCATGCCCTTAACGATTGCACCCTTTACCGCGATTGCGTCCCCAATGGTTTGTATGATGCTCTCGTCAATGGCGATGCGTTAAACGACCTCCCCGATAACGTCCACCTCGACCAAGCGGATTTCTATTTCTCCTATTATCTCCATGACGGCGCGGGTCATTTCTCCACGACGAGGAATGCTCAACCCGATTTCAGCATGCCGTTCTATCGTCCGGAAATCGACCAGATCGCGATGCTATATTCTTTATTAAAGGAAGAATCGGGATTAGTAGGGGATGACGTCAAGATTGGCAACATCAATGCTTTCTCCATCCGTGGTGTCCTCTATGACCTCCATGACTCCTTTGTCTTCCATCTCGCCGACCAAGAGGAATATAACGCTGATGGCAACCCCACTGTCTTCCAGCAATTCATCAGCGTCTTCCTCGATAAGTCCAAGGTCTACGACAAAGCCATGGACGGCGACAAAGTCAGTGGCACGGATCTGACCTTGGACGACATCGTCCTCGGCATCCCCGAGACCGGCGCCACGATGAACTGGAGCACTGAGATCGAGCATACCTACGAACTCGTGGTCCAAATCCAGAATTCCCCCGCCTTCCTCGATGAGCAGGGCGACTTTGAACTCGCCATCGATGATTTCGATGACTTCTTCAATGGTCCAGAAGGCGTCGAAAACAAATCCCAGCTTAAGGCCTTGTTGAAGAAAGTGGAAGCGGCGGAACTCTTCTATCGTTCTCTTCCTTCCCAGCTTGATGACGCCGTTTCTAACGCCGTCTCTGACGAGCCAGGCATCAAGCACAACCTCAAGATGGACCTTGAATGCGCTAACTTCCTCTATAGCCGCAGCCAGCGCGCGGAACTTGGCGGCAAATACGATATCGATCCTTATACCGATCAGGAATGCGACGACCTCGTCGACTTGATGGCCGACATGTCCAGCATGACCGACTTCGATACGTCTGATCTTTCGACGCTCGATAGCGCTAAGATGGTCTCGGCCATGGAACGCATCGGCCGCAGCCCCATTTTCAACACCGATGTCACCAAGTCCGTCACCAAATTCGAATCCGAACATCAAGAACGTATGGGCATGACCGCGAACCAAGCCTTGCTTTGCGATGTCATCCTCGTCGATTCCTTAGACCAGTATTATTATCTTGGCGTCAATTCGGAAAAAGATGCCGATTTGAAGACCCATCACGATATTGATAACGCGGATCAAAAAGTCGCGTATAACGTAAGAAATCTCTGCAAACCGCTGACCAATACGTATACTGCAGCCGATTACGAACATGATTCCTTCGCCTATTTACAAGAGTGGGGCGACTGCTTGGAAAGCCTTAAAGAATGCACGGAAATCGATCCAATCTTTGATAAATTCATCAAAGGCGAGCCCGGTGGCAACATGGCCGATCTGCAAGAATCGACCTTAAAGACGCTGCTCCATTCGCTCAACGACACGACTTTCTATTTTGACTGCGTCCCTAACGCGCTTTATAAGATTCTCGTCACTGAGGATTCACTCGGCGACCTCACCACCTCGGGCGTCGACCTTGATAACGCGGACTTCTTCCATTCCTATCACTACCATAATGGTACGGGCGCCTTCTCGCCGATATACACCGCCAGTCCCGACTTCGAGATGGCGTACCAAGATGGCGAAATCGACCGCATCTGCGAGCTCTATTCCACCCTCAAAGACGACACGACTTTAGCCAGTGACCCGAACTTCCGCAACCTCGACACGGCCAAGATGGATTCCGCTTTGCGTCTAGCCCACCAGACATATCTCTTCCATAAGGGCAATTTCGAACGCTTGAACGCCGAAAAAGATCTCTCCGTCTTCCAACAGATCATGCGCGCCTTCCTTGACAATGGCGGTTTGTATGGCGAATCCTTCGAAGATGCGCCTCGCGCGGATAGCAAAACCTATGTCCGTGAGACCGACTTCTGCCTCGATGACATTGTTCTTAACGTACCCGATGCACGCTGGGAAGCCGACGGTGGTGAAATCGAAAACACCATCGAAATCATCGAAACCGTCCGTGAAAGCGACGGCACCGACCATTCTTTGCTTAGCGACGATGGCCGCATCAGCTTTGATAAACTCTCCGACCTTGAAGCTTTCTTCGCCGATCCCGCCGCCGAGCCTTTCCTCACCGATCTTCTCCAGAGCATCGAGCATGGTGAAATCTTCTATCGCTGCTTGCCCGAACGCCTCTCCAAGTCCACGACGGACGCTTTTGACGACAGCACTGAGCCACTCAAAATCAATCTCAAGAAAGACCTCGAGTGCGCGGATTACTATTATGGTGCCTTCACCCATGACGGTGACTTGATGGACGGCAAACTGGACTTCGTTCCATACACCGACGAGGAAATCGAAGGAATGGTCACCATCTTCTCCAGCCTGTCCTCGATGACCGATATCGACTTCTCCGATATTTCCGATTTGGATACCGTGAAGTTGACCAATGCCATGGAACTGATGGGCCAGAACAAAATCTACAACTCCAACACCGTCAAATCGGTAACGAAATTTAGTGGCGACCTCGTCAAACGCCAAGGCCTCACCTCTCACCAGGCGGTCCTCTGCGACGTGTTGCTCGTCGATGCCCTGGTCGAACACTATTATCTTGCTGTTTCGGAAAAAGACATGGCTTTTGCTGGCGAATATTCTTCCGCAAAGGAAAAAATCGCATACAATATCCGCCTCTTAAGCAAGCCTTTGACCAATACCTATGACGCCACGCAATACGCGGCGGATAGCTTTGGCTATTTCGAAGAGTGGAAGGCGTGCTTGGATACCTTAAAGGATCCCGCTTTCCATGACTTCATCAATGGTAACTCGACGGTCGGTGATCAAAGCCAGGCCAGCCTCACTACCATGTTAAAGACACTTAATGATACGACCTTCTACTTTGACTGTGTCCCCAACGCCCTCTACAACGCGATCGTCACCGACGGCGGTATCGGCAACGTCGATTCCTCCGATGTCAACATGGAAGACGCCGCTTATTTCCATTCCTATCACTTCTATGATCCGGCCACGGAAGAATTTGCGACCGCTTATCGTGCCACGCCGAATTTCTCGATGAGATACCAAGATGAGGAGATCGACCGCATCACCGCCTTGTATTGGAAATTAAAAGACGACAATAGCCTCACCGACAACCCGAAAGTCGGCACCATCGACGCGGATAACGTCAACGATATCCTCACCAGCGTTCACGAGACCTACCTGTTCCATAAAGGCAATTATGTGGTTCGTGCGCCGCTTCATGAGCTCACCGTCTTTGAGCAGATCGTCCGCACCTTCGTCCATAAGTCCGGCGTCTATGATGCGGATGCCCTCAACCTGGATGAGACCATCAAGGGCACACAAGTCAAACTTGACGATGTTATCCTTCTTGTTCCCGAACTCGACTGGGAAGATGAAATCGACCACATCACCGATATTTTGGAGAAAATCCAGGATAGTCCCTTCACCACGCTTAGCGGCGACCTCGACTTCTCCCCGCTATCCGACCTTAACGCTTTCTTTGCCGTCACCGGCAATAAGGCCAAACTTAACGCAGTCTTGGCTTCCATCGAAGACAGCGAAGTCTTCTATCGTTGCCTCCCATCCCGCTTAGAGAAATCCTCGTTGGATGCTTTCGATGGTTCCTCGGGCATCGTCCCCGCCATCAAGAAAGATCTCCAGTGCGCGGATTATTACTACACGCAGTTTGTCCATGCCGTCGACCTTGCTGAAGGCAAGATTGACTTCTCCGCCTATAGCGACGACGACACCGAGAAACTCGTCGATATCTTCGAGCTCATGGCTTCCATGACCGATGTTGACCTTACCAAGATCAACCTCCTCGACACCGATAAGCTCACCTCCGCGTTGAAATTGATGGGTCAGCATATGATCTACAACTCCAACGTCGCGAAGTCCTCCAGCGTCTTCGAAGCCGCGACCTTGCGTCAAGGCATGACCGCGCATCAGGCCTTGCTCTGCGACGTCTTCCTCGTGGATGCCTTGAAACCGTATTATTTCTTGGCTGAATCGGAAAAAGACATCGCTTTTGCGGGGGAATATACGAATGCGGACCAAAAGATTGCCTATAACGTCAGCGCTCTTAGCTTACCTTTAAGCGCGTCGCAGAACGCCACCCAATACGAAGCCAACACCGCCTCCTTATTCGCGGATTGGAAAGATTGCTTGGATGATCTCTCCGCTGGACCGATGGATGATTTCGTCAGCGGCGCCAAGACGGCCGATAACCTCGAATCCGATGATCTGAAGTCGTTGCTTGGCTCCCTCAATAAGACCGAAGTGTACTTCGACTGCGTGCCTAATGCCCTTTATGACACCATCGTCACCAAGAACGCCATGGGTATCCCCGATATTGACTTCGAGTCCACCGACGTCTATTTCTCCTATCACTATTACACCAACGCTTCCGGTGATGCCGAAAGCTTCGACGGGAACTATAAGTTCTCCACCGCCTTCCATACGGAACCGAAGTTCTCCATGCCGTTCAATAACAACGAATTGGAGCACATCTGCGACCTCTATGGCGACATCAAGGCCAACAAAGATTCACTCAATAGCCTCAGCCTCAATAGCCCTGGCCTCGATGTGTTCTTACGTGACTCCCTCACCGCCCTCTGGGATTCTTATATGTTCCATGAAGGACGCGTGAGCCATCGCCGTGCCTCGAGCTTCCTCGTCATCGACGATGTCAAAGACTACACGGCCTTCACCGATCTCACCGTCTTTGAACAATTCATGTACAAGCTTTATCACGATACGAGCTTGATGGATGCCAACTACTCGCCGCTGAAGGACTTCTCCTATGGCGTCAATCATCCGGACGATGCTTCCAAATACAAGATGCACGATAAGATCTTGGCTTACACCGCCAATCCGAGTTCTGACTGGACAAAGCAAATCAATGCGTTGACCACCGATGGCCGCGCCCGCACCGAGACCTTTGAGGAAGTCGACATCGATGCCGATCCTTATATCGGCCTCATCAACGCCGGCAACGTCGCTGGTATCTTCGATGATTCCTCCGAAGTCGGCGTGAGCTTCACCGCCCTTAACACCATCTCGCCGAAGCAAATCAAGACCCTCTTGTATGCCATCAACGAGAACTCCATCCTCTCCGACGTCTTGCCCAATTCCGTGGGCGACCTTCTCGGCACCAATTCTGCCGGCGATGGCATCGGCTTATCGAAGTTCTCTTCCGTCACCCATGGCTATAGCATCGGAGCCGGCAGCACCTCGTTTAACATCGCCAATCATCCAGAGCTCTTCTATGAAGGCAATGCGGCCAATGGCTTCGCTGGCGCGGACGTTCTCCATGCTGGCGTCAGCGGCGACCCCGCCGGCAAGTATGAAATCCATCTCAACGATGACGCTTCCACCGACATCACCGACTTGGTCACCGTCACCTATGCGGATAACACCGCGAACTTCTATGTCACTGGCTTGACCCAAGACTTCACCATCACCTTGAATAGCGGCCTCACCTTCACCGGCGGCGTCCTCGTGGATGTTGACGGCAGCAACTTCGACCTCGACTATAACGCCTACCGCAATGTCGGCGTTAAAGCCATCGGTTATCTTCTCTCCTCCGCTTATCGTGGCGCGGTGAGCGGTGGTGTCTACTTCTCCTTCGCCGGTAGCAGCGATGTCACCTTGGATAGCTTCTATAACGACGCTTCCAGTAACTTCAAACATTCGACCTACGGCATGTTGAACCTCTTCTTGTCCTCGGGTTTCTATACCGAAAAGTTCACCGAAGCGGGCATCCCCACCTTGTTGAGTGTCGACTCCCATAGCGCTGGCGCCCTCGCGCTTTATAACGCCTTAGAGTTCACCATCGACACCACGGTCGACATCTCCTTCGAAATCGCCCCGAGCACGTTCCTGACGCTGCCAAGCTCGACAACCATCTCCATCGGTAAGTATATCGGTGAAGGCACGACGAAGTTCGAACACCTCCAGGCCATCGACACGATGACCTCGGGTTACACTATCTACAATTATGTCCAAGAAGCCTACTGGCTCGACCATAGCGCCAGCCAGGCCGGTACCTTCGACGTCTATGATGATTATCAGCATCATGCCTTGTCGGATACGGAAATCAGCTCTGTCGCGATGACGGATTACTACCGTTTCGCCTTAAGCAGCTACATCGATTGGGCCTTCGCGACCAACGATAGCGCCATGGACGCCATCGAAGCCGCCTTCGACTCCTTGACCTTCACCGACGCCACCTTCGACGTCCCGCTGCATCAAACGGGTGAACCTGGTAGCTATGTCGACACGGTCAAAACCGTCAGCATCGATGGCGAGCATACCGTGGTCGCCAAATCCATCATTGCGAACCTTATCGCCTCTGCCGAGCAAAATAAAGCCGACTTCATTGACCTTGAACACGAGACCATAACCGTGCAAGGCGGTGGCAACAGCAAGCGCTACACCCGCATTGGCGATCCTGCCTTGCACGTCAGCGAGGAGGCTGCCTTGAGGACGGCCGGTCTCACCTATGCGGATGATTACGCTGGTCTCACCACGACCTTGCGTGGCAGCGCCAAAAACGCCTTCAAAGCGATGCGATTCGTGAACAAAGGTTCGACGGGCATCTTTACGCCTTATGTTCTGGCGGATGAAGATAAGGCTTCCTTGCGTGCTGCCTTCAACGGCATGACCCAGACGGATAAGTTTACCAACCTGTTCTATCTCGCCTCGATCTACGATCGCATGGTGCCCCTCACCGCCAGCGGCCTCTATACCTTCGTGCCGGAGACTGACTTCGCCTTCGTCAATGCATCTGGCGTTATTCACGGCAGCGCTATGCCGTTTACCTACGCCAACATCGCGTCGAGCTTCTAGTCATGAAAAAAGTCCCGCTTCAGCCAAGCTTCGGAGAGGTCAAAGACCTGTCCTCCTGCTTCGATGCGGGACTTTTCCCATTATCTTCCATCGAAGAATTCAAAACCCTATACGATGCCTTTAAGAAGCAATTTCCGAAGGCGGATCATTATCCTTACGCGTACCGTCTTAACGGCTTAACCAAAAGCAGTGACGATGGCGAACCCGGCGGTTCTGCGGGGCGCCCCTTAGTTTCTCTGCTAGAAGATTATGAAGTTGATGGCTTGCTCATCGTCGCCCGATATTTCGGCGGCTCTAAACTGGGGATTCCACGTTTAAGAAGAGCTTTCGTCGATTCCTCAACCTTGGCCTTAGAACAAGCCCGCTTAGGACAATATGTGGAACGCTTCGCTTATGATGCCGAGGTAGATTATCCCACCTACGAAACGTTAAGAAACTTTGCAAAAAGGAAAGATTTTGAACTTTCGGATGTCGAATTTGATATAAATGTACGTGCGCGAATTCTCAGTAGTGGTAGACTAGACGGGCTGGGCGAAGACCTCGGCATCTATACCTTAAATCTAGGTGAACCGAGCATCGTCCAATCCTTGGAGGAAATAAGTCATGATTCCTGTAAATGAATTCCAAAATAGAAGGGCCTCTTTCTTCTCGTTGATGGAAGATAATTCCTTCGCGATACTGTTCTCTGGCGTGCCCAAGAAATGCTCCGCCGATGAAAGCTATCCTTTCGAAGTCAACCGTAATTTCTATTATCTCACCGGCATCAAACAAGCCGATTCCGCTTTGTTGCTGATTAAAAGCGATGGCGAGGAACGCGAGTATTTGTTGATCTCGCCTTTTGATCCGGTGAAAGAGAAATGGTATGGCAAGCGTTTGACCCCCGCGGAAGCTTCGGCGGAAAGTGGCATCCGCAATGTCCTTTTAAATAGTGCTCTCGCGTCTCGCGTGGAATCCACGTTGACGGGATCTTTTTCCGACTTCCCCGCAATCACGAAGGCTTATTTGGACTTAGAAAAAGAACAAAAAGTCGCCGAAGATACGGATATCGAGGATTATTGCAATTCGCTAAAGATTCTTTCGCCCGTCATCGCCATTAAAGACGCCTATCCATTATTGGTCGGGCTTCGCCGCAATAAGAGCGAAAACGAGGTCGACGAATTCCGCGTGGCCGTCGATGTGACTAAGATTGGCATTGCCTCCGCCATGGCGAAGATTCGTCCTGGCGTCTATGAATACGAGGTCGCGGATGAATTCCATCGCGTCATCAACGACAACTCGGGTTATCAAGGCGTCTCCTTCCCGACTATTCTGGCATCTGGCGTCAATGCGACCTGCTTACATTATCCAACTCCGCTTTCCCGTATCAAAAGCGGTGATCTTGTCTTAATGGATCTTGGCTCCCGCCATAACTTCTATTGCGCGGACGTCTCTAGGACCGTCCCTGCCGATGGCGTCTTCACCCCCATGCAACGTACCATCTATAACATTGTATTAGGCGCGAATAAAGCGGTGGCGAATTTCGCTAGACCAGGCAGAACCATTGCAGAACTCCAATCTTTTACGGTTGAATATCTCGCTTCGGAATGCTTGAGCAAGCGTTTGATTCAAGACAAAGAAGAGATCAAAAACTATTATTTCCATGGTGTCTCCCATCATATCGGTTTGGATACCCATGATCCTGTCGACGCGGACAAGAACAAACCTCTGACACCGGGTTGCATCATCTCGGATGAACCTGGTTTGTATTTCAAAGAGCTCGGCATTGGCGTGCGTATCGAAGATGACTTGCTGATTACGGAAGATGGCTGCGAAGTCCTCACCAAGGACATCATCAAGGAAGTCGATGAAATCGAAGCCTTCTACCAAGAGCGTCGATAAAACCATAAAGCTTAGGGGCTCATCTCAAACGGGCTCCTTTCTTTTTATAAAAGAAGGAAAGGGTTGGTTTGGGTTTCTTGTTGACGATGACGCTCGTATAATAAGGCATATGAAAAAATACATCTTGGCCATTGACCAAGGCACGACTTCGACGCGTGCCATTTTAATCGACGCCAAAGGCAACGCTGCATTCAAGGCCCAGCGCCCTGTCGATTGTTTATTCCCTAGCCCAGGTTGGGTGGAAGTGGACGCGGACCGAATTTGGATTTCCGTCATCGATGTCATTAACGAATTGCTTGTCGTCTCGGGCGCGACCATGGACGATGTGGCGGCCATCGGTATCACCAACCAGCGTGAAACCACGGTGGTTTGGGATAAGGCGACGGGCAAAGCTGTCCATAACGCTATCGTTTGGCAATCCAAGCAAACCCAAGAACTCTGCGATGAGCGCATGGACAAAATGGAATTCATCCAAGTCCGTACGGGCTTGCGCATGAACCCTTATTTCTCTGCTTCGAAGATTCGTTATATCCTCGATCATGTCAAAGACGGGCAAAAGAAAGCCGAGGCGGGGAAACTGTGTTTTGGCACGATTGATTCCTGGCTCATCTATAAATTAACCAAAGGCGCGGTCCACGCGACCGACGTTACCAATGCTTCCCGTACGATGCTTTACAACATCTTTACGATGGAATACGACCCTGAGTTATGTGCCATCTGGAACATCCCTATGTGCATGCTCCCCGAAGTCAAAGACAACAGTTGTGACTATGGCGAAGCGAGCTTTTTCGCGGGAGAAGTTCACATATATGGGGTCGCTGGTGACCAACAAGCCGCATTATTTGGCCAATGCTGTTTCGAAAAAGGTGAATCCAAGAACACCTATGGGACCGGCTGCTTCATGCTGATGAATATCGGTGAGTTCCCCATTTTATCCAAGGCGGGGTTGTTGACGACCGTGGCTTGGCGCGAAAAAGGGAAGACCACCTATGCCCTTGAAGGCTCCGTCTTTATCGGCGGCGCCATCGTGCAATGGCTTCGTGACCAAACCCGTTGGTTCGAAGATTCCGCGGACTCCGAATATTACGCCTCCAAAGTTCCCGATACCGCTGGTGTCTACTTCGTTCCGGCGTTCGTCGGCTTAGGAACCCCATGGTGGGACGATGAATGCCGCGGCGCGATCTTCGGATTGACCCGTGGCGCGGAGCGTCACCATATTTCCCGCGCTGGTTTGGAATCTATCGCTTATCAATCCAAAGATGTCATTGAAGCCATGAAACGCGAAGCCGGTCTTGAACTGACTTCTCTCCGCGTCGATGGCGGTGCTTCGAACAACGCGTTGCTCATGCAGTTCCAAGCCGATATCCTGCAATGCAAAGTCACCCTACCTTCTTGCTTAGAGACCACCGCCTTAGGCGCGGGCTATTTCGCGGGCTTAGGCTGCGGCTTCTGGAAGAACAAGAAAGAAATTTTAGCCAATCACGAGATCAAACATACCTATCGTCCGAAGATGGGCAAAAAGGCCGTGGATGAGCTCTATGATGGCTGGCTCTGCGCGGTCAATGCCGCCCGCGCCTTCAAACCTAAGAAAGGATAAACATCATGAATTCCCACCATTACGATGGGACGGTTATCTTTGCCCCCTCTTCGGAGGCAGAATATTTTTCCACGTACTCAAAGACGCTTCCCGATGAGCGCTTTCTTCTTTATTCCTATGAAGAAGCGGAAGCCTGTTTTCAATTTGATTATGGCCCAGACGCTTTGGACTATCTTCGTACAAAAGGGTTAGAATCATATCTTCCTTACGTTGTATCGATGACAGGAAATTCTTATCGAAACGAAGAACTTCAACGGTTAAAGCCCATTGTCGATGAGATGCTCGGCGAAGGGATGCTACGTCGCAAACAAGACCCTAGGGAGATATTCTGTGGGAAAGTATTGATTATCCGTGGCTATTATTCCGGGCAACGTCTCTCCGAGATTTTGCAAGACCTTCCCAATATCTCCGTCAACTGGGATTTTGGGCGTGCCCTCTTAAGAGAAGAACCTGTTGAAGTTACTCCTGTTTCTTCGATGGAGGAAATCCTTAACTATCTCGAAAATCTCCCTAAAAGTGGATTATTTCTTCGTTATGAAGGGAAGCGTGAGCTACCAAGCGAACTATCTGCCTTACCCCGATTGAGAGGTCCATACGTGCCTAAAGACGCATCCGTGATTTACATTGATGAGGGATATGTTCCTACCTATCCTCCGCAATTACTTAGCGACTCTTCTATGGCGGAACTTCACCTAGAGACTAACGCCCAGAAAGAGTCTCGCCGCTTGGCGGATGAAGCCTATTTCCTAAGAGCTTCTGGCTTACTGTTCCATTTTTTCTTGAAATAAACGGCCTTCTCCTTACTAGGAGAATCCTTGATCGCGTAGTATGATTAGGCGATGGACCAAAAAGAGCGCTTTAATCAACTGCTTCAATCCGTCGGCGTACCGGCGGCTTTTGATCGCGATTTCCTTTATCAAGCGTTCACTTTGGCCTTTGAAGGCGCGAAGAATGTCGGGCAAGTCGCACCAAGCATCGGCGAACTCGCCGTAAACCCCGTTTCGTTAGCGCTTTATTTGATCAACGAGCACGCCTTTTATCTTTCCACCCATCCGGATAAGAAACAAGAAGACGTGGTCAACGATGACAATTACCTCTCTTTCTTGGCTTCCGTATCTTTAGATAAGTACTGCACGAACGAGCATCTTGGATTCCAAAATGGAAAACTGACCTCGCGTTATTCGCCATTTATGTCCACGATTGAACTCTATCTCAATTTCATCTTGGGGATGCTGTCCCGTTATAAACGTAATGATCCGAAACAAACCTTGGTCGTGGATATCATGTCCAAGGGCTTTAATATCGCTAAATGCGTGGCCTCATTGCTGGAAGGTGGCTTTGAAACCGAAGCGTTCTCCTCTTGGCGAACCCTCCACGAGAACGAATGCATTCTTCAGGTGCTCATCAAAAACGGGCATACGGCAGTGGAGGCGTATCTCCGTCACATGAAATATGCGGCGGCTTTCCGCGGCGCTTTAGAAAGTAAAGAAGCGACGGATGAAGTATTCGTCGAAATCAAAGCCAACATGAAATCCTTCGATTTGAAGTCCAAGGACATGAAACGCTACATCGAATATGGCTGGCTTTATGCTCTTCCTGGTGTTGAAAACCCTGCCGACATTAAGCTGAATTTCCGCGATGGCGTGGAAAAGTTCGCCGGCTTAAGTGCCTATTCCAAAATTTATGAGATGTCTTCGGAGATTGCCCATAGTTCTCCCTTGCTGATTTATTCCAGAAAGAACTATGTCTTCCATATCGCGTTGCTGAATCTCTACGAATCGTTCTTCCGATTAGAGAAAATCTTCACCTCTATTTATATGTCGACCATTGGCGAAGACGAGAAACAGCGTTACGTCCAAATGCGCAATCTCTATTATTGGGAACTGCAGGCCGCCTATGCGCAAATCCGCCGTTCCTTCGCCCAATTCAATTCCCCTGACGCCAACAAAGAGAATAAGGATCCCACGATTGAATAACCATGAAAACACAAGATATTTATGCCAATAATACGTTGACAATCCTCTTGGAGGGCCAGATTGATTCTTCCAATGCGCTGCAGGCGGAAAAAGACATCTATGCGGCCATCGAGAATAAGATCTTCAGCCAACTTTATATCGACTGTGCGAATCTTACCTACATCACTTCGGCGGGCTTACGTATCTTACTTGGCACCTTCAAGAAATATCCGAGCATGGAAGTCATCAATGTCTCCACTGAAGTCTATGAGATTCTGGAGATGACCGGTTTTACCCAAATCCTTCATGTCCACCGCGCGCTTCGCAAGATTTCCGTGGAAGGTTGTCCCATCGTCGGCGAAGGTTTCACGGCCACGGTCTACCGCATTGCCCCGGACACCATCGTCAAAGTTTTTAAAGGGAAGCGCTCGATGGCGGACATCCAAACCGAAATCGATGCAGCCAAAAAAGCATTTATCTATGGCATTCCTACCGCCATCTCCTTCGATATCGTCAAGGTCGAGGATCGCTATGGCGTCGTCTTTGAGATGCTGGATTGCAAATCCTTACGCGACCTGATTGTGGAAAACCCGGAATACTTTGAACAGTACAAGAAAATGTATGCGGATCTTTCCTATCAGATTGTCCATACCGATGCATCCGATTCAGACTTAGCCGAGTGCAAAGGGCCTTTACTCGAGAAATTCCGGAATCTTTCCACAGTGCTGAGCAAAGAAAAATACGACAAGCTGGTCACGATGATCAAAAACATCAAAGACACCGGCACGTTAACCCATGGCGACTTCCACATTAAGAACATTTTGGTTCAAAATGGGGAGCCCGTCCTCATCGACATGGACGCCGTTTCCATCGGCAATCCCATCTTCGAACTTGAGGGAATTTACCTCTCTTCGAAAGCCTATGGCATTGCTGAACCCAACAATTGCAAGGAGTTCTTCGGCGTAGAACAATCTGTGATGGATGAACTCTATGACGCCTTGGTCCGTCGTTATTTCGAAAATAAAACCGAGGCCGAAATGCAGGTGATTTTCGACAAAATCAAATTGCTTGGCACGGCCCATCTCGCTTACCAGACCATCCGTTATAAAAAGGACGTCAATGGTCGTCTTGAAAAGGCTCTAGCGACGCTGAATGAGTTGTTGGACCGTTATGATGATCTAAACCTCTTTGATTAATGAAGGTCGAATCCAAATAATTCCAAAGGGCCGAGCTTCCCCATCTCGTATTGATACAGATGAGCGATGCCGGCTTTTCTCGCGCCGTCAATGTTGGGCTCACGGTCATCGATGAAAAGACAATCTTTAGGGTCTAAATGATACTTCTTAAACAAATGCTGGAAGATGCCAATTTCTGGTTTGATGATGCGGATGGGGTGGGAATAGACATAGCCATCAATGTAGGGGAGGACGCCTAGATGTTCCATAGAGGAAGGAAAATATTCGTTGTAGTTGGACAACAGATAGCAGCCATATCCTTTTTCGTGGGCGGCTTTTAGGAACTCAATCATTTGGGGATTGGGAATCAAATGCTCGGAGAAATGGGCGAAAGCGTATTGGAGAATAGCGACTTCCTCGGAGTCGGAAGTCATTCTCGTCGCAAGTTCCATCATTGTCGTGGAACCATTATCACCGATATACCATAAGGGATTGGTGAAGCCTTTTTCATAGGCGATTTTGGCTTTGCGTGGATCGTTGGGATAGATGCCTTCGCATAAGGCTTTCGCATCCCAGATGGTTAAGACGTTTCCAACGTCGAAAATGATGTTGCAGATCATGCCATTATCTTAGGGGTTTTGTCTCGAGCGTGCTAGGGGATAATTCCGTTGTCGAAATGCCAACAAAAAAGCAGAATCTGCACTTTTTGAAAGACATGCAAAGCATTTTATCCGGTTTTTGCAGGGTTAACAGACCTAAAGGGACGCAATTGTTGCGCATTCTCGCGCACGAGCATACAATGTAACGAAGTTCATAGAAGGCTTTTATGACGCTCAAGGATATCCGTAGAAACTGTAAATTGACCCAGAAAGAAGCCGCCAACATCGTGGGCATGCCGCTTCGTACTTATGTCGCTTATGAGACGACGGAGGACAATGCCGACGCGCTGAAACTTGAGCGCATCAAGGAGATTCTTTCCGAGTATGAAGCGAAGGATACTTCGATTTTACGGAACAAGGTTTTGCTGATTACCGGCGGAACGGGTTCTTTCGGCCATGCGGTAGTGGACCGCTTCCTGCATACGGAAATCAAAGAAATCCGCATTTTGTCTCGCGATGAAAAGAAGCAAGACGACATGCGAAAAGCCTACGATAATGACAAACTAAAATTTTATATCGGCGACGTTCGCAGTCTCGATTCCATCCTCGACGCATTCAAGGGGGTCGACTATGTGTTCTCCGCGGCGGCGCTAAAACAAGTCCCTTCCTGCGAGTTTTACCCGATGGAAGCGTTGCGGACAAACGTTTTAGGCAGCGATAATGTCATCACTGCCTGCGTTCGTAACCATGTGAAGAAAGCCATCTTCCTTTCTACCGATAAGGCTGCCTATCCCATTAATGCGATGGGCATATCCAAAGCGCTGATGGAAAAGAATGTCATCGCCAGAAGCCGTCAACTCTCTGAAGGCGATACGATTCTTTGCTTAACTCGCTATGGCAATGTCATGGCCAGTAGGGGTAGTGTGATTCCCTTATTCCTTTCCCAGATTAAGGAACATAAGCCTTTGACTATCACCAATCCGATAATGACCCGTTTCATGATGACGTTAGATGAGGCGGTGGACTTGGTCCTATATGCGTTTGAACACGGCGAGCAAGGGGATTTGTTTGTCCAAAAAGCGCCCGCGGCCACGATTGAGTGCCTAGCGAAATCGATTATTGATCTGACGGGTTCTAAATCGGGCGTCACCTATATTGGGACCCGGCATGGCGAAAAACTATTCGAAACGCTGGTCACTAAAGAGGAAATGCGCAAATCCGTCGATATGGGTCGCTTTTTCTGCATCAAGGCCGATAACCGCGAATTAAACTACGACCGTTTCTATTCCAAAGGCAATAAGTTGCAAAAAGCTACGGAATCCTATACCAGCCACAACACGGAACGGTTGGATGAAGAGGGAATGAAGCGACTTCTTCGAAAACTAGAATACTTCGGCGGACCTGTCAAACAGCATGATTAAAGGAGAACGTTATGCCCTTCTTAGACAACGGTAAAATCAAATTGATGATCATCGTGGGGACGCGTCCCGAGATCATCCGCCTGGCCGCGGTTATCAACAAATGCCGCGATTATTTCGATACCCTCCTCGTCCACACGGGTCAAAACTACGATTACACCTTAAACGGCATCTTCTTTCATGATTTAGGCATCGCGGAACCCGACATCTATCTTGACGCGGTCGGGGGCGATTTAGGCGAGACGATGGGCAACATCATCGCCAAATCGTATAAAGCCATGGTGGAGAACAAACCTGATGCTGTCTTGGTCCTAGGGGATACCAATTCCTGCCTTTCCGTCATCGGCGCCAAACGTCTTCATATCCCGGTCTTCCATATGGAGGCGGGGAACCGCTGCAAAGATGAATGCCTGCCGGAAGAGACCAACCGCCGCATCGTGGATATCATTTCCGACGTAAACTTAGCCTATAGTGAGCATGCGCGGCGTTACTTAGCCGATTGTGGTCTTCCCAAAGAGAGGACCTATGTCACTGGAAGCCCGATGGCGGAGGTTCTCACGAATAACCTGGAAGCCATCAAAAAGAGCGAAATCCTCGCAAAACTTGGTTTAACTGCAGGTAAATTCATTTTGCTAAG
>JAGAHY010000175.1 GCA_017626815.1 Bacilli bacterium | reverse complement strand
TGCACCAAAAATCTACCACGCGAAAGCGACGCCCTGCACCATATGCGCATATAAGCGGCTGAAATACGCCGTTAGATAACGGGACCGCTCGCTAAATTAGGCGAATTGACGAAATACGCTGAAAAACGGGGAAACTCAAGTTTATAAAGGAGGGAAGAAATGAAAGGATTTCCTAACGATTTTATTTGGGGCGTATCAACATCGTCCGCCCAAATCGAAGGCGGATATTTGGATGATGGGAGAACGCCGAGCATTTGGGATGTCGCAGACAAAAGCAGGATAAAAAACGGCGAGAACTGCCATGTCGCTTGCGACCATTATCACCGCTACAAGGAAGACATCGCGCTCATGAAGAAATTGGGCGTCAAGTCATATCGGTTTTCCTTGTCGTGGTCAAGAATCATCTCCAAAGAAGGGGGAGTGAATCAAAAGGGATTGGCTTTCTATTCTTCCTTGATCGACGAATTGAAGAAGAATGGCATCGAGCCGATGGTCACGTTATATCACTGGGATTTGCCTTGGTGGATCGAAGCAAAATACCAGGGTTGGATGAATCGGAAAATCGTCGACTTGTTCAATGAATACGTCAAAGTCGTCGTCGATGCTTTCTCCGATCGGGTGAAGTATTGGCTGACGTTCAACGAACCCCAATGTTTCCTGATGAACGGCTATGTGACCTGCGTTCATGCCCCATTCAAAAGGGTCATATTCCGCTTTTCCCGCTTGCTGAGGCATTTTATGTTGGCCAACAAACGGGCTGTAGATACGATCAGGGCCTATGCGAAAACCAAACCGCTTATCGGCTTATCGTTTGGCTCCGGCGCCTATATTCCCGAAAATGAAAACGATCCGAAAAGCGTGGAGAAAGCCAGACACGATTCCTTTTACAAAGGGATGGGCGCGATGAATAATCGGCTGTATTTCGATCCGGTCCTATCAGGCAAAGGGGCCAGCTCCTACCTCATTTATCATGTCAGCAATCGCTTCGCCAAAAAGATTAAAACCGATTTCGACTTCATGGCGATCAATAACTATGAGGCTTTCAATTATTCCCCTTGGGGAAACGGGAAGGTCGATAAGTCGAATCTGAAAACCAATTCCTTGGACTGGGTGATTGATGGGAGGACCTTGTATTGGACCTCAAAGTTCATTTACGAAAGATACAAGCTCCCGCTGATCATCACCGAAAACGGAATGTGCGACAACGATGTTTTGATCGATGGCGAGGTCAACGACGAGAAGAGAATCGCTTTCATGGATGAATATATCCATTACGTGAAAAAGGCGGTTGAAGATGGCATCGACATCAGGGGATACCATTACTGGTCGTTCCTCGATAATTTCGAATGGGCAGAAGGATATGAGCCGCGATTCGGCTTGGTTTACGTCGATTACGAAACGCTGGATCGAACCATTAAAAAATCTGGCTATCACTACAGCGAAATCATAAAAACCAACGGGGAGAAACTTTAATATGGAACAGACGAAGAAGGGTTTTTCTATTTCCAAGCTATTTGAGAGCAGGGTCAAAACGAGGACCGTTTCCACAAAAGAAAAAATCCTCGGACACCTTATTGGGCCGCTTGGCTTGATCTTTATCGTCAACACGATCGCCGCGCTGGTGGAGAAATTCTTCACCCAGCAAACCGGATTGCTTTATGGCGCCGAAAATATCGACATGGTCAATCAAATGGGCAAGATATACGGCATTATCATGACAATCGTTAAGATTTTGTCGGTCGTCTCCAGCTTATTGATTTCGTTCTTTATTTCGAGAAGCAAATCGAAAAACGGAAGATTCAGGCCGCTCTATCCGATCTTTGGTTTCATTACCTTGGCGTGTGGCTTCCTCGTGTTCCTCTTCCCCGGCAACCCGATGGGCGGAGCGTATTGGTATTACTTCTTCATCGTATTCATCACCTATCACGTCTTAACGGTCGTCTATTTCAATATCTTCCGCGACAATATCGTCTCGGTATCCACGAGATCCCCCTCGGAAAAATATAGGCTTAACTTTGTCAGAAAAGTCAGCTGGACGATTATTTCCGGCATCATCATCGGCCTGGTGGTCAATAATGTCATATTGCCGTATTGGCTCGATAAAGACATCAACGGCTACGCGCTGTTGATGATTTCCCTCTCCATCGCATCCATCCCTTTGATTTTCTTGGAGTTCTATTACACCAAGGAAAGGATCGTGGAAGAAGACATCAAAGAAGAGGAAAACACGAATAAGATCCCGATCAAGGAGCAGCTCAAAGCCCTATTCACAAATAAGTACTACATCATCGTCACCCTAATCATCACGATGATTGGCATCTGTGATAACTTCAAAGGCGGGAATGTGCAGTATTTCTATATCAAGTACCTTCTTGACGGGGAGAATAAGCCGCTTATGTATACCTTATACATGGTCGCGGCCGGCTCGCCCGTCGGAATCGGCGCGATAGCGATTTACCCGTTGGCGAAGAAGTTCGGAATCAAAAACGTCACGATCGCCGGCTATATCTGCGTATTGGTCGGATCCGTATTCGGATGGATATTCCCTTCCAACCCCTATGTGGCCGTCGGGGCAGGGTTCTTGCGCAATTTGGGCATGATCCCCAATTCTTATGTGTTCACCACGCTGCTCTATTACGCATTCGACAGCATCGAGGCGAAAACGGGATATCGCTTAGAGGGCTTATTGGGAACCGGCATCGTATTTGCTTTGCAGAATATCATTTACGCCCCCTTTGCAGGCGGCTATGAGTCGGGGCTTTTGCAACTGGGATTCGTCGATAAGGAAGGGGTCACTCCTTCCACCACAGTCATCAACTTTATCGTTATGAGCTTTTACCTCTTTGACATCATCTTGGCGGTTCTGGCGGTTTCAACGCTGCCGTTCGTCGATGTCGAAAAGAAAATGAAGACGATCAACGAAACGATTTTGGCGAGGAAGAAAGAAAAGTGCCTCGCGGAAGGCAAGGAATGGATCGATCCCGAAGTTTTGGCGAAGCAAGAAGAGGAGCAATTCGAAAAGGAAAGAGAAGAGAATCGCATTTTAGATTTGAAAGAGCGTTGCGAGAAAAAGGGCCTGGATTTCGAAGTCGAAAACCAAAAGTACTTAGACAAACAAGCCAAAATCGCAAGGAAAAAAGAAGAAAAGGAAGCGAAGAAATTAGCGCGTAAAAACAAGAAAGAGTAGCCATGTTTCAGATAGATAGACTCTTGATTGAGAACAAAGGAGACGGTGTCATCACCGACGTGAAGACCCCGCATCTATCCTTTTCCTTGACCTCGGATCGAAATGGCGCAGCTCTAGAAAGCTATCGTTACGAACTTTTCGAAGGCGGCCAAAGAGTTTACCGGTCTGGAAATCGATTCGACGGGAATCAGGTCATGATCCCGATCGAAGGGGTGCTTTTCAAAAGCGACACCCGTTATTCCCTGTCTTTGCATGCGACAAGCGATTCAGGCGAAGCCGATCATAAGGAAATATCCTTTTATACAGCAAAGCTGGATGATCCGTGGGTGGGGAAATGGATCGGGAAAACCGTCGATATCCCCGAGAAGTCTTCCCCACCTCCCCTGCTGCTCAAAAAGGAAATAGAGGTCAGCAAGGCCATCAAAAGCGCTTATGTTCACCTGACCTCCATTGGGATCAATCAGCTCTTCGTCAACCATAGGAGAATCGGGGATTCCTATTTCGCCCCAGGTTTCACCGATTATCGCCATCAAATCCAATATCTCACTTACCGCAACATCGATTTGACGATGGGGCGAAACGTTTTGGAAGTCATCGTCGCCCCCGGCTGGGCGGTTGGCGCGTTCACCTACGCGAGGAAAAACGCCATTTACAGTGACACCCAAAAGCTGCTGTTTGAGCTGATTATCGAATACGCGGATGGATCAAAGGAAGCCATTGGCTCCGATGAATCTTGGGAAATAGCGACCGACTATCATCTTAAGTTCGCGGATTTTTACGACGGCGAAATCTATGACGCCAGGGAAAGAGCCATCCAATTCGAAAAGGCGGAGGTATATAAAGCCCCCGGCAAAGTCAAACTGATCCAGGAATATGGCGCGCCGGTTAAGGCTATCGATACGCTGGAAGCCAAATACCTTCACGAGATAGATCGTAGGCTCATCTATGATTTCGGACAAAATTTCGCCGGGGTCGTGGAAATAGAGATCTTGGAAGCGTCCGCGGGGCAGGAGATAGAGATCAGGCACGCGGAAGTTCTAAAAGACGGCGACGTTTTTACCAGACCGTTAAGAAGCGCGAAGGCGAGAGTGGTTTATATTTGCAAAAAAGGCCCGCAAAAATACAGCCCTTTGTTCTCCTATATGGGATTTCGATACATATCGATTTCCGGCATCGCAAAAGAAAACATCAAAGTCAAAGGTTTGGTCTTAAGCAGCGATCTGCCTAATACCGGGCAGGTGGTCACCTCCGACAAAGACATCAATCGGCTCATCCAAAACATCTATTGGAGCGGGAGAAGCAATTTCGTCGACATCCCCACCGATTGCCCTCAACGGGATGAAAGAATGGGATGGACGGGGGATATCGCCATTTTCGCCTCGACCGGGTGCTTTGTCTTCGATATGTCCAGGTTCTTCGACAAGTGGCTCATCGATATGAATGCCAGCCAATCCAAAGGCGGGGGAATCAGATGGACGATCCCTTACGACAAAGCCGGCGTTCCGAATTTCGCCACCTCAGTTTGGGGGGATGCGGCCGTATTGGTGCCATACGAAACCTATCGATCGAGAGGGGATATCGGCTTATTGAGAAGACAATATCCCCACATGAAGAAATTCGTGGATGCCGAAAGGTTTTGGGCCAGGCTTTTCTCATTCACCAAAGCCGGCCGCCATATTTTGAAATACCCATTCCAATTCGGGGATTGGTGCGCCCCGAACGAGGAGTTCAAGCAATGGACCCATAAGGGGCCGTGGATCGCCACATGCTATTACGCGAACTCTGCGCACATATTGTCGAAAGTGGCCGCGATATTAGGGTATGAAAAAGACGCGACTTATTACGACAGGCTATACGAAAACATATCGAAAGCGTTTGAGGAGAAGTTTTTGGACGAAAAAGGGCAACTGCATTACGAATTCCAAAGTGGATACGCTTTAGCCTTATCCTTCCTAAGGATCGATGAGCCGAAAAAAAGATATATGGCTCAGCGCTTGGCGGAACTTGTCAAAGAAAACAATTACCATCTTTCCACGGGATTTCCCGGCACCCCTCAGCTTCTATTCGCCTTATATGACCACGGGGAGGCCGAAACCGCGAGGAGGCTGCTCTTGCAAGACACCTATCCTTCTTGGCTATACCAGATCAGAAAGGGCGCGACATCGATTTGGGAGAGATGGGACGCGATTAGGGAAGACGATTCCATCAATCTCGGTTTGGCCCATGAAGACGATGAAGGCGGCATGGTCTCCTTCAATCATTATTCGTATGGCTCGGTGGGCGATTTCATCTTCAAAAGAGTGGGTGGGCTTACTCCGATCGAAGGCGGATACAAGAAGTTCAGAATCGATTTGAGAAACAGGCTGTTGGACAAAACCGAGCTTCGCTTCGATTCGCCATATGGGCAAATTGAAGTCAGTTGCGATATGAAAAAGAAGGATGTCCGCGTCCTGGTGCCGGTTTCCACCCGCTGCTTGTTGATTTTGCCCAACGCGCGAGAAATCGAGCTTTCCAGCGGCCGCCATGCTTTCAACGAGTTTTAAAAGGAGGTAGCGAAATGCCCAATCCATTGTTCCCGTTCCATGAATATATCCCCGATGGCGAACCGCATGTTTTCGCTGACCGCATCTATTTATACGGCAGCCACGACCAAGAAGATGGCACCCGTTTTTGTATGCTGGATTACACCCTATACAGCGCCCCTACCCATGATTTATCGAACTGGAAGAACCACGGGATCATTTATCGGAAAGATCAGGATCCGCGAAGCAAAAACGGCAAGCTGGTGGACTATTACGCCCCCGATTGCGTCAAGGGAAACGACGGGCGTTATTACCTCTATTATTTCGCCGCCGGCCCGAACACAAAGCCGTTTGGCCCGATGGCGGTTGCGGTAAGCGAACAACCCGATGGTCCATTTGCTTATCTCCACGACTTGGTCAACCAAGATGGCACCCCTTTGTTGAGATATCTGACCAATGACCCGTGCGCGATCAATGATCACGGCCATATTTACCTATATTATGGTTGGGGATTGGGAAGGGATTTCCGCGGCAGATTGCTATCTCCTTTATTCGATTTCGTTCTCTCGAAGTTGCTTCAAAGAGACACGGATGAGATCAAAAACACCAAACCGAGCATTTTGTCTTGCGCCTTCGTCGAATTGGAAGACGATATGTACACGGTTAAAAGAGGGCCAATACCGGTGCTGGACAGCAAAACCACGGCGGATAAAAATAGCGAACTATATCATCACCCGTTTTATGAAGCCCCCTCAATCCGCAAGATCAATGATCTTTATTATCTGATCTATTCCAGCGGGGAAAACAATGAATTGGCGTATGCGACCAGCCGATATCCGGATCGGGACTTCCGCTATCAAGGCGTCATCATCTCCAATAGCGATATCGGCTATCAGGGGAACAAAAAGGCAAAAGCCTTCGGGGGCACGATCCACGGCTCCATCGAACGCATCGATGATCGGTGGTACGTTTTCTATCATCGCCTGACGAGAAACTCGAACTTCTCTCGCCAAGCCTGCGCGGAGCCAATCGAAATCGGCGAAGACGGCAGAATCCCCCAAGTGGAAATCACTTCAACGGGAATTGACGGCAAACCATTCATCGCCGAAGGAAGGTATTCCAGTTTCTTGGCCTGCAATATTTTCCATAAAAAGAGAAAAACGAAGCTCGATGAGGCGATGTTTGCCAAAGAAGGCGATCAATACGTCATCAAAAACATCAAAAACGGCTTTGTCGTCGGCTACAAGTATTTTGATTTCAAAGGCGATGAAACAATACTCGTTTCGTTGAAAGGGAATAAAGGGAAAATCAGGGTGAGCGATGGAGAAAACGATGCCTATATGCTCATCGAGGATTCTTCTGTTTATCGGACCTATGAAATAAAAGCGGGATTCCAGGGCGTTAAGCCGTTATATCTGGAATATATCGGAAAAGGAAACATCACTTTATTGGAAATCGGTTTTAAAGGAGGACGTTATGAAGAGAATTCGCTTTGACTTAAATGGGGAGTGGATCAAAAAGAGCGAGAATTGGCGGTTTGGCCTCGGCTGCGACCACGCGTTTCAGCTGCATAGGAAAGACCTATTCGAGCAGCTGAAATACGTTCATGACGAATTGGGCTTTCAGTATCTCAGATTCCACGGCATCTTTGATGACGATATGCTCACCTACCAAAGGATGAGCGACTATAAGCCCCTATCCGCGATACCGCATACAAAAGACATCTATGAAATCAACTTCCAACAGGTTGGCGACGTTTACCACAACGTCCTGGACGCGGGGTTCAAACCGTTCGTGGAAATATCGTTCATGCCCAGCGCTTTGGCGAAAGGAAAGAAGACCGGACTCAAATACAAAAACAATATTTGCATGCCCAAGAGTCTTTCGAAGTGGGAGCATTTCGTGAAGGAATTCATCCATTATTTAATCGGTGAATTCGGAAAAGAGGAGGTTGAATCCTGGTATTTTGAAATATGGAACGAACCCGATTTGGGGATCTTCTTCAACGGCAAGCAAAAGGATTATTTCAAATTATATGTCTCCACCGTCAAAGCCATTAAGGAGGTCGATGGCAATCTAAGGGTCGGAGGCCCCTCTACCAGCGCATGCAAGTGGCTCAAGGATTTCGTCGATTACTGCAAAGCAAACAACGTTCCTTGCGATTTTGTTTCCACCCACCATTATACAGGCGACGCCTTTGGGAACATGCTCACGGTGAAAAACGCGCTGAAGATGTTCCCGATCACCAAAAGGAACGCCAAAAACGGCGTGGGGATCGGCGAGACGCTTTGCGAATATTTCTTCTATCCGGAGATCTGCAAGACCTGGAAGAAAGGAACCTTCAACGCCATGGACAAGAACGCGTTGGAAGAAGTGAGCGGCCTGCCCCTATTCATCACCGAATGGAATTCGATGGCGGTTTTCGGCGCCCCGGTTCACGATGAAAAGTATTCCAGTGCCTTCGCGATCAAAACCGCGTTGGATTTAAACCCCGCCATCGCCGGCAGCAGTTTTTGGTGCGTGTCCGATATCTTTGAGGAAAACCATTATCTGCAAAAGCCGTTCTGCGGGAGCTATGGGATCGTGACCCAAAACAATATCGCCAAACCCAATTTCTGGGCATTCAAGATCATGAGCATGCTTTATGAAAATCGGCTGAAGTTAGAGATCACGAACGAAGATATCGAATACGCAGTTTTCAAGGACGACGAAGGGAACTATCAGATCGTTATCTACAACCAAGACTTCGTATATGGCAAAGACCAGTCCTATGATTTCGAAATAGAACTGCCTTTCGAACCAGCAGAAATCGTGGAGTATCGCATTGACGATGACCATGCCAACCCGAAGAAGATGTGGGTGGAGATGGGCTCGCCCTCCACGATCAACCGCACCCAAATCGAAGACATCAAGGAAAAGACGGCCTTAAGAGGTCAAAAGATAGAGGCGAATGGAAATAGGATCGTTTCTACCATCCATACAAACGACATCGTCATGTATGAGATAAAGCGAGGCGAATAGGCCGACAAGAAAAAGAAGGCTTATATAAAAATGCACAAGGCCACCTGTTATAACCCGTTTTTGCCTTTGGATAAATATATTCCTGATGGCGAGCCCCGTGTTTTTGGTAATCGTATCTATCTTTATGGAAGCCATGACAAGGAAAGAGGAGATTCGTTTTGCCTATTGGAATATGAGGTATTTTCAGCGCCGATTGACGATTTAAGCAACTGGACATCTCCCGGGGTTGCCTATCACTTTAGGGAAGACCCCTATTTCAAGGAAGGTTATAGCGGTTATGCGCCAGACTGCGTCAAAGGAAAAGATGGCCGCTACTACTTATATTACTGTTTGGCGGGATATAAAGGGGCCGATGGGTATAACCAACCGATATCGGTTGCCGTAAGCGATTATCCAGACCGGGGTTTCCATTTTTATGGTCATGTCAAAGATCGTAACGGCAACATATTGATTGGGGAATACATCAATTTCGACCCAGCCTTACTGGATGACGACGGGATCATAAGATTGTATTTCGGCGCTTATTACCCATGGGAAATATACCACTTGCCAAAGTTCATCATCGATAGGATCTCGTTAAAGATGTTCAAAAGCAAAGACATCAAGATGGGTGCTTTCAATTGTGTTTTGAAAGACGATATGCTGACCATTGACAGCGAGATTTTTGAAACGATCACGCAAGCTCAAGAAAAAGACGAGTTCAAAGAGCACCCCTTCTTTGAAGCGAATTCCATTAGGAAAATTAACGGTATTTATTATTTTATTTATTCGTCATGGCACAATCACGAATTGTGTTATGCGATGAGCAAATGCCCAAACAAAGGCTATAAATTCCAAGGAAGAATCATTTCGAATGGTGATGTCGGAATCGATAATAGAACGCTTAAGAATCCTGCTTTTCCGCTTGGCAACAACCACGGATCCATCGAATGCATCAACGGGCAATATTTCGTTTTCTATCATCGGCAAACCCACAACACTTCCTATAGCAGACAAGCGTGCCTTGAAAAAGTTTGTTTTGACATAAACGGAAATATCATTCAATCGAGGATGACCTCTTCTCCGCTGGGTGCCCTTTTGGCAGATGGCATTTATCCGGCCCAGATTTGTTCGAGCCTATATGGAAAGAAGCCTTATTTTGCAAAGAATAGCGGCTTTAATAAGAGATATAAAAACCCATTTATCAATAGCGGGCCAGATGGAGTGTTCATTGATAACATCCGCGATGGCACCCATATTGCATATCGCAGCTTCAGATTCCAAAACAAAGCCTATTTGGGCCTAGAATTATCCGGGAAAGGCAAACTCAGATTAAGGAATATCAGGTTTAAGAATGGTGGGTAAATTCAATATCGATAAGGAATTAATCAAAGGGAGCAATTTTGTAGCTCCGATCAACCGTTGGGTAGTATTTTTTGGTTCGTTTTTTGCGAAACTGTCCCCGCGTGGTTTTAATAAAAAACGCGTCATCGTAAACGATTATAAAGTCGGTAGGACCAGGTTCCACGTCGTCTCTCCCCGCGAATTGTTGGGCAAAGACGCCCCCTGCATTTTCTATATCCACGGCGGCGGATTCATGTTCAGGGAATCCAAAGTGATGTATCAAAGCGAAGAAGAAATGGCCGTCAAGAAAGGGTGCCGGGTCATCAGCATCGATTATGATTTGACCCCAATGCACAAATTCCCCCATCAAATCAATCAATGCTTCGATGTTTATAAATACCTGCTCGATCACTCCGAAGAATTGAAAATCGACCGAAGCAAAATCATCATGATGGGCGATTCCGCAGGAGGGTCTTTGGTGATTGATACCTTTTTTAAAATAAGAGACGAGAATCAGATAGAGCCTCGCGGATTATTGCTTTTATACCCAGTCGTGGACAATGCGATGAACACGGATTCGATGAAAAAATACGACGACACGCCGATATGGAACAACAAAAGCAATCGAAAGATGTGGAAATATTATCTGGGCGACAAAAAGTACCTTTCCCCGCTGAGGAAAGATTTATCGAATTTCCCAAAGACATATATCGAATTAGCCGAATACGATTGCTTACACGATGAGGGAATGGAGCTTTATTACAAACTCGCGAATCGCGGACTTTATGTTTCGTTGAACGACACGAAGGGAACCTATCATGGATATGATTCCCATAAAGAAGCTCAGGTAACCATAGATTCCCTTCATAAAAGAATGGCCTTCATCGATAGCTGTTTGGATAACCCCAACTGACGTTCTATAAAAGCAAAAGGCCGCGGTCTTTTTGCTTCGCGATGGGAAAGGGGTTATTCGCTCGTTCGTTCGCAACGGGTTGTATCCGCAATTAATATGACCTTATGGCCGTCCGATACGGACTTTCACCGCAGGCCCGTGACGATGCCCGTCACACGGAAAGCCGAGCTATTACGCCCGGCCTTCAGCCTTGTTCTCTAGTCACAACTCAAATATAGCAGGAATCTCCATGTCTTCTTTATAAAGGTCCAATCTCTCGACGAAGCCAGCCTTGAGATATAGCTTCCTAGCAACCTCGTTTTCCGGTTCGTAAGAGAGCCAACACGCTTTCGACTCTCCGCAAGGGAACGTTTTGACAAACTTTATCGCAAGACGCAACGCTTCTTTGCCGAAGCCCTGCTTTTGGTATCTCCTATCGATCATGAATCTCCAGATGTAGTAATACTTTTTAGGCAACCCGTAGTATTGCGTCGCCCAGGGGCAATCATATGCGACCATTAGAAATCCAACTGGCTTCTTGCCGTAATAGATTCCAAACGGATATACCTTAATCCCTATTTCCGTCGTTGCGAAGTATGCGTCTATAAGGCTGTCGGCATTAGGCGCAACAAAGCCTTTTGCTCCTTTTCGACGTGAAGTTTAGTGACGTCATCGCAATTATCCCAAACAACCCTTTCCAAATGTATTTGCTCCATATCCGTTCCTTTCATAGCAATGTCAACGAGATGCTTTTCCCTAACGCCTTAAAGAGCTTACTTATCTTTGCTATCGTCGGATTCCCTAACCCTTTTTCGATTTTCGAAATGTCCCCTTGATCAATATGGGATTTCTTGGACAATTCGACCTGCGTAAGATTCATTTCTTCCCTCGTCTTGGCCAGCAGCAATCCGATTTGCTGATTAATAGTCGTTTCCGAATATCCCACTACTTCGCCACATTCGTAAATGCTCATGGCATCAAAATCCAAGTCGTCGTTCCAGATGACGCCATAACCGCCCGGGTCAAGGCGCCCTCTTTCAAACAAAGCTCTGTTAGTCTTTAATTCTCCTAGCTGAGGAAATTTTGAAAACATTCTGGCCATGTCATAACGAACGATCTTCCCATCTTGGAAGGTCATTTCGAGACTTGTACCCTCTAAAAATCTAACGTTGATGGCTTTGACGAACATATTACTCAAGTCCTTTCAGTTTCATATACTTGCCGGTTTCCCACATGTCCGACAGTTCTTTTTGATATTTTAGGACAAATTCTTTGACCATCTTCTTTGCCCTGTTAGGAAAAGACCCTTCATAAATCTCGCCGTTAGAGATATAAAAAGTAGCAGCGTCATCTCCATAAAAGGCATGGATATGGGGAGGGTTATGTTCTTTGTCTCTCAAATACATCATGATGATGATTCCATAAAACACACTGATTGGTGGCATATGAACTACCTCCTTTGGATTCGTTAATATTTTATGGCTTTTACACCATATTTTCAAGAAGATATATGGTTTTTTTACCATATTTCGCAACGAGGAGGTCGGCGAGTTCGAGACATGAAAAAGCCGCCATTTCTGACGACTTCTATTCAAACTGGCGAGGTCGATCCGTTTTGTCCAACTGAGGACGATCGGATTTGGATGACGGCGGCAAACGTGATTGTCTAAATAACTCTACCCACCATTTTGTCGTGTTTTCCTTCATCCACATGCCCTTAAAGCTCGTATCTGACTCCATGGGACATTAATACAGCGTCGATTATCTTAATTTCTAAGATGATTGTGTTTTTGTCGTTTAAGTTCATGTGACCATTGTCAATCCACTCGTCGAAGGCTTTCTTCAATTCCCCTGCAATAGCAGCGTTGTTATCTTTTCCAAAATAGCCAAGGTTGATTGCTCTCCCGTGTCCGGAAAACCATTCACCGGAAATTGCGACGATATCGTTTTCCTTGATTTGGTCCATCTTTCTAGATAGGGCATACGTAATGACGTAAAAGGATCCGCCCTCGTAATAGGCGTTCACGGGCCGCACATAAGGTGTGCCGCTAACCGCGGTGGCGAGCGAAATCACGCTATCGCGGCCAAACCTTTCTTTCATGATTTCTTCGGCTTTTTCATTCCAGTTTCCCATAATCGGCGTTCCCTACAATTTTAGAATCGAGTTGTCCTTTCGCGAATCGACGACATCATAGATGACCACCGTATCGCCATCGACTTTATATAAGACAACATAGCGTCCGTTGTGAATCGACATTTTCCGGACGCGGGCGCCGGCAATCCTCAAATCTTGTATTTCGGGGTGTCTTTCCGGAAACGATGATAAGGAGCGAAGCGAGGTCATGGTTTCCTCATATAGCTCCTTCGCCGCTTCTAAAGAGACGTTCCGAGCAAAAAGCACGTGTTCGCTGATGCTGGAAAACGCCCTCTGCGCAATCGAAATCTTGAATTGAACCATTAACCGACAATCCTTTTCAACGCGGAATCGAGTTCGTCCAAACTATAGTATTTCGCGCCGTTTCTCTGCTCTAGCTCAATGTCTAGGAGCCGTTCTTTCAAGGCTAGGAGAGCTTCCTTCTTTTCGTAGGCCTCTATAGACATAACGACAAGATCGCCCTCGCCGTTTTTTGTCAGAAAGATTGGTTCTCCTGTTGCTTTGCAACGTTCGGAGATTTCGCTGTATTGGTTTCGTAAAGAAGCCGATGGAAGAATAGTCATGTTGTTACCTCCGTATGATAATATTTTATCAAAGTTTTGATATTTCATCCACTACGATGTGACGAGGAGGTCGGCGAGTTCAAAGACGAAAAAAGGCCCCAGAAGGAACCTCTTATCTTAAGCTGCCGTTTGTCCAACTTTGGATAAGTGGATTTGGACGACGACAAAAACAACAAAAAATGGTGGATCCGACCGGGATCGAACCGGCTACCTCCTCGTTGCGAACGAGGCGCTCTCCCAGATGAGCTACGGACCCACGCGCTCGATTATTATACTCAGCCAAGGCCCCACTTCAACCAAGAAATACAAAATAACTGTCCGTCAAAAACCGAAAAATCAGGAAAACACATGCAAAACACGGATATTTGATAACGTTTTTGCAATATTGCTACGATATGTCGCCAGCGTATGTTATCTCTATTTAGGGTCGTTTGAAGTTCGCACCGATGGAAAACAACCGTGGTCTTTTCTTGCGTGTTCTTAGCCAAGGAAGAATATTTTCGGCGTATTGGGGTAAAATGGATCTCCCTCGGAGCAGATGGCCTTCCACTCGTTCTCATTGCCGCGGTAGTACACGCTTTCTAATCCCAGGCATCCCTCAAAAGCGGCCGCTTCCATATGGATAAGCCCCTTCCCGAGGACTACCTTTTTTAGTTTTGGGCAATCGTAGAACGCGCTGTTGCCAATTTGGGAGACATTGATCTCCGCTAGTTCGAGCTCTAGACAGGAAGAGAAGCAATGCTCTCCAAGCACGGAAGCTTGTTCTAATGTGGCAGGAAAGATTCTTACTTGCTTTAGGTTGGCGGTTTGGCTAAAGCAAAACCTGCCGACGCTTTTGGTATCCTCTAGGGAAACGAAGATTTCCCTCTCGCATTTGCTTGGGTAAACGAAGAGGCGTTGTTTCCCTTTGGAATAAAGCGCGTCTTCATAAGATTCAAATGCCTCATTCTCGGGATCTACTTCTATTCCTATTATATTAGGGAAGTTCCGGAAGGCTTCATGATGGAGACTACGAAAAGAAGCGCCAACATCGACGTGTTGCACGTTGCTTTTAACTTCAGATAGGCTACCTTCGATAACTTCTAAGGAAGAAGGCAACGATAGCCTTTCCCCGACAAAATTGTTTAACGCGTGTTCTTGGATGCGCCGAATGCCCTGAGGAAGAGAAGAAACCCCTTGGTTGACCGCGATTAGGGAAGCATCGCGGTTATCGATAAGACATCCTTCCTCCATGTGTAAATACGGGTTACCCGCCTCTACTTCGAAAGCGGGTGAACGCAGAAAAGCCTGCAGAAAGGACCGAGAAAGATAAGATACAGACTTAGGCAAGATAACCTTTTCTAGCGGCTCGAAACTCTGCATGAGATTAACGATGCGGCAACGCGAAGAAAAGGTTATCGTCCCGTCAAAGGATTCCGTGCAAGCGCAATAAAGGAACGGGTTGGTTTTGCTGCCGAGGTAGATGATGTTTTCGACGTTGGTATAATTCAGGTTTGGACAAGAAGGAGCAATATAATTGTCCACGACTTCAAGCCGTTCACTTAACTGCACGCTGATCAAGGTCTGCGAATTGACGATGATCGGACACCGAATCCTAGTGACGGTATCGGGGATAAGCAGTTCCTTTACGGCGATATCCTCAGGCAAAGTGAAATTCAATTCGCGGACGGGATATCCAAGAAGGGAGGAAGGAATCTCATATCGTTCCGCCGTCTCCCCCAAAAAGCGATTCAGCATGAGCCCTTCGCCATCGGAGGTGAAACAGAATTCATAAAGACAGGAACGATAATCGTCTAAGGGGACCTCCTTATATTTGGCGTGTAGTTCAAAGTCGGTATAACACGGGCCATCAACCTCCTCAAACCCCTGGAAGACATAGGCGATATGGGACGCTTCATCAAGAACGTTATCCAGACAAAACTCAAAGTGAGGCTCCTCCCCATAAGGAAGAGGAATGCTTTCTAAGTAATTCCCATCTTTCCCGATGAGGTGGGCATGCACTTCGTCTCCAAAGGGTAAGCTTGCACTTAGCTGCGTGATATTCGTGGGATGATTCTCATTCGGAAGTTCGCCTGGAGTAGATTCCTCGCCCAACGAGGAAATGGTCTCTCCGCCGATATTGGGATTTAGGGTGATTGGTTCATTGACCCCGCTGATACCGGAAGAAGAAACTGGCAATAGCAAAGGAAGAAAAAGGGTCAAAAGAAACACAGGCAGCAGAGAATAAATCGCGATCTGCAGTGAAAATGGGATTTTTGGCCTTAAGTTAGGCGGTTGTTCTTCTACTATGGAATCTTTCTCTATCTTTATCCCATAGTAAAGTTCCTCGGGGGAAACGGAATAGAAATCGCAGAGAGAAAGAAACGTCTTATGTGAAGGTAACGACTTCCCCTTCTCAAAGCTGATGATGGTCTTTGCGTTGATGCCCAAAGCTTCCGCGACTTCGGTTTGGGCGAGGCCTCTGGCTTTGCGTAGTTGCAGCAAACGAAGGCTAAAGGACGGCCCATCGAAATCCATGTCCACCTGCGGACCCCCGGCAGGCGCCGTCCCCAAAAGCAAGGTCGATAAAGAGATGTGATAAATTTTGCAGATATTGCTCCAGGCAGACGCATCAGGAAAAGAGGCACCCCGTTCCCAGATGGAAACCAATTGTTCGGAGTACCCTAACAACGATGCGACTTCCTTTTGAGTCAAACCACTAGACCTTCGAAAAGACTTCAGCGGACTTTCCATGCGTTGCCCCCGTTTCCATAAACTTTACCATTACGGCGAAAAAGAGGAAGCGCTTCATCATCTTTCTTTTCCAAAATCAAAGAAAAATCAGTCTTATTATCTGATGCTTTAGTTCCTGAAAACGTCGCAAAACAGGGATATTTCAACATGAACTCCGTTTTCTTTTAGTCGGTATCCATCCGATTTCATTGAATAAATTTTCCGATAAAACACTATATTGTCGGTACCAAAGGCCCACGGCCAGGAAATGTTTCCAAACACTCTTCGAATTACACGCAAGGAGAAACCAAAAGATGGGAACAATGAAAAGCATGGCACTTTTGTTTTGCCTCGATAAGCTGCTTGCAGAACATAAGTTTTATCGGAAGACAGTAGAGGAAGAATTCAAGATCAGCAAACCGTCCTTTGACCGTTATAAACAAGACATCCGGGTCTATCTGCAGACCTATCATCCCGAATACACGTTGAAGTATAAACGGAGCACGGGTGTTTATTATCTCTTAAGCAGCTGCCCCAAATAGAGCCGTTCGTCCTTATTGAGTAATTATGGTTGTAATTAATCAGCATTACTCGAGTCGCAAAGATTTAACGCCACATCACTACTTTTAAGCCCCGCCATTTCCTTTCTTAAATTTAAAGCAGGTTTACTCACAAAGACCGAATTAGAAACGGAGTTCGCGGCGCGATAAAGAAGCATACACCAAAAAGCGCGTGCGCCCGCTTATCGGCGAGACATTAAGGGAGTTCGCATAATCAAAAGCGTCGACTAACCCCCATTTAGAGGCATAAATTATGGAATTTAACATTAAAGCATCGAAAGCTGATACTGTGTCTAAAATTGCTAATTTCGCTTTATTTCCTGCGGATTATCATAAGTTATCTTTCAAGTTACCAAAAGACCGCTTACCAAAAAATCCGCATTTGGCGTCCAGCAATATGGAGGTACAGCCTATGCTTAAATCAGATCTATTCGGTCTTGCAAAGGTGGCTAAGGAGTAGGAAAAATGCGTCGAGGAAAAGTAGCTTTAATTCTTGGGATAGCTGGGGGCGTGGTCGCCGTCGGCGCAACTACTATGGTAATCATAGGGTGCACAACGCACTCAATTTATTGTTACCAGATTCCAAATGCAGATTGCATGAAGGGAATCGTATTAAATACGGATAGAGTTCAGTGTGCATGGTATCCGTGTGCGACGGGCATTTCTCCGTGCAGTGCGCCCGATGATCATGATTGTAGTAACATATCTCTTTTTGGCTGTTCATGCTTTAGGTGCAGCTGGTATGAAACACCTGACAAACAGGAATTCAAAAAAGAGGTCTATGAGTTTGTACCAATACATGAAAATGACTATACCTATCGGCTCTATGCTCAGATGGATCAAAGCATAGGAGAATATCGCCTTGCAATTGAGATTAATTTTGTTTGCGTTGTCAGCTGGGCTGAAGTCAAAACTAACATATCTGGAGGAGGGGCCTATAGCTCCACCTGGCGCATGGAAGAAACAAACGGAGATTTGGTAGGGGCGTATTCTCCTGGCACTTATTATGGTAGTTTTGATACCACGCTTACCTCGCCTGATCAAGCATCTAGTGCCAAGGTGCAAGTTACTGGAACAAAACTTGTTCGGAAGGTCATCGTTCAATGAAACGCAAACTCTTAGGGCTAATATGGATTCCGGTCGTACCGCTTCTTTTCCTTGCGAGTTGTTATGTCGACATATGTACGACCGACTGCGGCCATGTCTTTTTAGCACCGGGCACATTCCTCTTAAGGTGCGAGAACGCGCAGCAAAATTGTCTGTTTGATTTAATTACAACAGGAAAAGCCGATGTGGATGGCATAATATCCCCTTACCCCGACAGAGTAACATTAATTCCGTCTGATATTGATGTTGACATAACGCTAAGTCGCGGAGAAATCATCCTCACTTATTCGACTAGTTGTTCCGCTGTCGAAGGAAAACTAATCGTTAACATCTTCGCGGATGGCAACTGGCAGGAATCCAAAGATTTTGATATCACCGGTGCCAATCGCTATAAAATCGAGAAAAGAGCTAAATATACCTACAGATCAAGCGTTAGATCTTACACTTGGTCCTACTCAACACAAGGGAGCAAAGAGAGATGAACTCCGGAATTAGCATTATTCCAAACGCTATTCAGTTTGGTAATTTCGTCATTCCTTTTTATGGGCTTTTTGTGTTTGTTGGCATAGTTGCCTTTGCGCTAACTAGTTTTTTCATTCTCAAGCACCGCGAACATGTGAGTAATGAAACGCTCATTCGACTAACCTTGATCTCCGTCCCAGCATTAATTGCTTTATATGTCTCCGCTCTTCTTTTCGATTCCATTTTTCATTCAATCGAGGAAGGCAGTTTCCATTTTGGAGGAATAACATGGCTTGGCGGTGTTTTGGGTTTATTCCCAGTTCTTTGGGTTCTCATACATTTTTTTGTGCCAGCAGGAAGGGGCAAAGAATTTGAATTCATTTCTTATTTGCTTCCGGGAATTGTCATAGGACATGCTTTTGGCAGAGTAGGTTGTTTTTTCGGCGGATGCTGCTATGGAGCAGTCACCGATTTACCAATCGGCGTTCGTTATCCATTTGGGTCGGCCGCCGCAACAAGGTATCCAGACATGAATTTGGAAGGGCTGGCCTCCCTCCCTGTTCTTCCAACCCAGTTATTTGAGGCGGGATTTGATGGGATTTTAGCAATTATCATGCTTGTTCTGCCGAAAAAAACACGGGTATATGACTTCGAAATATACGGCTTCGCATATTCGGTTTGGCGCTTCATTCTCGAATTCTTTAGGGGCGACGACCGTGGCGCTACAGGTGTCGTCATCAGCCCTTCGCAGATGATGTCCATATTATTATTCCTTGCGGCCATTTTCACCTTGTTAATGCGCAAGGGTATCTGGATCCCCGGTTACAAAAAGCGCTCGGAATATTGGAAGGCGAACCCCATAAAGCCAAAAGTAAGAAAAGACAATCAGGTAGCCGCATTTGAACAACTAGAGGAGTTAAAAGCTAAGGGCCTCATCTCCGAAGAAGAATATAACGAAAAGCGAAAACAGCTTATAGACAATATCGGTAACGGGGGAAATAAAAATGCGACGGAGAATAAATAGAATCGCCGCTTTAGTGGCTGCCTTAAGCTGCTTGGCAAGCTGCGGAGAGAAACACAATACATATCAAAACATCGACCCAGGCACATATGAATTGGAAAGCAGTACCTTCAGCAGATTTCTTTCTGTCTACATCGGAGGCGGCTATAGCGCCGAAAACGCAGAAGAAAAAAAGGTTGAAGGCTATAAATATGATGACAAGTCGGGGATGTACTTATCGAGTTACGTTGTCTACGCCGGTTTTGCTGCGAAACCATATGCTCGCGTCCTCGAGAAGGAATTCTATAGTAATTTCGGCTTCAAAACGGAGGAGGTTGAATACTCCTACTCCTTTATTGATGCCGTCGGTGTTTTTGAAGTCACTTGCAACGGGATAGCACAACAAGTAACAATCCCGATTAAAGCTACAGGAGATGGTGGAGGCACCTGCGCTTTCAGATTCACCAGCGAAAGTGCTTCCTTTGCATCTTCAATCCGTTTGATCAATATATCCGGAATGGTCAATGCACCCTACACCAGGCAAGCCACGCTTAGTCACAATAACTTTATCTATAGATATGGCGACGCCGGTGGCCAAACGGTTGTGCCAGAAGGGTTGGAGGAACGTGCTAAGGAAATGAAAAACTGGACTTTTACGCCATCTTTTGATGATAAAGGCATCAAAGTCCTTGCGCGAAACCAAGTGGCTTTTCTCGAAATGAGTGATGAAGTAGAAACCGTATTATTTGACGGTGTCTATGATGCCAAGAGCCTCGGAGACGGTCAAGAAGTCACCTTTGTTGCCGGAATCAGTTTATACGCCATCGCCATTCGAAAAATCGATCCGCAAGCTGTTTTTGAATACGTCGAGCTTTGGTCAGGAAAAACAGTCCTGTTCTTTATTGATGACCCTTCTGGCAAATTCACAAGCTTGCTACGCGCATCTAACGACAATGCCGTCATTAAGCCATTTAGCGAGTTTTTGGGGGCCTAATATGAAAATCAGCATTCTATCTTTTCTTCTTTTTCCAATGCTTTTGGCTAGTTGCAACGGATCTGTCCCCGCGCCACGGCGCACAGTTTTGATTGCCCACGCCGGAAGGCTTGCTTACGTTGAGGATATCACACACGATTCGTTTTCAATACCGGAATTAGGAATCAAATCCGAAGGGAAATATATAGCGCTCGGGGATTACGTCGCCACGTCGAGTGGGACCAAATACGATATACTGGGAGATGGAACAACTCGTATCGGCAGTCTTGCGTTGAAAAAGCAACCGTTACAGAAAAGCGCAGCCCAACAAGTCAATATCAATGAGATTGATAATAAAACTTATATTGTTAATCCCAACGACGACGCCGTCCGCTTTTATCATTACGATGACGCCATTAATCAAGGGGAGATGTTTATCATCGTCCCCCCTCGAAGCAAACCGTTAGATATTTATCTTGACGATGTCCGTCTCTATACACAAAAAAGAATGCCCGTTTTTATCAGTTTTTCCGAGGAAGACATTACTTTTCACGTCAGCGGGGACTCGGCTCTTTCTAGTGGGACAGTCAACCCGACAGAGGATGAAGTTTCTTCTTACGAAACTTTAAAGAGTTACGCCGAGGACGTAATGGAAAACCACATTATGGATCTCGGGATATTGGGAATACACGCAGCGTTGACCAAAGTCTGCGCGATAGAAACTGGTTTTGGAGTCGCCGTTGTTCCTGCCGCAAGTCCGTTATTAAGTTATTTATTAGGCGGAGCTATGATGGTTTACTCCGCACACGTTTTAATTACCAAAGGTCTAGATGGCTATATGACGGAGACATCAAACTTAATCGGTCAAATAAGTATGAGTCTCTTAGATCTCGTGGACAAAACGTTGCAGTTGTTCTACGGATCCGACGGGAGAGATGGAATGAATGGCGCTTCCGCGATGCAATTATCCGGCAATGTTTCGTTCACCGGCAACGGGCGTTTATGCATCGAAGGTGGGTCAGGTGAAAAAGGTGGCGATGCAAAAACCGGCATTGATGGCGCGTATGACGGTGGCCATGGCGGAAATGGCGGAAATGGAATAGAGTGCACTACCATAATTTCCGATATCCCTGCGTTTGATTTGGCCATTTATGGGGGCGGCGCAGGGCAAGGTGGAAAAGGCAGTAGGTATTGGGGAGTTAGTGGCTATAACGGTGGAAGCGGGACAAGCGGCGCTAACATCGTCGCAACTCATAAATTCATCCAGTGACGGGTCCGACGCTAAAGATAGAAAACGCTTTTATAAGGACAGCTAGCCAGATGCTTTTCCTTTTGCAAGAGCCAGCACTCTATTGAAAACTGATAGCATACAACAAACAAAAGTCCTAGAAACAAAGCAATATCAAATGTGCGCTCCCTTTTTAGCGTTTTTTCTTGATAAGAAAGTTTGACGGAATAAAGGAATTTTGCATCACCAATAGCCAGGCAGGAGAAACAGAGAGACGATAACAAATCTCGGCGTATCTAAGTGTTAATCAGAGATTCTATTGCTGAAAAGTCTGCAGAAGCCAGTTTTTTTGTCTAATTTATGCCAACTATACAAGTTTAAAGGAACCTAATAAGGCGTTTTTGGCGAGGCCACCACTACACCTTTTGATCGTAACTTGGCCGTCTGTTCTATATGACAAAAGCGAGTAACCTACGTGGCCCGCTTATCCTGCTAAGCATAGAGCCCCCGTCGATTGGTTTAAACAGCGTTTCCCGTTTTGACTAAAGGAGCGCTCATGGCATTGTATCCCAAGCTTATACCAACACATAGAAAACCGAGAGGCCTACTCCTCGTCACCGATGTCGAATAGACTTCAGCTTTGAGGCATGGACCTCTCGTTTTTCCTAATGAAGCGGAGTGACGTTAAGTCCTCACCGCACTTCTAACGTGATATAGGGAAATCTTTTTGAAAGACTTTAGAAATACGTCGGGGACGCTGCATTATTGAACGCATTTGTCCCAACGGAATACTGAGCCATTGAATTAATATATATGGTTCGAATGACGTCATGCGTATTTTCAAAAGCCCAGTCGGGGACTCTCGTGGCGTCAGTGATGCGAACTGTTTGCAGCCCGCTTGGGATATAAAATTTATTGGTAGTGGAAGAATAGGAATCGTAGTGCTGTGTGCACAGAGTGGTACCATCAGAACTAGAGTCACTGAAAAGCGTGCCTATATTACCATTTTGCCCGGTCGCGGCTGCATTGACGCCGATAAAAGGGGCTTCGTAATAGGTCATTCTTGTGCAGGCCCCAAACGCCCATCTGCCAATCGAAGTTACGGATTTTGGTATAACAAAACTTCCCTCTACATTAGAACCAAGACGGCTTAACGCCGTGCATCCAAAGAACGCATTTGCTTTAATTACGGAAATGGTTGAAGGCAGATTTAGCGACGTCAAGCTCTTGCAACGAATGAATGCACCTTCCCCGATTGTGGTAACACGGCTACCAAGGGTAAATCCACTAAGGCGAGTGCAATCGCAGAATGCATAATCGCCAATGCCACTGACGTCCTGAAGTCCATCGAATTCGGTTAAAGAAGTGCAACCATTAAATGCACTAACCCCACAAGATGTAACGCCATCGTTGAGAGTTACCTTTCTAATCATGCTTATATTTTCAAAAGCCCAGTCGGGGACTCTCGTGGCGTCAGTGATGCGAACTGTTTGCAGCCCGCTTGGGATATAAAACTTATTAGTAGTGGAAGAATAGGAATCGTAGTGCTGTGTGCACACTGTGGTGCCAGAATAACTTGAGGTGCCGAACAGCTTGCCGAAATTGCCATTTGATCCGCTCGCAGTCGCCGAAGTCCCGATGAAGGGTAGTTCCATTTCCGTTAAGGCCGTGCATCCCGCAAAGCATCCGCTAGGAATCGAGCTAACGGTACTCGGAACGACGATTTTCGTAATCTGGTTGCAGCCGACAAAGCCAGCGGATTTGATGGCCGTGATGGTGACGCCATTCCACGTCGAGGGGATGACAATCTCGCCGCTGATGCTCGTGCTCTTGGCGTAGACGGTGCCGCCCTCGAACATAAGGATGTCGCTGGCGTCGTAAGTCCACCTGGCCACCAAGGTGGTGTTCTCTACGATGGTCAACGACGTTTTCTTGACACCGTTACGATACCAACCGTCGAAAATGTAGCCAGTGCGAGTTGGGCTTCTTAAAGAACTTAGGTAAGTACCCGCATCATACGTTTCCGTGTACTTAGGTCCGCCGCCTTCGCTGTAATTATAGTCATAAGTAAGCGTGACCTTTTGAGCCTGGAAGGAAGCGTAAAGGACTGTATCGTGATGAATTTCATACGGTAAAGAGATTGGTTCGGTAAGATCCGCGTCCAAATACCAGCCCAAGAAATTGGAATACGTCTTAGTCGCCTCGGGTAAAGAGACAACAGAGGTGCCCGCTTTGTAAGTGACAGGATTCAGTATGCTGGAATCTCCTTCCTTGAAATATATGGAATAATAAGCATCCGCATAGCCGGCATACAGCGTGATATTTTCCGTAATTGTCATAGGGAAAGTGGCACGATTCGTTAGTTCGGGATCGAGATACCAGCCCGTTGAAGTATAGTCCGTCTTCGTCGGAATCGCAGGCTCATCGAGTTCAGCACCCGCGTAATATTCCGTAACAGCGAGTACACTATCACCATCACGTAATGTGACGGAGAACTTTTGTTCCGTTTTCCATCGCGCGTATAAAGTCAGATTCTTGCTTACTGGAGTGGCGTTAGTAAACTGCCCATCGTTAACCGTGTCACCGGTAAACCAGCCAGTGAAAACAAAGTGTTCTCTGGTTGGAATGGGTAGTTCAATAGTATGAAGCGCAGCGACCTCCACAACATCGGCGCAACCATCTGGGAGAACACCACCCTTAACGTCAAAAGTAACGGTGAAAGTTACGCCATAAAGGTCAGCGTCTTTACCGTCTTTTCCATCGGCACCGTTCTTGCCATCTTGGCCATTAGCGCCAGCGGCTCCGGTCGCGGCGACACCGGTATCAGTTTGGCCGATCCACCAATTGCCATTTTGGCCGATATGTGGCGTTTGGCCGTCTTGGCCAGCGGCGCCGGGGTCGCCTTTGTCGCCCTTGTCGCCGGTATCCCCTTTGTCGCCCTTGTCGCCCTTTTCGCCTTGGGCGCCGGTGGCTGCGATGCCGGTGTCTTGATCGCCAATCCACCAGTTACCATTTTCGCCGATATGCGGCGTTTGACCGTCTTGCCCGGGGGCGCCGGGGTCACCTTTGTCGCCTTTGTCGCCGGGATCGCCCTTGCTTCCCATGATGCCACGGTCTCCTTTTTCGCCTTGAGGGCCCGTCGCAGAGACATGAGTATCCTTATCACCGATCCACCAATTGCCATTTTTACCGATGTAAGGAGTTTCGCCAGGATCTCCCTTAATCGAGTTCAGCCACTCTTCGTAGGAAAGAGGAGTATTGCCCAAGTTTTTTGTTTCCTCAAGATAGAGGTCATAGATGGCATAGATGTCCTTGTCCACATTCGAAATTTCAGGGGCTGAAGGCTGTACGCTAGCTTCGCCTGTACTCGATGCCGGCGTGCATCCGCACGAAGCGAGTGCGATGGACAAAGCGGCCAGCGCAAGCCAACGATGGCGCGTTTGTTTTTTCGTTATTCCCATACACTTTCACCTTGCTTTTGCTTGGCCCCATGTTGCAAAAGCAGGGTATTCCTTTCGGGGCCTATTATGAGAATTTTAGTAATCCTCATCCGCTAATATAGCATCCGCTGTTTGGCTGCGGGAAAGCGGTTCGGGGAACGGCATCACTATCTGATACTTTGCGTAAAATTCGCACACATGTTGGACGACTTATATCGCGCGTTTCGCGCGCGAAGTGCAAAAGTCTTCATGCCGCAATTCGTGAAAACGTTAGAGACCCAGTGCGAAATCAAAAGCGTCTTTTCAATTCAGTGCTTCGGATTTACTAAAACAGGAAGTGTATGGCTCCGTCACATAATGAGTTCAGAAAGATAAGTTGAACCAAAGCAAAGACAACAGTCCATCACTGAGGATAAATTACCATTCCGCGTTACTCTTGCCCCAGGCATATGTCGGTGCGCAAAAAGCGAGTCCCGTGTCCAGCGACATGGAAAAAATCATTCTAATTCATAGGCTTATCCTAATCAGAAAGGTTGCAATCGGGAAAAACTCGTAAGACTATCCCGTGGAACCGCTTATGTAGACGATTATGCCTATAGTTTCTTTGCATTGCCAAAAAACACGGAGAAATACCCTCGAGTTAAAACGGTTCCACAAAACGAATCGTGAATCGTGCAGAATCTGGTTTTATCTTCGCTTGTACAAAACGATTTCCGGGTCAGCGCCGCATCCCCACGTCACGAGGCCGCCCCCGAGAGCAGCCCCTTGAGCACCGACGGCAGCATCGAAGACGGGAACGTCAGCCCGGGGCAGCCTTCCACCCTTCATTTTTTAACCCAACCGGAGAACGTCGTGTCCGGTATGCCCTTCTCGCGGGCGAAGCCTTTCTGGCTCGAGCCGGAGTTGGCCCATTCGAGGACCATCCCCCCACTTGTACTCGGGCGAGTATAGGTCGTAGCTCACCCTGGCGACGACCTATACTCGCCCGTCATCTCTATTATCTCCATAGTGCTTACCTCCGCGGTTATCCGCCGCAGGGATATTAAAAGACAAGCCGCCACCAGACGGCCATAAGGTCATATTAATTGCGGATACCAAAGAATTTACGATTGCCCGACAAAGCCCAAAACCCAAATATTTATGTGAGAAATAAACGGGGACCCTAGGACGTATAATAAGAAATCCTCTTAAATCTGCATTGATTTTCCGCAAATCATCAAAGGTGAGGTATTATTCAAAAACCGTGTCGTTCTCTTAACATCCACTTATTCTAGTCATTTTACCCCACCCAAAAAGGGCAGCCCCATGATGAGGATGCCCTTTTTCTACTTAGCCAGAGATGAATGGTTCAAGCCGAAAGAACATTAGTCTTCTTCCTGCCAAACCGTTGGCTCGCCATCGACGTAATGCCAATAGGAACCGTAATTCGATTCAGGCTTAGTTTCGGAATAATAGCGGAGACGAGAGTCACTATAGTCCAAGGAACTCTCGGTGCCAAGATAGAAAATGTCCGTCAGGGAGGAGCAGCCGTCGAACGCCTCTCCTTGGATCGAGGTGACGCTACTTGGGATAACGATACTCGTCAGGGAGGGGCAGTATCCGAATGCCCGTCTCTCGATCGAGAGGACTCCCTCGGGGATTGTGACATTCGTCAGTTTGGAACAGTCGCAGAATGCGCTGTTCCCAATTGAAGTGACACTGCTCGGAATGACGACGTTAGCCAGGGAGGAGCAGCCGGAGAACGCTTCTGCGCCAATCGATGTGACTCCCTCGTTGATGATGACGCTGGTCAGTTTGGAGCAGCCGGAGAACGCGCCGCCCCCGATCGAGGTGACGCTTTCGGGGATGGTGACGCTGGTCAGGGAGGAGCAGCCCCAGAACGCGTATTGGCCAATCGATGTGACGCCCTCCGGGATGACGATGGCACCGGTCAGGGAGGGACAGTATTGGAACGCGCCGTCCCCGATCGAGGTGACGCTTTCGGGGATGGTGACGCTGGTCAGGGAAGAGCAGGCCCAGAACGCGTATTGGCCAATCGATGTGACGCTCTCTGGGATGACGAGGGCGCCGGTCAGGGAGGAGCAGCCGGTGAACGCGTAGTCCCCGATCGAGGCGACGCCGTCGAGGATGGTGACGCTGGTCAGGGAGGAGCAGTTATGGAACGCGTAGTCCCCGATGGAGGCGACGCTGCCCGGGATTTCGACGCTGGTCAGGGAGGAGCAGCCATTGAACGCGGATTCCCCGATCGAGGTGACGCTACCGGGGATGGTGACGCTGGTCAGGGAGGAGCAGCGGGAGAACGCGCCGCCCCCGATCGAGGTGACGCTTTCGGGGATTTCGACGCTGGTCAGGGAGGAGCAGTCGTAGAAGTCGTAGAACGCATATTCCCCGATTGAGGTGACCGGCTTTCCGTCGTAAACCGAAGGAATGATCACTTCCTTGGAAGCCCCCCTGTAGCCAGTGACACTGTAGGAAACAATGGTAGAGAGGTCGGAGCCTTTATTCCCGGTAAGCCTCAGCCCCTTAGTCGATTTGTCAAAGACTGCCCGAACAACGGTGGCGTTGGGCAGCTCTGCCTCAATCCGCCAGCCGGCGAAGAAGTAATCGTATTCGATGCCGTCGGAGTCCGTCTCGACTGTACCCGTATATTCGGGGATAGTGGACATGTAGTCCGGGGTAACGCCCTTGTCCACCAACTCTTGGTGGATGATGTTGCCTTCCTGGTCGATGAAGGTGTACATGTGGCCGTAGACGTACTGGGCGACGAAGACGGTGTTTCCGGTTATCGTGAAGTCCTCCTTGTCCCAGCCGGCGAAGACATAGGTATACTGCTCGTCCGGGTTTGCGTAGGCCGGCGCGGTGTAGGGATACGACACCTCGTCGCCGTAATAGGCAATTGTTCGATAGAGGACGGATCCGTCGTTGTTGGTGAAGGTGACGGTATAGGTCTCGCGTTGCCAAACAGCCGTGAGGACGATGTCGTCGGTGATGCAGAAGCCGTTGAAGACCCAATGGTCGCCGTTTTCGTCGACCCAGTCCACGAATATGTAGCCAGTCCTCGTTGGAGTTTCAGGTTTGCTGGCCTTCTGTCCCTCCTCGACTTCCTGAGAGGCGACCTCGGACCCATCGCCCGTGTCAAAGGTGACGGTGTGGGTTTCCTTGTCGGCGAGCCTGCCGTTGACGAGGTCGTCGAGCCACTGGTCTTCGTTGCCTTGGTAATCCGGGTGGGATTCGCAGTAGATTTCATAGGCGGATTTACCGTCATCACCCTTCTCGCCTTTGTCGCCCTTCTCACCGCGGATGCTTTCCAGCCATTCCTCGTAGGTCATGGGGGTCTCGTTATTGGCTTTGGCTTCGGCTACATAAAGCTCATAGGCTTCGTGCTTTGCCTCGTAATCGGCATCATGGGATTCAGTAGTGTTGATCGAGTCCATTATGGAACTGGAAAGACTGCTGCTTGGATTGGTGGGGGTGCCACAGGAAACCATCGTGGTGATGGCCCATGCTGAGAGAAGAAGGTTCTTCTTTTTCATTGTTTAATCACTCCTTGTGAGATTGTTATGGTAGCCAACGGAGTGGTATCGACGATTGCCTTTGTCCCGCAAAGGAAGCGCTCCTAATAAAACCCCGCGTGGGCAGGCCTAGCGCGCTAAATGTATCAAAAAAGCGGGCGCGAAAATGTGCTGACAAGGGTAAGCTGATAGTCGAATATCAGATACCGATATTTAAGTGCGAAGTTGTTTCAAGAACGCCTTGTCCGGTTTTGGCACTTTGCACAATTTTGATGGCAGATTGGATGGGCAATGCTGAGGATGAGTACCAAGCTAAAAAGAGTCGTTGGTCCACGCTGAGCGGGATTGAGTACCCCGTTAGTTGCACGTCTCTTTGGCCTGTGACGCTCTCGTTTATTTCCGACAAACAGGGCAGGATAATCCAACGCCTCAGAGAGCGTTCCCTTTCCGTGCTGTAAACCCAATGCCAAACGAAAAGATGTTGAATCTCATGGGAAGGCCTATGGAGAGATTATGCCAATAATTCTTTTGTATTACTCAAAAAAACACGGCAAAACCCCGTTAAATTCAGTTTATTCAACAGAAATAACTGCTAATCGTGCAGAATCTGGTTTTATCTTCGCTTGTACAAAACGATCTCGGGGTCGGCGCCGCCACAGTCATACTCGCAGACGAGGATGAAGTCTTCATTCGCGACCACGCCATAGCAACGTTCCGAGCCATCCTGTTCAACTTGGTTACCAAAATAGATGTCGTTATCGTTTAAAAACTTAACCGTAGTACCGTTATCTAGAGGATAGGAAAGATTCACATAAGCGCCGCTTAATAGGTTAAGGTCGTTGACGGCAAGCCCCTTAATGCCAAGCGCATTGATTTCGTCGATGAGATGAGCCTTCAGCCCTAGGAAGTCTTGGTTTCTCTCCGCGACGCAGCTGCCACCAAAAGGATGCCCGTGGCAGCGTTCGCAGCCACCGCATTCCGCTAATTTCTCACAGTCTTTGCAGCAATCGATTCCACAGTATGTCTTCATCGGTCCCCTCCCCTTTCCGCTGATTATAACGGCTATATCTTTTACGCCAATAACGTCCGTCTATAGATGGCAAATTTAGTCCTATTTCAACATTTTAGGGGAAGGAAAGAGAATCTCTATGTCATCTACAAAGAAGAGGTTTTTGCAGGTAAAAATCGAAAATAATGCGCAGAACAGAGATATTCTTGCCGATTTTGAGATCGAGTAGGGGCTAGCGAGTAGCCCCTCTCACACCACCGTACGTGCCGTTCGGCATACGGCGGTTCAACTCAAGTAATAGTCCAAGCAACTTAGAAGTCCTCGTTTTGCGAGGATTTCTTTGCTGATGAGGTGCAATCCC
>JAGAHY010000174.1 GCA_017626815.1 Bacilli bacterium | reverse complement strand
GACATCGGCAAAGAGCTCGGCAAACTTCTTTCCGTCCTCGCCGGGCCGATGTTCGATGTGTATTGGGAGCGCCCGAACGAACTCTTCTCCTTCGCGGGCTACGCCACCTACGTCATGCAGAACCATTATCCGGACTTCGTCTTCGCCCACCTCGCCTCCCAGGATAGCTACTATGTCGACGCCTATAACGAAGGCAAATCCGACGCCGACAAGATCCGCGAGGTCACCTTCATGAATAACGCCGACTTTGGCCGCATGAAATTCTTCGGCTATAACGACATCGGCTTACGCTTAGAAAGCAAAAAAGGCACTCGCGTCATCAACATCGATGGCCATTACCTCGGCAAAAGCGACATCCGCAGCTGCGATACCGGTTACGCCGCGGGCTACTATTCCTACGTGACCGAGGAGAAGATGGAGTTGTTCATGCCCGTGAACCGCAAATACAACATCTCCATGAAATCCTATTCGAAGAAGCCGTACCACCGTTGCGAATACTGGGCTTATTACGAATACTTCGCCCTCGATAATAGCGGCAAGGATAAAATCCAACGCGACCACAAGAAAGAAAGCGTCTGCTTCGCCTCCGACCGCCATAAACGCGACGTCATCATCGCCAAATAAGCCATGGAAAAGAAATTATTCCCCATCTTCTTCTTGCCCTTTGTCCTCGCGCTTGCTTCCTGCGGGAATGCCCCCACGGGGGAAGAAGGGGTCAACGAGCTCAAGGCCTTGCTGCAAAAGCAAGACCTTTCTCCGATTTACACCAAGATGTTCACTTCCTTCTTCCTGCAGGACTATAACGTCTTCGCGAGGACGGTTGAAGATGAGGAGCAGGGGACGCGCTTTTACACCTATCGCGGCGGCGGCGCGTTTGGCTGCCTCTATGAAGTGGACGAAGAAGCCTACGCCGAAGTAAATTCCCTAGAAAACCCCAATTTCTTCGATTACCTCGTTCACGGCAAAGGCAGTTATGGGTTAGTGCAGACCGCCGATTTGCTCTCCTACGATTACGAGGTCGAAGGCGAGGAGGTGGCCCTTGATTCCCTGAAGAGCCAATTCTTCATCCAGCAACTCGACGCCAACTTCGGGGAGGGCGCCATCCAAGTGAGCAACTCCCTGCGTTACCAAGACAAGACCAGCGAGGAATATAACCCCGGGCAGTCCTTTAACGGGATCATCGATAAGAAACTGCTCTTCGATACCATCACCGTGCGCGCCTTCTCCGAAATCTTCGCGCATACCAACCTCTACGATGGGCAACGCACCTGCGAAACTCTTGACCGCATCTATTTCGAGGTGGCCCGTGGTTTGACAGACAAAACCGATGCGGAGCTCGCCGACTTCATCGCCAAAAACCACATCCGCATCGAAGAAGACGAAGAAGGCCATACGCTGGTCCACTTCAAGATCGAGGAGGAGAGCCTCCGCGACGCCTTGGTCGAGAACGACATCATGCCAGGCGACTTCGAAGGGACGTTGACTTACGAAAAAGACTCGGGCAAATTCACCGCCTATGACTATAAGATCGTCTATGTCGTCGAGGAGTCGGCGACCTCTGACGTCATTAACGTCAACTCCGCCAGCATGGAATTCTCCGCCTCCGGCTATTCCTGGAACCAACGGTATGAGGATGACCTCTATATCGAGCCTGATCCCGTCGTCTATACCGACGCGGACGCCTTCCTTGAGGATATCGTGAAAGAAGTCATCCCTCCCTTGTTCTAGGCACGGCCTTCACCCGTTTTGGATACGAAAAAAACCTCGCGATTGAGGCCTTTTTCGATGTTTTGGTGGCTTAGGCTTTCGTGCTAGGTTTGTTGAAGAGATTAAGAAAGGCGGTAGCGTCATCTTCGGGAAGGGGGAAGACGTGGTGGAAGACGCTTTCCCAGGCTTCTTCGTCCTCTGGCGATAAGACGGTGGCCTGACGGCAATAGGAATAGACGGCGTTGGCGGCTTCGCGGGCTTTGTTGTCTTCAAGCAGGGGGGCCTGGGCTAAGACATCCATAAGCTTATGCGCGCGTTCAAGGACGATGGTTCTGCGGATTTCTTTTTCTTTATCGGTCATGGCGTGGCCTCCTTTAGGGGCGAAGGGAAGCATAACCCCTATAACTGTTCAACGCATCAAGTATTTTCCCTTTCCCCAAGGAAAAGTGGCTTCTTCGAGGAGACAAATATATCCATAGAACTTGTGTATCCATCTTCACCTTGGCTAAGGGTCAGGGCTTTTGTTCAGTCCATTAGGCGAGCAGCGCCATTTTATATCTTTGGGAATTCTAGGGGTTCTAGGTCAAAGCCTTCTTTCATCATCTTGGCGATTGCTTCTAATAGGAAGGGCAAAGCAAAGTGGGGGACGGTGTCATAGAAACTCCCCTTGCCGAAATTTTCCGCGATGATTTTGTAGCAATGCGAAGCATGGTAAGGGGTCTTACCTTCCATGACGTTTCTCGAGGCGGCCATTTTTCCGTTGGTGGATTTTTCTTTCAACAGCAAGATGCCTTCTTCGCTTTCAAGGAGGAAGTCGATTTCCAAATGCTCGGCCCCTTTGGAGAAATAATAGAGGGGAAGCCCCGCCTTATTGATGGCGATGGCGGCAAGGTTTTCATAAATCGCGCCCTTCTTGCTGCCAAG
>JAGAHY010000173.1 GCA_017626815.1 Bacilli bacterium | reverse complement strand
AGTTTGTCCGATATTGGCGTGTAATCCGGATTTAAACGTGTCAAATTCATCGTAAGGATGGTGACACGGTATTCGTCGTTGCTCGGGTCGCGCATCATGATAGATAAAAGCGACGTCAACACCCCGTCAAATACTTTTTCGTTTCCAGAATAGAGCAAATCAATCATCGGTCTTCTTAATGTATTTTATGCGCTCAAATGTAGAAAGCGAGGCGCGATCACACATCGTATTATAAACCTCATTACGCAGAAGTTCTTTGGCTTCTTTTGGAGAGGATTCATAATCGGGGAAAAATGGGCCATCAATATACGTGCGGATCCTTACTTTTCCGTTTTTTCTTTGATGGTAAGTGTTCGTGAAGCAAAAGGTAGGTGCGCCATAATAAACCGGGTAGGTAAACGAGTCACTGACAAATGGACGGATTCCGGTGTAGTAAGGCCAAATATGGGCTTCGGGATAAATGACGATGGGCTGATGCTGGGACACACGCTTCTTTATGGCATCGGTGAAATGCTCCTTTGCCCCAGAGGATCCAGGCAATGGAAGGCCCCCTAAAAGAGGCACGAATTTACCAATTCCCGGGATATTGATGTTGTTTGGATGAACAATAACGTTAATGTAGCGAGGAGAAAGAATGAATGCTGGCATTAACGCATCGCCGATGATTTGCGTATGATTGCCGTAGATGAAAATGGCTTGTTTCTTATACCGTTTCAGTTTCCACTTACCAACGATTTCATGATGAAACTTGGAATGCAGATAAAACCAGGCGATTGGCTTGGCAATCACCCGGAATAAAATGAAACGTTTTATCTTTCCGAAGAAGCCGTTATCACGAATGTATTTATAATCTTCCAAAATGGGATCAGAATGAATTTCCATCGTGGAAAACTCATCGTGAAGTGGGTCGGAAAAAACTATGGTGTCAGGAATGATTTCTTTTGCCATGATAAAAGGATACTAGTTTAAAGCGGTTTGTGCACGCAAACGCGTAACAAGTTCCGCCATTGCGGGTTCGCTGGTGAGAGGCTTTGCGCCCTTTTTGGTGGAAACGCGGCGAATGAAGTTATCATTTCTTGCGATTTCCTCGCGGCAAATTTTGCAAACGTTATCGACAACGGAGTTAATCTGTTCCAGTCTTTCGTTCGTTATCTTCGCAAAATCGGCTTTAATTTGCATATAAACAGGCAACTGAGAAGCATATTTCCAGAAGATATCGCCATAGTAGCAATTGATGTTTTGCCAAGGTTTGGCGGCGAAGGCATAGTGGACGATACCAAGTTGTTTACGGTCGATTTTCCACTGCTTGATGGTTTCCATATTCCAACGGCGGGGCAAGTAATGAACCTTATTCTTGCAGATGACGTTGAGATAGTCCTGATCTTGGGCAACGACGAAATTGTAGTATCCGATGAGCGTCAAGAACTGCCCAAGGACATCCCGCTCTCTCCATTGCTTGGAGTTGATGACGATCATTCCGGCATTGAAGTATTTAAAACGATTGATGCCAAGAACTTTTTCAGAATAATCACCCGCATCTTTGATGTTGGCCATGACCGCTTCGGGAACGGCGGCAACAAAAGCATTGCCTAAAGGCGTATCAAAAAGCTTTGCCACATCGTCAACGACAACGGTGTCGGAGTCGATATAGACCGCCTTGTCATATTGAGGGAAATTCCGAGCAATGACGAATCTGAAGTAAGTAGAAGGCGAATAATAGTCACGAATAGGCAAATTAGCGACGATTTTATCAATGGTCTCACTAACGTTATCGAATGAAATCGAAACATTAGGCTTGGCCATCGCGCGGATCATGTCCTGGGTTTCATTGTTAATATCGGTGTGAAAAACATGAATTTCATATTTTCTGCGCGCAGAAACGTGGTCCAGCAAAGAAGCAAGGGACACCATAAAATATGGAGTGAATCTTTGGTCACATCCGAAGAATACAGGAACTACATTTTTGCGTTGCGTTTGATTGTTTTGCATAGCTTGAACCTCCTTCCGGGGTCGCCATATGATACATACACGAAATGAAATGTCACACACTATTTCGCATTTGCTCATTTTTGGAGTGCATTCTATTCAAGAGAGAACGAAAACTCATATCTCTTAATAAGAGAATAAATAGATACAATCGAATGAAAATAGAGGAATTTT